>JAJYDQ010000053.1 GCA_021777225.1 Deltaproteobacteria bacterium
GGTATTCGGCCAGTTCACTACCTTTGATAAAATGGCATTGGTAATCATCACCATACTTGCACCCAATAAGCATGATTCCATCAATACCCTTGGAAAGAGCGTCAGCTATCCAGACCATGTTGATATTTCCGAGGCAGCGTAGGGGAATAAATCTGACATAAGGGCTATAATTCAATCGATGAATGCCTGCCATATCAACCGCCGGCAGAGCGTCGTTCTCGCAAATAAACACAACGACACGAGGTTTTTCTGCATATTCATCCGGGACTTCTATCGCCTTTACCATCGAACCGATCATATCTACGGAGTGGTCTCTAAAGGATATTATTCGCTCAGGACACGAACCCATGCAGATAGCGCATCGTCTACAACGGGAGGGGTTGGGCAATGGCGTGCCGTCCGGTTTCTCATCGTAAGCGCCAAATGGGCATTCTTCCGTACATCGCTTGCATTGGGTGCATCTTTGGACGAAGATCTGCGGAAATGATTCGTCCCCGGCTCTGGGATGGACAGCTTTACCCTGGGAAACAAGTTCGGCGCACTGAATCGCCTTGAGAGCCGCGCCCATGGCATCCGTTTCGCAACTTAAGATGTCCATCGGCCCACGGACACAACCCGCTGTGTAAATACCCGTCCGTTGAGTCTCATATGGGAAACATATGAAATGGGAATCATTGAAGCCGTAAGGGTTCTCGGGTAGGAACGGACCTTGGCGGTATTTAAGGTTAAGGACAGCGGAATCCTTTGTCACCGGAACCATACCAGTGGAAAGCACAACCAGGTCGGCTTTTACCTTGAGGTCCTCTCCAAGAAGCGTGTCCTTCATCTCGACGGTCAGGCCGGAACTCCCGTTGGTTATCGAGACAGGGGATCCCTTGGACATGAAAACCCCCGGGTCATCCTGGAGAGAGCGGTAAAACTTTTCATACTGACCTGGCGCCCTCATATTTTCGTAGAAAATGTAGGCCTTTCCGTCTGGATTGGATTTCCTAAGGTAGTGAGCCTGTTTGAGAGCTACTAGCGAACCAACCGCAGAGTTGTAAAGCCACGGATGCGCTATCTGATCATCAACCATTTCCACAAATGCGACAGTGTTGACCGATTTACCATCCGAAGGCCGGACCAACTTACCCTTGGAAGCTAGTTCTTCCATTTGCACGTTTGTGATAATGTCCGGGTGTGATCCGTAGCCGAACTTCTCCAACTCTGACGGGATTTCAGGTCTCCATCCGGCTGCAAGCACTACTGCACCCACCATCACCTTTTCGTGATCAAAGTCCAGAGTCTCAGGCATAGGCGGCAGTTTGGCCGCTTCCTCCTGAGAGGTTTGGGCTGGTTCGGGTTCCTCTGTCCCCTTGTTCTCCTTGGCCTTTTTCTCCGCCAACCACTGGTTCTGAACAGAATCCAGCTCATCGATCCATGGTCCATCGGGTCTTATGACAACTTCAAACATTCCTGGCGCGCCAGATATGCCGAACACCCGGGAACCCAGGAATACCTTGATCTTGTCACTAGTCTCAACAGCTTTGATCTTTTCCTGCACCGGTGGGTCCACCAGTTGGTCATAAGGTGGTTTTCCTGTGAAAACTTTAGAAAACTTGTTAAGCCATCCTCCAAGCTTCTGTTCCTTTTCCACGAGATAAACCTGATAACCTGCGCCTGCTGCGCCTAGAGCGGCCGTAATTCCCGTAATCCCGCCGCCGATAACTAAAAGCGACTTTTCGTTGGGATCACTATATGCGGGTCTATCTTCATACTTTCCCGTCTTGGTCATCCCTAGCCGCATGTAGTCTTCAGCCAGCATCTGAGTATCTTCATCATTTGCAGGATGACACCACACTACGTGTTCCCTGAGGTTTATTCTCTCAGTGATGACATTTTCAAACGTAAATTCCTGCTGAAACACCCTTGACGACGGGCCTGCGATGACGACGGCGGTAAGGCCTTCCGTGGCTATATCATTTCTAATGATCGCCAGTTTTTCTGGAGCGCTCCAGTATGGTTCAGCCCTGCATACAACAGCCTTGAATTCTGAGGTGGCCACAGAAGAAAGAGCGTCGATGTCGAGGGCTTCGCCGATTCCATAGCCAGTATCAATGTATACTCCAATTTTGTGATCCATGGACTTACCTCCCCACCGTATCCTGGAGGGCCTTTAAGGCAGCCCCAGTTGAATCTTGCAGGCACGTTCCAACGTCCATAGGTCGCTTGGTAACTCCTGCCGCATGAATTCCCGTGTCTGAAACGATAAAGCCGTAGTCGTCATATTCCACTCCAGGCGCCGGCGCCTTCTCGACGCTCGTAGTCGGCTGCATACCCGTGGCAAGGACCACCATGTCAAAGGTACTGCGAATCCTGGCCCCGGAAAGAATATCTTCTCCCTCGACTATTACGTCTTTTGTAACAGGGTCCTCATACACATTAACTATTTTTCCTTTGGTCAAGTGTATTTTCTCATCATTACGAACCCTGTCAAAGAAATATTCAAATCGCCCGTAAGCTCTGAGATCGATGTAAAATATATGCGCCTCAGCGTCAGGATTGTAATCCCGCAGGTAAGTAGCCTGTTTTAATGAGGCAAGGCAGCAAATCGACGAGCAATAGGGCAAATGATTTTCGTCTCTGGAGCCCGCGCATTGCACGAAGGCCAAATTGTAAACTTTCTTTCCATCCGACGGTCTTACAATCTCACCGCAGGTAGGACCGTTCTTGGCGGCGAGTCTTTCCATCATCACATTTGTGATGACGTTCTGGTGTTTTCCAAACCCTAGTTTGTCCAGTTTGGTAGCGTCATATGGGACCCACCCGGTAGCCCAAACAATTGATGAAACCTGAACTGTAAGAATTTCCGGTTTGGCTTCGAGATCAAGTCTAATCCCTTTGGACTCAAGGGATTCCACAAAGGTTTTAAAGTCGGTAGACCCTGCGCTTCTTTTAAGAGCTTCAGCGTCAGCGACAAGGTTCATGGGATAAGCCATTTCGTACGGCAGACGTACGGCTTTGGTCATGTCCATCCCGTAATTAAATTCATTTGGAATGTCAACCGGGCAGTCTTCAACACATTTTGAAGTGCTTGAGTGGTCTTCAACATATCTCGGCAAGATCTTTATTGTTGCAGTGTAAGCCCCAGGAGCGCCTGAGACATTTTCGACACTTGCGAGCGTGTAAACAGTGATATCGGTGTTTTTCCTGATTCTCTTGAAATTGATTTCAAGACCACAATTAGGAGGGCAAAGCTTCGGAAAATATTTATTCATCCGGGCTACTCGGCCCCCAAGGTAGGGTAGCCTTTCAACCAGGATCACTTTGCAACCAGCCTCTGCGGCTTCCACCGCAGCCGTGATACCACTTATACCGCCCCCTACGACTAAAACGGTCCTTTCTCCAGCCATGCTTCCTCCCATTAAAAAGGTTCTGAGGGAGCATTTGCCCCCTCAGTCTGCTTCCTCTTGCATTCGAGGGAACCCGGAGGCGAAAACACCTCCGGGATTTCTAAGGTAAGTTAAGAGGTTAGTTGACGATAGAGATAACCGGTACTTTCTTCATTTCCCAAGCGCCGTTTTTGTAAGTAGCGTTGACAAAGACCTTCCAGTTAGCTTCGTCAATGGCTGGGAAGTCATTGCGGAAGTAGTAGCCCGGCCAACGGGTCTCTTCACGGAACAGAATCGTACGAACATGAACTTCGGCCTGATACATTCTCTGAATGTTCTCATGGCAGCGCATAAGCTCATGAAGGTCTTCGGCGGCCAGCTTCGCGGAATCTTCCTTCAACCAGTTCAACAGTTCGAGGGCTCTCTCGAGTTTAGCCTTGTTGGTTTTGAAACCTGAGGTCACGCCCGCGGCATACTCATCCATGATTTTCTGCAGGCGGAACATGAACATTTTCGGTTTCATGAACTCGGGGTTGATGTTCGGGTCACTTGATTTGCCGCCAAATTCAGCAAACAGATCCATGGGTTTCAGGATCTCTTTCTTCAGAGCTTCAACCTTTGCCGCATCAACATTCGGCTGGGTGTTGTTTTCGACCACGAAACGGACCATCGACTTACCAGCCGCTCGTCCTTCAGCGTGTGAGCCTGAAGAGAACTTGTGGCTGGAAGCGCCGGAAGCGTCACCCGCGCAGAATAGACCCTTTACTGTGGACATATATTCATAGCCCCAGAAATATTCCTTCGGAGCGAGATCTTTAGGACCACTGACCCATGCGCCAGAAGCGCCTGAGTGTGAGCCAATGAAGTACGGTTCGGCCGCAGCGATTTCAGAGGCTTTTTCTTCAGGCTGAACATTGGTTCCGGCCCACAGAATGGCCTGGGAGATCGTCATATCCAGGAAGTCTTCCCACGCTTCGGCCTCGAGTTCCTTCATTTTTTTCTTGTAAGCCTTCGGGTCGTCCTTAAGAGCGTTAGCTATATTTTGAATAGCTTCTTCTGTTCTCATAAAGATCGGGCCTTTGCCTTCAAACTCATCGAGCATGCCAAGGTAGTTACGGAGGTTAGCCGGAATCGGCTTAACTTTTCCGTATTCGCCCCATTTGGCAAGTTCGTCCTTACGTTCAACCATGTACTCGCCACCGAAAGCGTTAGTGGCCCTGGACTTGAACAGGAGGAACCATGCTCCAACTGGCCCGTATCCATCCTTGAAACGAACAGGGATGAAACGCACTTCCTGGCAGGTCTGCTCAGCGCCGGCGATCAGTGTGAAATAGAGGCTGGAGCCGGAGTTCCAAGGTGGATACCAGGCTCGACCAAGACCTTCACCGGTGCTTCTCGGTTTGAACACGTGAACCGCGCCGCCCATGGCCGCCAGGACTGCTTTGGCCTTGAACACATAAAATTTGTTTTCACGAGTGCTAAAACCAACCGCGCCGGCGACTCTCTCACCATCCAGCAGAGGTGTGGTGATAAAAACTCTCTCGAAATATTGATGGCCAAACTTGGTCAGAGCGTTCTTCGCTGCTTCAGCCACGATCACCTTGTAGGATTCACCGTTGATCATGAGCTGCCAACGGCCTTCATGAACATACTTTCCCTCGGCGTCCAACCAGATGGGGAGGCCCCATTTTTCGAACAGATGGACGGAAGAGTCAACGTGACGCGCGATGTCATAAACCAGGTCTTCACGGGCGATACCCATGAGATCGTTACGGACGTAACGCACATAATCTTCGCAGGTATTATTGCCACTGTTTATGTCGACATACTGGTTGATGGCGGACAGGCCCATTGCCACGGCGCCGGAACGATCCATCGCCGCTTTATCAACCAACGTAACCTTCAAATTATTTTTCGCCGCCCAATATGAAGCTTCAACAGCGGCTCCGCAGGCTGCCATACCACCACCACAAAGAAGAATGTCAGTGGTTACTTCTACATTTTCAAAATTGGCCATTATTAGCTTCCTCCTAAGGAATTACTTCTTAACCGTGGGTAGCGCGGCAAGCTTCAGAGCGGCCGGCTCGTTGTACAGGCATTGGCTCGCAAGATCCGTTGTGACTTCACCAAAACCACCATCAGGAACAGCCGTTCCTTCCTGTGTCTTGCGGATCGGGAACTTGAACCTTTTCACCTGACCGTTACGGAATTTAACCGTCCACATGATGTCTTCAGAACCCCTTAACGGCACGCATGAAGCGCCCATAGGCACGAAGTCCGCATAACCACGCACATCAATCGCCTGCTGTGGGCAGATCTTAACGCAATTGTAGCATTCCCAGCACATTTCAGGCGCACGATTCCACGCTTTCATTTTCTCTTTGTCGAGAACCATTAAATCATTCGGACAGATGTACATACAAGCAGTCTTATCCTGCCCTTTGCATCCATCACATTTTTCCATAATTACATAACTTGGCATGAACTATCCTCCTGGTGTGATAAATCTTTGCTTCTAATTGAAAATTTGACTTTTAGTTTCATGATTTTGGACTCAAACGAATAGACGGGCTCCTCCTTTCTCAAGGTAGTCATCCATTCCTGGAAGAACACTTCCTAAGTAAAAGGCGCTTTATCCCCGAGACCCCTCTTTACCCTCCGTCCACCAGAACGGCCCAATACCGAACCCAAGTATCGGTACCAACGGCCACCGGATTATGCTTAGTCTCTGAGAAAAATCGGAACTGTGTGGAACTTCCGAGAAAAAGTTTGACCATTTCAACTCGACGTGGATCTGATTAGCGCTGAAATACTAAATTGGATATCCAGCTAGGCCTTGGATGACCTAAGCAATAATGAATAATGGATTGAATCAAATCCTATGGGTTTTGTCAAGAGAATTTTTGAAGAATGTTTTCCAAAAGTCCGACAAAAACAATTGTTTATTTTGCTTGAGGGTTACCGGTTAATATATTATTATGAACAATTTGTGATTCGCCGACTCGAAAGGAGCATCCACGATGGCGACTGTCTCCAGAAACGACCCCTGTCCTTGCGGCAGTGGAAAAAAATTCAAGCATTGTTGTTTACCAAATCAGTCGGTTGGCCAAAGTGTCCCACTCCCAAATTCCATACAGGAAAAAGTAACTCAGGCTTACAAGCTCATGTCGGAAAAAATGTGGGACGAGGCAATCTGCGATTTCAAGGATTGTCTAGATCACAATCCTCAGTCATCCGAAATTTTACAGGCCATTGCCAGTTGTTATGACGGGGCCGAAGATTACCTCATGGCTGCGGAATATTACGAAAAAGCCTTGATTGACCCTGACTCGGCCAAAATGCCGCATATACTCTACAGACTGGGCGTTTCTCGAGCTTGCGCAGGCAGGATTGAAAAGGCTCGTGAATCATTCGAGAAAGCCTTGGAGCTTTTTCAAAAAACCCAAGAAAAAGATGCCGTCAAGAAAATCCTGGAAGAGTTGTCCGCCATTGAGGCAGGAGAAAAAAATCCGCAACTATTTCTCGCTCAGGTACAACTTCAGCGGGCTTTCTCGGATTTCGAAGATGAAGATTATCAGCAGGCGGCGGCAAGGCTCGAAAAGGTCGCTGTTCTAGATCCTGAAAATTCGGCGGTTTTTTATAACCTTGGTGTTGCATACACTTTCCTGAAAAATGAAAAAGCCGCCATTTCGTGTTTCGAAAAAACCGTTCAGCTGGATCCGGATTATGTAACTGCTTACTACAACATGGGACAAATATATCTCATAGTTAAGCGCGATTTCTCACGTGCGTTAAATTGTTTCGATAGAGCCATAGCTTTCAGGGAGAACTACATCGGCGCACATCACCAAAAAGGGGTTGCGTACGAAATGCTGGGTGATATGGATAAGGCTCTGGATTGCTGGCGGAAAACCTTGAACCTCGACCCCGGAAACAGACAGGCATTGGAGAACATTGAGCGGGTTCAGAAGAAACGTGGCGAATCATAAATGTTGGAAAGGACCATAAATGAAATTTCAAGCCGAATCAGGCACAAATCAAGAGACAATCATGACGTGGGACGACACCTTTTGTTTTAGGTGCCACCCTGGAATAGACTGTTTTAATTCTTGTTGCAGGGACGTAACAATTTTTCTGGACTCATTGGACGTCATTCGTTTACGAAAGGCCCTCAATATGTCGTCGACCGATTTTATTGAAACTTATACGCACAGGGTGTTGTCTCAAAAAAGTGGTTTACCTGCGGTCATCCTTAGAATGGACAAGGATGACGATAAGAAATGTCCATTTGTAACCGACGAAGGTTGTGGAGTATACGAAAGTCGCCCATATTCGTGTCGACTTTACCCACTCGATACGGAACAGGGAGTCGAGTATTCCTTCATTGTGAAGCAAGACACCTGTCACGGTTTAAAGGAATCAGCCGAGTTGACGGTTGAGGACTGGCGCAGAGATCAGGGACTCCGGGATTACGACGACATAGACCACAACCTGAAAGATGTCATGCACGCGGACGAGTTGTGGGAAGAAAAGATCGCCGATCCTAGGATGCAGGATATGATCCTGATGGGACTTTATGATGTGGACCGTTTTAGGGAATTTGTTTTCAATTCCAGTTTTCTACAAAAATTTCAGGTCGATAAAGATATTATAGATAAAATTAGGGACGATGACGTCTCTATGTTGTATTTCGCAGCCCAATGGCTCCGATTCGCCCTATTCGGGAAAAAGGGTTTTTTGAAAATCGATAAGGATTTTCTCGAAAAGAAGAAACATGAAGTTTTAAGTAAAGGAAAACCTGAGAAATGAGAATTTTTTCAGTCGTCTTCGCTGTTTTTTTGCTTTTTTGTTTTTTGCAACCACAGTCTGCCCTGGCTGATTCAACTGACCAGCACATAAAAAATCTCAAAAGTGATGATCCGTCTGTCCGGGCAAAGGCGGCATTTGACCTCGGTTGCTCCTGAAACAAACCAGCGAGGGCGGTTCCGCCTCTCTTGGAAGCTTTGAAAGATCCTGATCCAAAGGTTCGTAGCGCCTCGGCAGAAGCTTTGGGGTTTTTCCCAAACCATAGCGATGATGTAAAGAAAGCCTTGATTGCGGTCCTGAACGACCCGGACGTGTCTCCCAGACGTGCGGCGGTCCTTGCCCTGGGTCGTGTTGGTGAAAGGGACCATTCCGTAGAGGAATTGGTCAAGAAGTATCTGGATGATCCAGACAAACAGACTCAAATGAATGCTACCATCGCTATGGCGCTGCTGGGAACCTGGAACGACACAGAAATTCCAATTCTGGCTGAAGCCCTTGGTAACAAGAATGAGTCCACAGCCAAGGGCGCAAGCAAGGCGCTATCCATGATAGGGGAGCAAAATCCTGAAAAAGTGATACCAGTTCTCGTCGAAGCGCTCGACTCAAAGACACCGGTTGCGGCTGTTCACGCTCTGCCGGCGCTTAAAAAACTCAAGAAACATGCTGGTGAGGCATTACCCAAAATCATTGCCATGTACGAGAAGTCCGATGAGGACACCAGGTCAGACATTCTTGACGCCGTTAGCGCAATCGATGAATCCGGGGACTTTGCGGTCCCTATCTGTTTGAAGGCCTTGCATGAGGACAACCCACTTGACAGGAGGGAGGCGCTGATAGCATTGATGCGCTTTCGCGCCAAAGCGCCTACCTTCTTCGACTCACTTGTCGAAGAACTAAAAGACAAGGATGTTGAAAACCGTCTCCTAGCTCTGGGACTCATTAGGGGGCTAGGGCCAGATCTAGGTAAGGCGGCTCCGGAGATTATCCCGTTGCTAACAGACCCTGATATGAGAGTGAGAAATTCCTCGATATCTACGCTCGGCTCAATTAAATCTCCACCAGCCGAAGTTTTAGAAGCTCTGCAAAAGGCCTTTAACGACAGGGACTATCGAACGAGGGTAGCAGCAGTTAACGCGTTGCGAGTAATTGGTAAATCAGAACCCGAAAGGATTACGCCCATTTTGGAACAGGCGCTAAGCTCTGAATCCTATGATCCTGTAAAACGTCTAATAACCGCCGCATTGGAAGAATTGAAAAACACGAGCGTGGCTACAAAACCATAAATATCGGGATCGTTTCGATTCTTGTCTTTTCGAGGCGGAAAATTTAATTTATTGACAAATAAAATTGTCAACGGCATTTTATTTACCAGATATCTTTATGAGGACTGCTTTATGTCAAGAATGATAACTGAAATTATCGATGACGAACCCTATGAATATATCCCGCTGGGTGAACATGTAGTAAAAGCTAAAGGCGTCTGCGGAGGCCATCCTACGTTCAAATAGACTCGTATTCTGATTGCTGGGACACTAGACAGAATTGACGCCGGAGAGGACATTGACGAAATTGTTGCGGGCTATAGGGGGCGTGTGTCAAAGAATGCGATACTTGAGGCAAGAAGAATTTGGAGCAATTTGTCTAAGCGTGCGGCCTAGTGATAGTCCTTGATGAGCAATTATTAGGTCGAGACTTAGATGTTACCATTAAAGAGTGGTATCGAGGAAAAGTTGGGTTTATAAATGATTTGAGACCCAACACCACTGTAAAAGATGACGCCATCCCACAACATCCTTAAATCAAGATAAATAAAAATCAGTATTGATTTTTCCACCACAGCGAATAACTTCATCGGGACTTCGATTACCCCTTGCTATAAGGAAACAATTCCATAGACTTGACCCCATATATCTCCAACTCATCCCATGCTTGAACTCTTGCCGGGACAAGTGTTCGATTCATTGATGCCCATATTCGCGCCATTTCCGCCATGCAAGTTGTCATTTGAAACGCCTTGACAAAGACATTTCCGCTGGAATAGATATCTCCTCGCCGTGCTTCGTTGAGATGACATGCGGGTCCCGTTCATTATGGCACGGATATAGCAAGGGTCAGGCATGCATACCATCGAAGCCGTTTAGGCATTGTGTTGTGGCACTCCGTATGCAGCGTGTGTGGTGGCAGAGCGGTAGTCGATTTTCCAAGACTCTATTCCACTGAAACTGAAACATTATACTGGAAGTTTGACATTAGAGTATGATAGAATAAAAGTGTAATATTATAGGTTAAACTTTCTGTACTGTTTTTATAGTATAGGAGGATATTGCCATGTTATGTGGATGCATTGAATGTCATAGAATTTGGTGTGGTATTGAGGAATTTAATTCATTAGATTTATCAGACTTAAATCTGGATTCCAGTACGGATATTAGTCATGGGATTTGTCCAGAGTGTTTCCAGCGACACGAGGATAGGGTCCACCAACACCAGAAGAATAACGGATACTCCGAATGTTACGATAGAAATGATGATTGCAATAATAATAAATGCTTGTTCAAGCCGGCATGTGGTAATTCTGCCATCAATAGTTGGAGGTCTAGTATTGTCTTACTAAATGCCTGTAATTTAGCTTCCGATTAAGTCATATGTCAAGATCCTTAACTTCCTGAGATCTCTCTTTAATAAACACGAATCTCTTGCGGACATCTTTACCCATTAGGGTGTCAAATGCCTGACGGGTCTCAGATTCATCATCGATTCTTAATTTGAGGATACTTCTGGTAGATGGATCCATTGTTGTGGATTTAAGTGTAGGAGCGTCCATTTCTCCCAATCCTTTGAATCGCTGGATGTCAACATTCTTCCCGTTTCTACGTTTTATAAGGGCATCCTTTTCCGCGTCCGTAAATACATATTTTACCTGACTGTTTTTGCCTGACCCGAAACTGATCTTGTAAAGTGGGGGCATGGCTAGATAGATGTGTCCCCTGTGAACCAGTTCCGGAAGGAAACGATAGAAAAAAGCTAGCAATAAAGTAGATATATGATGACCATCAACATCAGCGTCAGTGTTGATAATTATCTTTCCGTATCTCAGTTTGGAGTAATCGAAGTTCTTCCCAATACCAGTTCCCACACTTTGAATCAGACTTGTGACTTCCCTATTATTTTTTAGTTTCTCCACCGAGGCTTGTTCTACGTTGAGAATCTTTCCCCTAATAGGCAAAATAGCCTGAAATTTACGGTCCCGAGCCTGTTTCGAAGACCCTCCGGCGCTATCACCCTCTACAATGAAAAGCTCGGTCTTGTCACGAGAGTTCAATGAACAGTCAGCGAGCTTCCCAGGTAATGTCAGCCTAGTTGTGGCGGCCTTACGACTAACCTCATCTCTAGCCGCTCTTGACGCCACTCTGGCCTGGGCGGCAAGAGTCACCCTGGAAGTTATGGCTGAGGCTTGTGAGGGATTCTGGTGGAGCCATGTTTCGAACGCTGCTTTGAAAGCAGGTTCGATCTGTTGGGCTTCCGGGCTATTCAGCCTGTCTTTTGTTTGCCCCTGGAATTCTAGATTCCCGTGCAGATATACCGAAAGAATTGCAAAGAGGCCTTCCTTGATATCTTCACCTGATACCCCCTTGACTCCTTTGGGAAGCCCATTACGTTTCTCAATATATGAACGGATCACTCGGGTAACAGCGTTACGGAATGCGTTTTCATGAGTGCCGCCGGCCGGCGTTGGAATGGAGTTCACAAACGAGAGGATTTTCCCCGAGGTCTCTGCCGTCCATGCAAGCGCTACTTCGAAACGAAAATCATTCTGATGCCGGTGATAGAATGGCTGCGCTCCTACAGGCTCACGCCCATCTATCATATTATTAAGAAAATCCCTTATGCCTTCGGGATAATAAAAAGTCGTGACCGTTCCGTCCTTCTTATCCTTGAGGTTGATCTTTAAGCCTGCGATAAGAAATGACTTGGTCTGGAGCCTTTCCCTAATCGTTTCGGCAGAAAATTCGAGAGAGCCAAAAATTTCCCGGTCGGGGACAAAACTTATTTTCGTTCCGGTTCCTCGTGCCGGGGCCTTTTTAACCAGAGGTGTCACAGGCTTACCCCGTTCGAATTCCTGAACATGCAGAAAACCGTTGCGTTTTACCCCGACAACCATTCTTGAGCTAAGGGCGTTTACGACCGACGCTCCTACGCCGTGCAATCCTCCAGCCACCTTATAGGTGTCATCGTCGAACTTGCCACCGGCGTGCAAATTGCAAAAGATGGTTTCAATGGTATTCTTGTCGGTTGTAGGATGAACTTCAATCGGCATTCCCCGACCTCGGTCCTCAACCGTAATGCTGTTATCCTCGCCAAGCATGACATCAATTGAATCACAATGCGCATTGAGGGCCTCGTCCACACTATTATCAACAATTTCCCAAACGAGTTGATGCAGTCCTCCTGCTCCGGTATCTCCTATATACATTCCAGGGCGTTTCCGAACGGCCTCTAAACCTTTTAATACCTGAATATCATCTACAGTGTAAGAATCGCCCATGGATTTCCTTATTCCTTTCAGACACTACGCTCTATCCCTACAATACCGCTAGAAACCTTTTTCCCGCGTCCGCCTCTTGCCGACACACGAATTTCTCCAACCGGGATCACATTAGTCTCTCCGTTGGCTTGAATCAACCTGATCGAATCATCTTTACCAACAACCTCAAGACCTACCACATCCGCCTGTTCCCGGATTTTCATAGAAACTACTCCACGTGCGGGTCCAGACATTATAGGGACCTGGCCCAATATAAACATCAAAATGTGCCCTTCAGATTCGGCGACCAGCGCAAATTGCGCTTCAGCCTTTTTAACCGCCACCACTTCGTCATCGGCTTCAAGGTTGACCAGCTTGCGTCCCAACCGTTTTGTGGGTTCTTTCAGCGACTCCAAATCAAATCTGAATCCTTTTGCCTTTTTAGTTATGAGAACACCGAGAGTGTCTTTCTTTTTAGCAGCGGCCGCATTTTCAGGCTCTTCAGACCGACTGTCTACAAATAGAGACGGCTGATCAATAGTGGCGTTAGGTTCGTCATTGAATTCGAATTCATCGTGGAGGCCACTGTCATCCGAAACTGATTCTTGAGTTGTTTCGGCCGCCATCAGAGCCACGGCTATCTCGCCATCATCGAGGCGAAGCATTGAGCCCAGGGGCTCTCCGAAACCTCCAGTCGCGGGAACATCAAGTGACCTGACTGAATAGATTTTCCCTCTATTAGTAAACACCGTAACTGTGCGGCAAGTGTTGGTCCTTACAATCCCAAGAAGTGAGTCGCCTTCCCGGAACTTCAAGTTAGCGACATTTTCAACTTCGGATTTGATTCGTCTTATCCACCCCTGCCTGGAAAGGATTACGGTAGTGTCTTCCTGATCTACAAATGTCTGAACATCGTAATCCAGTGCCTCCGCATCTGATTCAGGCACAATCCGCGAACGTCTTGGGTCACTAAACCCTGAGGCGATATTCTCCAACTCTTTGTCGATCGTTTTCCATATGCGAGCCGGGCTGGAAAGGTCTCTTTCTATTTCTTTGGCCTGTTTCCGTTTTAAAGCCAGCTCGTCAAGCACTCTACCGATTTCAATGCCTACAATTTTGTAGAGACGTGTTTCCAGGATAGCGTCCACCTGTTCATCATCCAGCGTAAAATTGTCCCTTAGCCCGGAAGCAGCCTCAGCCCTGCTTCTGGATGAACGAATTATTGCGATAGCTTTGTCCAGATCATCAAACAGGATTTCAAAACCTTCGAGTATGTGAATCCGTTTTCTCAGAATTCCCAGTAAATGGTTAAGCCGACGAACAGTCTTGTGGTACCTGAACTCCAGGAAGTACTTTATTATCTTGTCGAGCGATAGTCGATCCGGGGACCCCTGGGGATTGACAGCTATGAAATTCATGGGGAAATTAATTTGGAGTTCAGTGTGTCGATAAAGGAAAGCCACTATTGATTCAGGTTTAATATCCGAGCCCCTTATTTCAAGGACTACCCTTATATTCTCATCGCTTTCATCCCGCACATCGAAAACATTTCTCAAACGCTTTTCGCGAATCAAAACAGCTATTCGTTCAACCAGCTTCGCCTTATTTACTGAATAAGGGAGAGCAGTAATAACAAGTAAAGTTTTAGCCCTGCCAAGTTGCTCAATTTTATAGGTCCCCCGAACACGGATGGAACCATGACCTGACTCGTAAATCTCTCTCAACCTCTCATGGGATTCTATGATCTCTGCGCCGGTTGGAAAGTCAGGTCCATTTATATATTCCATCAGGCCATTTACATCTAAATCGGGATTCTTTATGGCCGCTCTGCACGCTGCTACGATTTCTCCCAGGTTATGAGGTGGAAATGAGCAACTCATACCCACAGCAATACCGGACGAACCATTTAACAACAAATTGGGAACAGCGGCAGGCAATACATCCGGTTCTTCCCCTATTCCATCGTACGTTGGTCTGAAATCAGTCGTGCCCTCATCTATGTCCTGCAACAACAGACCTGAGAACCGGCTTAAGCGTGTTTCCGTATAACGCATCGCTGCTGGGGAATCGCCATCAATTGAGCCAAAGTTTCCAGTACCTTCAATCAATGGATAACGAAGGCTGAAATCCTGGGCCATACGTACCAGGGCATCGTATGCGGCCTGGTCCCCGTGAGGGTGATATTTACCAATCACTTCACCAACAATTGCGGCCGATTTCCTCATTTTGGAGGAGTCACCCAATTTCATGCCATGCATGGCATAGAGAATTCTCCTGTGTACTGGCTTAAGGCCATCCCGAACATCAGGTAAAGCTCGAGACACAATCGTAGAAAGGGCATAAGCCAGGTAGCGTTTTTCGACTTCGTCTTTCAAGGAAGTTTCATAGATTTTATCAACAGGAAGTGAAGCGGGATCACTCAAATTATTCTTTTCTCCTCTTGTTTTTGTCTATCCTAATTCGTGAATAGAATTGAATTCGAGCTTGATCTTAAAAAATAGTCGTGAGTTTCTGTCAAATGTAGGTCACCGGTTGGTATCCAAACATGTCGTAAGCCTCTTCGAGAAAATCTTCCGACGGATCGCAAGTCATAGTCGTAAGATTTATTATTGTCTCAGTACGGTTAGGTATCACAATGTGGAGCTTAACAGGGATTTTGCCCCGGTGTTTTTCCAGGATCCTCTTTAGTTGTTGTATTTGGATAGGATCAATCCCGGTGGTAGAAATATTTATTTGTAACTCTTTACTGAAATATCTCGGGGAATCTTTAAGCTCGTGGATTTCATTGACAAGTATCTTGGGGGATTCCGGGTCACCATCACGTGTGCCGGCAAAAATTAGAGGTTCGCCACTATTAATGACATCTCTACTTGCGGCATAAACGTCCGCGAATACGGTCCCTTCAACTACTCCTTCGAGGTCCTCTATAGTCACAAAAGCCATCCTGTCACCCTTGCGGGTATTTATTTCCTTAACTTTTTTTACAATTCCAGCTAAACGAACAGACGAATTGTTTGGGAAATTGGCAAGTCCTGAAGTTGTGGCGTTCGTGAATTTCTTGGTGAATTCTTCATAGTTAAGTAACGGATGACCACTTAAATAGAAGCCCATCAATTCTTTCTCAAACCCAAGACGTGTCATTTCATCCCATTCAGGTGAGTCCGGGATAGATATATCCGTAAGGTTGCCCAATTCGCCCGGTGCACAATCAGTTGCGAACAGATTGAATTGTCCGTCAATCCGTTCCTTTTGGAAACTGGCCGCCTGTTCCAAAATCGTATCCGAGGCGTCAGACATTGCACGCCTGCTCGGCCCAAGACCGTCGAAGGCCCCACATTTTATAAGACTATCGATTACCTTTTTGTTGACTTTGCGCAAGTCGACCCTTCTTGTGAAGTCCTGCAAACTGCAGAAGGGGCCTGAATCTTTCCGTGTTTCAATTATTGAGTTGACAGAGTTTTCTCCAACGTTCTTGACTGCGCTCAAACCAAACACTATTCGACCTTCGGAGACGTGGAAGTCTTCAAACGATTCGTTAACTTGAGGGGGTAAGATCTGAATTCCCATGTCTCGACATTCTTGAAGATAAACCGTTATCTTGTCCGAGTTGCCAGATTCAAGACTAAGCTGAGCGGCCATGAACTCAGCAGGAAAATGCGTTTTCAGATAGGCTGTCTGGTAAGTTACCATCGCATAGGCGGCGGAATGGGACTTGTTGAAACCATATCCCGCAAATTTCTCCATCAAATCAAATATATATGAAGCCTTTTCAGGATCTATTTTGTTCTTGAGCGCCCCCTTTTCAAACCGGTTCTTTTGCTCGGCCATTTCTGCAAGCTTCTTTTTGCCCATCGCCCGTCGCAGGAGGTCCGCTTCACCAAGGGTATAGTTGGCCAGAGCAGTCGCAATACTCATAACTTGTTCCTGGTAAACGATAACCCCGTAAGTTTCTTTCAGTATCGGTTCTAACTCTGGCAATGGATATTCAATAGGGATCCTGCCGTGTTTCCGATTAATAAAATCGTCCACCATGCCGGACTCCAAAGGACCGGGCCTATATAACGCCAATATTGCTATAAGGTCCTCGAACACAGTGGGTTTGAATTTTGTCAGGACATCCCTCATACCGGAGGACTCGAGCTGAAAAACGCCCAGCGTTTCGCCGCGGGATAGGCGTTCAAACGTCATCTGGTCATCAAGTGGTATAGAATTCAGATCTAGCTTGGATCCTTTGGTTTTCTGAATCAGGCGCAGGGTTCGATCAATTACGGACAAAGTCTTTAAGCCAAGGAAGTCAAACTTTACCAATCCAATCTTCTCAATCCAGGTCATGTCAAACTGGGTAAGAGTTTCATCGTTGTTTCCCTTGTAGAGCGGTAGTCTCTCTACAAGGGGACTGTCAGAGATCACTATACCGGCGGCGTGGGTAGAAGCGTGCCTTGAAAGCCCTTCCAGAGATTTAGCGGTATTGATCAGGTCAGCGACCATATCCGATCTTTCCATCATCTCTTTTAGCCTTGGCTCTTCTTTAAGAGCCCTTTCCAAGGTCATCTTCAACGCGTCTGGAATCAGTTTAGCGATTTGATCGGCTTCGGAATATGGAAATCCAAGCACTCGCGCCACGTCTCGAACTACAGCCTTGGCCTGCATTCGGCCAAATGTTATTATTTGGGCTACGTTTTCTTTTCCATATTTGTTTGAGACATACTCGATTACTTTCTCTCTACCGTCCGTGCAAAAGTCGACATCTATGTCCGGCATGCTCTTGCGTTCAGGGTTGAGAAAACGTTCAAAAAGCAATTTGTACCTTATGGGGTCAATATCAGTAATCCCAAGCGAATATGCCGCTAGGGAACCCGCAGCCGAGCCTCGTCCAGGTCCTACAGGGATGTCATTGCTACGAGCAAAATTGATAAAATCCGCCACGATCAGAAAATATCCTGAAAAACCCATCTCTTGAATCAGATTGATCTCGTATTCCAGGCGTTCGGAATATTTCTCGGCTTCCTTTTCGTTCAAAACTCCAGAAGACAATTCCTTCCGCATACGATGCTGAAGCCCTTCTCTAGCGTCCTTGGCAAAACGGGCCCTCAGCGTCTCCCCGGTACCCAAATCGAATCTGGGCATATGAATCTTCCCGAATTCGAGCAAAAGCGAACATCTTTCCGCTATTACTCGCGTATTTTTTATAGCTTCCGGCGAATCTTTAAAATCGCTCGCCATACGTTCAGGAGATTTGAAGAAAAACTGGTCCGAGTCAAAACTCATTCTTGATGAATCTTCCAGTTGTTTCCCCGTTTGAATGCATAACAATATTTCGTGGGCCCTGTGATCCTTCTGATCAAGATAATGACAATCGTTGGTGGCGACTGTATTGATGTTGAGCTTCTTGGAAAGTTCCAACAAGGCCCTGTTGAATTTTCGCTGCTCTTCCAGGCCGTTTTCCTGAAGTTCGAGATAGTATCGGTCCTCGGAAAAAACGTCGCGAAACCAGGAAGCTGTTTTCACGAGCTTGTTTTCATCGCCCGAGAGCGCTAGATCGGCCAACTCGCTGGAAAGACATCCACTTAGACAGATAAGGCCTTCATTATATTTCTCCAGCAGGGATTTGTCTATGCGGGGCTTGTAATAGAACCCCTCAAAATAACCGAGTGTGACCAGCTTGCACAGGTTCCTATATCCTTTTTCATTCTCGCACAGCAAAATCAAATGATAAGATTTTTGCTCTCCATTTCTCGAAGACTTTTCGAACCGATCACCCGGCGCAACGTAAACCTCGCAACCAATTATAGGCTTCAAACCACCGGCCTGGACCGAACTGTAAAAATCCATGGCTCCAAACAAATTCCCGTGGTCCGTCATGGCGAGGGAGGACATTCTGTATTCCTTGGCGCGGGCAATCAGATCAGGGATTCGTATCGCTCCGTCCAATAAAGAGTATTGAGTATGAAGATGCAGATGAACAAAATCGGCCCCAGTCATGGCAAGTCCTCATCCTAAAAGTTTGTTGATTGCGTAGCCCCTTTTAGAGGAGCGTAAACATATCACCGGCGCCTGGGCGCCGCAATCTGTTTTTATTAATTTTCAAAAGACAAGGCAAGTTGTGGGATAAAGTCATTGCGTTATAGTCATTGTGAAGATATAGCTTCATATTTTCATTATGATATTGACTTTTATTAACAACATATATTAGAATCAACACGAACCAATTACTGTAACTACTTTTAGGTAAATGCGGTTTATCAGTTATTGACTGAGGTCAAACCAAATTACGTTCTTTATTTATCGAAAGACTTAGGATGCGGTCAGACAACTTTCTGGAATCGTCTATCAAGGGAATATCTGAAATAACTCAGGACTGGCTCGCTGATTTCGGTGGAATACTTATGTTCCTGGGATCATTTATTTACTGGACGTTCAAACGGCCATACCGCATTCGGGAGATATTCAGACAGATGGATTTCGTTGGTGTCCAATCTGGAATGTTAATAATCATGACTGGGGCTTTTACCGGAATGGTCAGCGCCCTCCAAGGATATAACGGCATGAGTCGTTACGGCGCAGGATCGCTGGTTGGGGCTACGACAGCCTTGGCTTTGGCAAGAGAACTAGGACCCGTCCTTACTGGTCTCATGGTTGTTGGAAGGGTTGGGTCAGCGATGACGGCGGAGATTGGGAGCATGCGCAACACGCAGCAGATTGACGCCATTTCCAGCATGGCGGTAGCGCCGATCCAATATCTTGTGTCGCCACGGATCATTGCAACGACTCTGACTCTGCCTTTTCTGTCTGTGGTTTTTGGATTTTCCGGAATGGTTGGGGCCTATCTAATAGCAACTCAATACCTCCACATTGACGCCGGCGCTTTCATGTCGGGCATTAAGGACTACATGACACCAAACGACGTCACGCAAGGACTTATTAAAGCCTTTGTCTTTGGCTTTCTTCTGTCTCTGGTGGCGTGTTTCAAGGGCTATAACGCCGGTGGAGGGGCGCGGGGTGTAGGGGTAGCCACGACCAAATCAGTTGTGTTATCGTCGGTACTAATTCTGTTCTCAGATTATGTCATGACGACAATTATGTTTTGATTCGGAATCGCCATGATTTTTGAGAGTAAATATGATCCAGGTCGATAATATTCAAAAAAGATTTGCTGAGCAGGAAGTACTCAGGGGCGTAAGCTTCCAAGTCAGGCAAGGCTCCATAACGACCCTCATAGGAAGGTCTGGAGCCGGCAAATCGTTGCTGTTACGTCACTTGATCGGTTTGGATCAGCCGGACATCGGCAAGATACTGATTGACGGTAAAGATATAGTTGGAATGACAACTTCTGAGCTTAATACGATCAGAAGACGCTTCGGGGTATTGTTCCAGGACGGCGCTCTTTTTGATTCGATGTCTGTCAGGGACAATGTGGCCTTCCCTTTGAAAGAACACACTAAACTCAGCGAAAACGAAATATTGGACAAGGTTAGACAAAAGCTTGAATTGGTTGGACTTTTAAGTCATGGAGGCAAATATCCGTCTGAACTCTCGGGAGGCATGAGAAAAAGGGTCGGTCTGGCAAGAGCGTTAGCGCTCGGCCCGGACCTCGTATTCTTTGACGAGCCTACCAGTGGCCTTGACCCCATAACTAGAGGAGCGATCTACCGGCTCATCGAAAACACTCATATCGACGGAGAGATCACATACTTTCTCGTTAGTCATGACATCACTGGAGTTATGGCTATTTCGGATGAAGTCATCATGTTACATCAAGGAAAAATCATCGCGCAGGGAACGCCGGAGGATTTCAGGACCAACCCGGACCCGGTAGTTCAGCAGTTTTTATTGGGATCTCCAGACGGTCCAATCGCGATCGATTGAGAAAGGCAAACAGATTATGGACAGGTTTCCCATTCAAGCTAGGGTCGGTTTGTTTTTTCTGGTAGCTGTGGCGATCCTTGCTTATGTGTGGTTCAGGGTTCTGGACTACAGTTTCAGGGAAGGTTTTGATCTTAAAGCCAGTTTCAGGTCTGTTGAAGGGTTGGCTCAGGGTAGCCAAGTTCAGATCGCCGGCATAAAGGTGGGACAGGTTAAGGATATAACTTTTGACCCGGACACAGGAAAAGCCACAGTGTCAATGCTCATCAACGACGCGTATAAGACTATGATCCCTGAAGGCTCTCGAGTCCTCGTAAAAACGAAAGGATTGCTTGGAGACAAATACCTTGTGATAGAACCAGGGAAACCAAATGCCCGGAAACTCAAACCCGGAGAAGAAATAAAATCGGTATTTGAACCAATGGACACACAGAAGATGTTTGAAAGTCTGGCGCTCGTTTCACAAGACCTTCAGGCGATTACTTCAGTAACCAAGAAACAACTGGTAGATGACAAAGGCTCCGAAAAAGTAGATCACATCATTAACAATACTGATGTCCTCATGAGAGAAGCTAAAGACCTTATGAACAAGAACAAGGACAAGATAAATCAGACCATAGCAAACACGGACTCGGCAACTAAGGGCATGAATGAAATTGTTTCACTGAACAAAAACAAGGTAAACCAATTGGTCAGTAATTTTGAATCATTTTCAAAGGGTATTGACAAGACTGGAGTCAAATTCGACAAGCTTGCTAATGATCTTGACTCTCTCACAACCGATGTCCGTTCAGGCCGAGGCACTTTGGGCAAGCTTGTAAGCGATGAATCTTTGTACCGGGACGCCCACGCTCTAGTTCGAGATGTCAGGGGAATATCCAATAGAATTCAATATGGCCCTGGGACTGTAGGGAGATTGATCAATGACCCGGAAATGTATTTTGAGGCTCGTCGCGCAATCAGGAACATGAACAAAACAGCAGAGGACATCTCGGAGGTCACTCCTGTCAGCACTTTAGCGATAATCCTCGGGTCGATCTTCAGGTAAGGAGCCCCATATGGGCCTTCCCGTCACTAAACGTAAGGCCTTAACTAAGGACCCTGCAGGACATGATGAACGACCTTGCTCTGGTCTCACTGAGGGGAGGAAAGAGCGCCCTAGCTTTACCCGTTTACTGAGGACCTGTCTCCGCATAATTTACTCAATCTTGCCTGTAGCTCTGGTCATTGGCGTCACATCTTCAGCCCAAGGCGCAATTTACGACTACTTAAATTTCACTAGACCCAGCAGCTTTTTTGCGGTTGATCCTGATTCTGTAATCAGGTCCATGGACCCAACCGCTGATCGACAAACCTGGCGCGTGGGCAAGACTTGGGGATTTCCTCCGTTTTTTATGAGATCGAAAGTTCCGGGGCTCTTTGAAAGGCTCGATATTCTTTATCCTTTGGCGTTCAAAGAAGATTCAAAATTTAACAAGAAGATCAAGATTATTCCACTATTCGAGAGTCGGTGGTCAAAAATTCCTCCCTTTGACCATTACACAAGATTCCTGACCATGTTCAAAGGTCGATCCGACATGGGCCAGGATTATGCAGGATTTTTCCCTTTTTATGGTTATAGCTACCGAAGATTCGGTGTAGATCGAAATAGGTTCTTCCTGTTTCCCCTTTATTACGAAAGTGAAGACGACGGGGCGAAAACATACAGGTTTTTGTGGCCACTGGTTACGTATGCTCATGATAAACACAGATCGACATTAAAGGTTTGGCCTTTATTTGGAAGGGACCACATTAGAAATGATTATAATAACAGGTTCTTTTTGTGGCCTTTTTTTCAAGTAACCGACAAATACATGGGCCAGGAACAGTGGACTTCGCTTAAAGCTCTGCCATTTCCGCTTTATGTTTGCAATCAAACCAATTACGATTACAGCCTTGATCTCTTGTGGCCACTGTTTACCTACTACAAGCATTACGCCTCAGGACATCAACGATATTCTTTGAGGCCTTTGTTTACCTACGGTTATGGTGGTGGAGTAGAAGAATTCAGTTTTCTTTTTTATTCATCCAAAAAGGATAGGCGTACAAGGACTTCATCTTCAAGTACTGATGATTATATATCCCTGGCGAAGGATGAAATCGTAACAGAGCGAAAATTCTTTTTCATGAGCGCAATACAAAAACGTTACAGAAAAGGACTGCTTGTTTACGCCAAATATCGATTTTGGCCTTTTGCTGAATATACGTGGGACGCCGCTAAGGGAAGCCACTGGAAGGTCCCTGAAATTATACCGGTCAAGAACGATTGGTGGGACTTGAATTTGGGCAGATATCTCAGAATAGTCGATCTTAGAGATACCCCCATAACTAGAGAATTGAGTTTGTTCTTTGGGTTGAGCAGACAGAACCAAATCAAAACTTGCCCTCAAATTGCCGCCCCTCCTACATCCGGTGATGATAACTGGACGGAATTGATCCAAGGGTCCTTCAGAAAGAACTAATTCATTACAGGACTGGAAATTAAAAGAGCTGACTGGTGACCAAACCAATCAGCTCTAGGTTTCTTCTGGTCTTGTGCCCGCCGCTGGCAGGTTTGGTCCAGAGAACCTGTGTTTTTTTATACCTGATCTCGTTTCAATAAGCAGATAGCGTCAAAGCAGCTATTTATGGTCTCCGTGTTCTTCTTTAACTCCATAGCCGAAAATCATCGCCTTAAAGTTTTCACCAATTGTTTCTCCTGTTGTGGCCAAATACAGGTGCGCTACCAGGAAGGCGGCGAAAAGGGCTCCTAGAATGTAATGAATCAAAGCCAGAACCCACAATCCTCCAATAGCTTTTATGAATCCACCGAAAGTCTCCGGATACATGTAAATGATGCCGCTGATCAGTAAAAGAGGCATTAACAGCAACTGAAATTTCAGATATGCGATTTTCTGCAGAGGGTTAAATTTGTTATCCTCTGTGGGCGCATAAGGATGAGGTTCATGCTTGAATATTCCGTAACCGTAGAATTTTGCCTGTTTGATCATTCCACCAGGGATGTCTCCCTTTTTGGGTATGTAGTGTTTGATCCGACCGCTGATTAGCACATACAGGAACCACAGAACCCATGAAATTACGGCAGCCCAACCAAACCAGTTGTGGACATTAACCGCCCAATTAAAACGTCCATTGAAAGATTCGGGCCAATGGATCATGACGCCGGTAATTATAAGCATTATTATGCATAGGGCTTGGAACCAGTGCCATATACGCTCAAATAGCGGATGAAGATATATCTTTTCATCGGACCCTCGATGGAAACCCTTTTTCTTCGTAAGAATTCTTAGTCCGCCGTGGATGACTGGTAATGCAAAGGTCCCTAAAACAACGAGGATGACAATCAAATCCAGAATGGGAATGCGGTTGGCGCCAACGACATAGCTGTACGTTTTCAAAAGATCCGCATTGATAAAATTAGTTCGCAGGATGTATGCCATAAGATTAGTGGGGGTTGGTTTTGTCTTTGACAATACGGAAAACTTGGAGTGGCAATTTTCACAACTCACCATCTTCAGTTTTACTGCAGGGATGTTGTGCACTCCGGGTTTGTCGCCCTGATGACAACTGAGGCAACCAATTTTCATATGCATGCTGGTCTGATTGAGACCTTTGTGTTGAGTAGAGATGTTCATGCCGTAAGCAGTGTGACAATTTATGCAAACCTTGGCCTTGAATTCCGAATCGTACGTGGACTGCGGCTTACCATAATGAACATTGTGACATCCAATGCATGGAGGCGCCTTAGGACCGGCATTCTTCCCATGACCGCTTGCCTGTATGCTGTCCACGGCATCTTCGTGGCATTCCCTGCAATCAACTGGGGCCAGGCGCTGATTATGAGGTACATCCGGAATATCCTTGTGGCAATTTACGCACATCAAATCCTTATGAATGCTATCTCCGAACTTCTTCTCATCAATGGATAGATTAAGTTCTCCAAATATGTAAGGAGGTTTCACTCTTGGTGGAATCGGCTTATCGCCGACATTTACCTGATCTGCTAGATCTTCCTTGCTCATGTTTAGAATGTCCGCATTGTGACATCCTAAACATGTTTGGTTGTCAACTTCTTTGGTTTCCGGCGCAGTGGCTTGTTTTGCCTCTACCGGTTCAGCCTCCTTTTCCGCCTTTTCCGTAGGGACCGCATCGGCGGCAAAACCGGGCCGATCATAACCTGTGAAAAACAACCCGTACAGCCCTACAAATACTGCAACAATAAGCGGTATCGAGGACTTTCTTAACAGTGTATTGGCAGAAATCATCTTTGAACTCCTTGACTTACCATGCGCTATATTTGAATTCAATGGGGAATTGGTCGGCCGTAAAAAGATGGACAATATTATTACATCTATATTCAGAGGTTGGTCAAGAACATTCACAAAAACAAAAAGGGCTTCCTCATTTAGAAGAAACCCTTTTAATTTTAAACAGATAATGTCGATCAGGCCTAATTAGGAAAAACCTGTTTATCTATTTCTTTTTCTGGTGGCATTTAAGACATGTTACGGGGCCAGTAGGTTTGTTTTCCTTTTTGAATTTCTTGTGGCAGGTCTGGCACCTTTCATGATAAGCCTTTTCAAGCTTTACGACCTTTCCGTCATCTTCAAGCTTGTGGCATGTCGAGCATTTCTTTACTTCGTCCCCTTCCTTCCAAACGTTCTTACCGTCCTTGTAATCATGGTGACAGGTTGTACACTTCGCGGCTTTGTGTTTGGCGTGTGGAAAAAGGACTGGACCTTGCTTGAAGCTCTTGAAGAGGTCGGAATGAATGGTAATGTCCCCTTCAGGGGCCTTGTTGGCTGCAAAAGCAAGCCCAACCATCAATGTAGCTGAAAAAACTACCAGCAGGCAAACAGCGATCTTTCCTCTAATGTGCATATTTCAGCCTCCCAAAATGGATAATAATAGCATCTAAGATCCCCTGAACACCGGGGTTTTGTCTCTCCCTCATTGGGTTTAACTAGATTAACACAGTTGGTTAAACCATTCAATTAATTTTTTTGTGGAGTCACACCGAGTTTCTTCACTTCGTTGACGACCCTGTTAACCATATCGTCAACACGACATTCGATCTCTCGACTCAATTCGAGACCAAATGGGGTAATGTCCAAAGGTTCTACTCCTATCACAACCACAGATTTTGGTCCGTTTTCGAGAAGTGCGCACAAATTCAGCGCTTCCACAAGGTCGCTGTCATGAGCTGACTGTTTAAGCCTTAGACCTTTAGGCAAATCCGCCCTTTCAAGCCTGTAGATGCTACCTGGTTCTCCGCCACCGAGGACAGCATCGACAACTATAAGGTGGTCGGATTCCTGGATCGTTGCCAATAGCCACAATCCCTGTGTTCCACCGTCCACCAGACTCACATTTTCCGGAAATGTATATTTTCTTTTGAGCTCTTCAATGACACGCACACCAACCCCTTCGTCTCGAAGAAGTATGTTGCCGACTCCCAAAACTGTTATTCTATCCATCATTTCTTTCTGGAAAAAAATCCTCTTTTTTTAGTTATTACCTCTGAACCTTCAATCTCGGCCAGACGTTTAAGCAAATCTTCCTGTTCCGGAGAAAGTTCTTTTGGAGTTTGAATATAGACCACGGCTATCAGATCTCCCCGCCCACGTCCTCGCAAATGCGGAATACCCTTGCCCGCAATTCTGAAATCCTGGCCTGATTGTGTGCCTTTAGGTATCTCAATCTTTTCCGACCCCTCAAGTGTTCTTACTTCAACACGCCCACCCAAGGCAGCTATCGGAAAAGTTATAGGAGTCAGGATGATGACATTGTCTCCGTCCCGTTTGAACGCTTCGTGAGGTTTGACATTAATGTATACATAGAGATCACCTGGCGGCGCTCCGGCGTCCCCAGGTTCGCCTTCAGCATTTAAACGCAGACGTGAACCACTCTCAACGCCTGGTGGAATTTTCAGGGAAAGTTTCTTGGAGGTTAAAACCCTACCTACACCACGACATTTCTCACACGGGTCAGTAACAACGGTTCCAGCGCCCTGGCAGGTGGGACAGGTGGTACTAATTGCAAAAAATCCCTGCGATCTGGTTACTTGACCTCTACCTCCGCAAGTAGAGCACACCGAAGGAGACGCCCCACCACGTGTTCCTAGTCCATGGCAGGACTCACATGATTCATGTTTGGATATTTCAATCTCGGTCTCTTTGCCAAATGCGGCTTCCAGAAATTCAATATTGAGGTCCAGTCGAAGGTCTGCGCCTCGTCGGACACGATTCATCCTCGAACCGCCCCCAAAACCGAAAAATTCTTCGAAGATATCGCCAAATGACGAGAAAATATCGTCAAAATTTCTAAACCCCGTAAATCCCTGTTGCTGCAACCCCGCATGCCCGAACCTATCATAAATTTTCCGTTTTTCGGCATCGCTGAGCACTTCGTACGCTTCCGCGGCCTCTTTGAACTTTTCTTCCGCGGCCTTGTCACCTTTGTTTCGGTCAGGATGATATTTCAACGCCAGTTTTCGGTACGCCTTCTTGATTTCATCAGGTCCTGCGCTATTACCCACGCCCAGAACTTCGTAGTAATCTCTTTTTGTCATAGTTCCAACTCAGATTGAATTAAATGATCTCCTGGACAGCACGGCTATGTCCAAACAACATATATAGATGCGCACGATTAAATCGATTGTCACCCTCAGACGGAGATTTTTTCATCATGTTTCTGGCGCTCCTCTATAAGTTTTTCAGCGCAAGACGTCAATTCACCCTGTTTGGTCAACATATTTATTACACACGCGCTCCTATGCTGGCAGTAAATGTTCGGGCTATGACAACACGCGCATTCCTCGCACATGCGGTTTCCATCTTTTTGACAAAAATAAATCCCCGGACGATCCGGATGTCTGTAACACTTATCCATAGCTATAACAACCTCTACTTACTTATGGAGTCTTTGCAAGGGGTAGCCAAAACAGCGAAACGCTCTTGGACTCCTTTATTTAAATCTTTTTAAAGATTTTTCACGTGGTTTTTTCTTTTCACTTCTGATTTAAGACGCTTCAAGTTTTATTCAACTTCATAGGTAGTCCCAAATGGGCAACCGGCAATCAATTCCGCTCGCCGGCGGTCCAACAGTAACAGATTGTTCGGAAAAATGCTCCTATAAGCCACTGTCATTACAT
>JAJYDQ010000132.1:0-3773 GCA_021777225.1 Deltaproteobacteria bacterium
AATCTTCCGGTTTCTTGTAATCTCTGATCAGTTCATCAAGTAGTTCCTCGGTAATGGCCATCTTCTTACTCCTTTGTGTCGGATTTAAACCCAATTTGGCCATTTACACAAAAGATTTTACAGCCTCAGTGTGGATTTTATAATCAATACAAAACGGAATTTTTTCGAAGTTGTTAGCAAATACCCGACGCCAGACCAAACTACCTGTGTTCAAATAGATTTGGCGATCAAGTATGCCCCTATCGTTAAAGAGCTTACCAGGCTTCGTTTGTGGGGGGCCGCGACATCCCTGCTCGTAACATCTGATGGACTTTGTCTTGCTTCATCTGAACCAGACAGGGTTAGCCGTGGTCTAACTGATCTCCATAGTCCGTTGGCCTTGAAAGTACTCAATGAGATTAAGGACGGTAGACCTGGCGGGACCATGTTCGAAGAAGGTAGGCCACCTGATTTGGTAATGGGATACCGGCGTATTCCCCACACTACCTGGTATTTGGTTTTGTACGAGGACGGTTGTGAGATTTGTCGACCGATGCTTCATTTCCGGTCAACCTTTCTGATAGCGAACATAGGCTCTTTGATCGTCGTCCTAATGCTTCTTGTACTGGTAACTCGCCCGATTGTTAGATCAATAGGCGATTTATCCGAATCGGCAAAAAACGTGGAAGATGGAAACTACTCTATCAATGTCGTCGCCGACAGGTCGGATGAAATCGGTCAATTGCAAAGGCGTGTCAATAAGATGATTGAAGGATTGAGACAAAGAGATTTGATGCAGCGCCTCTTTGGTAGATACGTAGGAGGCTCGGTCGCTCAGGAACTTCTCAAGAATGCTGAGACCATCAATCTGGAGGGGCAGGAAAAGACCGTCACGATAATGATGGCAGACCTCCGGGGTTTCACTCCGATGGCTGAAGGTCTTAGACCAGTCGAGGTTGTCAAATTACTTAACAAATATTTGTCGCGAATGACTGAAATTATTGAAGAAAACGGTGGCGTGGTTGTCGACTTTTATGGTGATGGCATATTGGCACTCTTCGACAGGGTAGGTCATAATGTGTCTGACTGCGCAATGGATGCCCTTGATTCAGCCGTAAAGATGCAGATAGCCCTCTTATCCGTGTCGCAAGAGAATCTGGTAGAAGGACTTCCTGAATCGAATATGGGAATAGGGATTCATACCGGCCAGGTCGTTGTTGGAGACATAGGTTCTGAGAAAAGGGGGAAATACGGCATAGTGGGGTCGGCTGTAAATACAGCCAAGCGAATCGAGTCAATCGCTAAAGGAGGAACTATTCTTGTATCAGGAGAAGCCTATTCTTTTCTTGAAGGACGCGTCAAGGTAAGCCGTAAACTCCAGGTTGAACTCAAAGGCCTTGAAGGTCGACGCGACCTGTTTGAGATCGCTTGGACTTCGGGGTCTCCGGTTTCGACCATTTTCGATATGTGATAGTCGTATGATTTAGGCTTGTGCAAGGGGCTGGTCCCAGAAGACGTATCCCAAATGTCGGCGCCATGAGAACCTAGCCGACATCCAGATTACTGAATGTACCTTTGTTATAATTTTTTAAATCACTTGTCGCTCTCATCCTTGTCCACGCGAATCAACCACCATCGCGGGAATCGGATTCGTAATGTGGGTTCCAATTTGATTCCTGTACGAATTGCGGCCTTTGTGTAGTATCTGGGCGTGAGCTAAAAGCGTTTGGAAGGAAACACTAGGGACTTTGTCAAGGTGTTGCTTGATTCTTTTCAGTTCGACCCTTACTTTGTTGCTGGAGTTGGGGCATTCCCAGACTTGCGTGTCAGGATCGGGAAAAAACGGCACGGCCCCGCCAAACTGCAATGTCTTCGCCCAACCCGCAATATGATGATAGAATAGGCCACAGAAATTTCCGCATTTATGTGTGCTCAATTCAAATTCGTCCCCAATTTCCATTCCTATTGTGCAGTTTGCCTGCTTGCCAACAACTTTCGCTACAACCTTGTTTCCAATCGTTGGAAAAGATACTGACAGGTATTTTCCCTTTCATTGATTTTTATTTGTTGCCCAGACCCGGCTTGTCGATTTCGCATCGATCGAACCGCTAGTGTTCCTCGTGGGGCAATGGGAAAAAAAGAGAGAAGCCCTCAAGGACTTTAGTAACCGAATTCTCCGTGCCTTTATGACAAATATCTCATTTATTGGGTTTCCCTGGACAAAGAGTGTCTCTCCATCAATGGAAGATCTTTTGTATACCTATGCCTCTGAATCTCTCAAAATCCTCTTTGCTGATTCTGTCAAGAATGGCGAGATCTCTCAGACACGCAGACGAAACGGAGCTGTTCCGGAGGACAAGATTTTCGCAGTGAAACTTCATTTCTCTACCTCGTCTATGTAGTTTTTGAGGACTCTCTTAAAAAGTATCATATGACAGTCGCATTGGGTTCAATAGAACCCCGGGACCGATGGGGTCTCAAGATCTTTCCAGCTCACTCCGAGTTTTTCCCTGAAAAACGATCCTAGACGCTCGAACAATTTATCCCAGTGGGTTTTCCCTTGTTGTATGGCTTCAAGAATTTCGGCCACAATCTCCGGCAATTTTCCCAGTTCTTCTTTGGGCAAAAACGATACGGCTCCTTCCCTCATTGCCTTATTGATGTTCTCTATGGTTATAGCTTTCGCAGTAAGCATGGCTGCCGGAAACTGATGTCTGACACAGGCTTTGAGAAGTTCAAAACCGTCAACACCCATGATGTCAAGTATTACCAGGTCAAACACGTCTTCGTTGATCAGTGTTAGGCCACTTTCAAAATCATGTGCGGTTTTGACGATTGAATCTGGAAATTCTTCTTTGATGATTTCGAGCAGGTCGACCTCGTCGTCAACAACCAGCAGTTTCTTACCTTTTAGAATACTCTGATCAGGCATCTGAATTCATCCTTTCAAGAGAAGATTCCCAAATTAGTTGGAACCAACGGGCGCTAATTCTAAGATCTTGTTATCTCTTCACGAATGTCGGACGGTATCAATCTTCCTCTAGATTAATTCTCAGCATCTCAAGCGATGCGAGAATGCGTTTGGCGTTACGGTTGACAGCGGGAAAATCTGCTGAGTCAGTATAAAGTTGTTGTGTCAGATCATGAATATATCTAACTTTTTCTCGCATTTCTTCGAATGGGGCCGAGTGATCCATATCTTACATCTCCTTGTTTCTCAAGTCCCTAAACCTTTTTGCCTTGACCTCAAACCTCGGCAGGCTGTTGTCAGGATAGAATTCCAGATTGTACCCGAGATTTGTTTTCAAACGAAGCTCTGTTGAAAGTCTCATCTCGAGTTCATTTACACGAGAATCCGGGAATCCAGGAACCAACTCCACTTTAAGAGTGATGCTGTCAGAGTCTCCCTTTTTCTCAACAAGAACCTCATAATTGTCGCCCAGTCCTTCAATGGATCGAACTACGTCTTCAATAGCAGATGGGGCTAACAGAACTCCTTTTACCTTGGTAATGTCATCAGCCCGACCAATGACTCCGCCCAGGAATATTTTGTATGTACGTCCGCAGTCACATTTTTGATCAGAGATTTCCACGATATCTTTTGAATCAAAACGAATACACGGTTGCGCTAGCCTGTCCAAAGCCGTAATGACGAGTCTACCTCTTTCTCCAGGTTTGGTAACCGGCTCACCTGTTTCAAGATCTTCAACTTCAGCCAAAAACATGGCCTCGTTAACATGGATTCCACCGCATTGGGAAGAGCATTCGAAACCCCATGCCCCAATCTCGGTTGC
>JAJYDQ010000132.1:3783-5794 GCA_021777225.1 Deltaproteobacteria bacterium
TGGTCGTAAACTTTCGCTCCCCAAGCGTCTTCAATTCGCTTTTTGGTCGCGGGGATCAACGCCCCTGGTTCACCGGCGCACGTGATTTTATTCACGTTCAATTTTGCAGGATCAATACCCATCTGTTTGCGTGCCATTTCGGCCATACCGAGCATATAGGTGGGAGTCCCCATAAGCGCTGTAGGTAGGAGTTCCTGAATTTTAAGGATACGTGCCCTTGTATCGAGAACGCCACCTGGTATGGTTTCACATCCAATTTTTTCTGCAGCGTAATGTCCCGCCCAGAAGGCTACAAACACGTTGTAGCCAAACGGAAGAAACACTCTATCATCTGGACGATAGCCCTGCGCCCACAAAAAAGTAGCCCAACATTCCGACCACCATTCCCAATCCTGCCATGTATCAGGTTGGTACACCGGCTGACCGGTAGTGCCACTAGTCTGTCGAAAGCAGGTTACCTCATCTAGTGGAACACAAAGCGCATCTCCATACGGAAATGGGTCCTTACGTTGAATTGGCTTCATCATGCTCTTTTCAACTTTAGGGACTCTACGTATATCCTCAAAACTTTGTATTTGTGACGGGCTTACCCCTGCTTCATCGTATAAAGAGCGGTGAAAGCGAGAATTTTCATAAGCCCACCCCATGATGCGTTTAAATTTCCTGAGTTGTAGTCTTTCCAGACGCTCACGGGGGAGCGTTTCCAGATAGGGGTTCCAGTACGGGATATCCTTATTCATGATTCTCCACCATGTAATTAATTTTACGGTTCAGCAATCTATTCTATCATGAGATCAGGGATTACCAAGATCAGAATTGCTAACAGATCAGAATTGTCTCGATGTCGTATTTGGTAGTAATTTGCCGGGTGTTGAATCGCAATGAAGTTCAGCGCCCTGCGTGACTACCGGAGTATAATCATAAAACAACAGGGGAAAATTAACGATTAAATATTTCCCTTTTCATAAAATAGGGTCTATAAAGCGTCCAGCGGGCCCAGATGTGTCACAGTTTATGTTAAACTTAAACATCATTTTAATAGCTCAATGTATTGAAACTTATAGTTTATAATGTTGTCTTAATTGATAAGAAAGGCCAATTGGGTAATAAAATAATGGAGATCACAATGGAAACACCATTTAGAGAGTTCGCTCAAGCTTACGAAGAATTTAAGGAAAAATTTCCTCAGCATCCAATGATTGAGGAAGTGCGCAGTCGGATTGTTGGCGGAAAACTTCCTTCTGATCAGTGGCTGGAAGCTAAGACCGCAAAAATGAGAAGCCTTATGGCGCCGTTTTGGCTTAAGAACAATGAGTCCAAGGAAGGCGAAGCCGCTTAAATCATTATTCTATAAAATGTCTTTAAGTGATTGATTTGAAGTCAGAACTTGTTGCATCTCCGCCTCCAGCTTATGGGGTATCCAAACGACGACAGTGGTTGATCGGACTGTTTGTCGTTTTTCTTTTTTTTATTTTCGTTAGTTATTATTTGTCAGCTCACTGGAGGGAGTTTTGTTATCTATGGGAATTTTCTTATAGAGAAACTTTGATGGCCGGAGTTCTTCTTTTTTTTGGGTTCCTTCTTACCTGTTATCAGATGAATCTTTTTCTTAAAAAGTTTGGAGTTCGAGCAGGCTTTTTCGAACTTATATTTGTGACACACGGTATGATGCTGGGGAATCTTGTCATACCTATGCGTGGAGGGTCTGGTGGTTTGGCCGTTTATCTAAAAAAAAAACACCGGCTTAACTATCACAAATTTGGAGTTATCTTTGGCGGGACTGCGATACTGGTTGGGTTGGTAAGCGCAACGATGAGTTTAGGCGCGCTATTTTTCCTGGCTATCGCCCACTCAATATTTGAACTTAGTTTAACGGCTATCTCATTGGTTCTCCTTGCTGGATGTCTTTACCTCACGCTTTTTCCCCCACGCCTTAAAAGATGTGGCTCAGGTAGAATGATGGCTTTTGTAAGTCGGCTTAATGAGTCATGGGTAAGTATTTCCAAGGATG
>JAJYDQ010000054.1 GCA_021777225.1 Deltaproteobacteria bacterium
CGAAAGAGGCCGCCAAGCCGAGCGCCGCTCCAGCTAAACCCGCTCCCCCCAAAGCTGAACCTAAACCAGCCCCCAAACCTGTCGAAAAACCCGCAGAAGTCGTTAAACCCGTCATAGCGGCTGCTGAACCGAAAGTTGTTGCCCCTAAAGTATCTACCGTAATTAAAGAAACGGCTAAGGAAGAAATTGCGAAACCGCCCGTTGTCGAGGCGACGAGCGAGGAGGAGGAAGAAATTATGGGTCAATTGACCAAAGACGATATTCAAGGTCTCAAAGAAATGGTCGGCGCTTTCAAGGCCCTTAAGGGGCTCACTTCAGTGATGGCGGGTCTGGATACCCTGCTATCGGGTAAAGCTCCGGCCTCTACAGCCCCGGCCGCGCAAGCTGCCGGCGCTCCTGTGGCCAAGGCAGAGGCGGAGGTTGTTTTTGCGGCCCCAACCAAGAAAAAGGAACTTGGTCCGGTTGATTGGTCGGAATACACAGCGTGCGATGTCACTCTTGAAGGACTAAAGTACGCTGACGAGAAAGGATATAAAACAGCTTTTCACCGTGCTCGAACTATGACAGCGTGTCCAATTGGTAAAGGCGGAACATGCTGCAAGATCTGTAACATGGGGCCATGTAGGGTTTTACCCCCGAAAGGGAAATCAGAAACACCTGAAGAACGAAAACTGCGTACGGGTTTGTGTGGCGCCACACCAGAGACAATCGCCGCCAGAAACTTTGCTCGAATGGTCGCCGCCGGCGCGGCTGCTCACAGTGATCACGGACGGCATGTCGCCCACACATTTTTGCTGGCGGCCGAAGGTAAGTTACCGGATTACAGCATCAAGGACGTTCCAAAGGTTTTGGCCCTTGCCATGGATTACGGCGTAGAGACCGAAGGACGTGAATTTAAAGATATAGCTATAGATGTTGGTAAAACTGCGCTAGCGGAATATGGCAAGCAGCACGGCGAACTTCTGAATATAAAACGAGCGCCTCTCAAGAGACAGGAAATATGGCGTAACGAGGGCGTCATTCCCACTGGAATAGATCGACCGGTTGTTGAAGTCATGCACATGACACACATGGGTGTCAACCAGGAAATGGAGCATATCATTCGACTTGCAACCAAAGCAGCCCTAGCTGATGGATGGGGAGGGTCAATGATTGGCACGGACCTCTCTGACGCTCTTTATGGAACCCCCGTGCCAATTTTAGGCAAAGTCAACCTTGGCTGCATGAAAGAAGACACCGTGAACATAATTGTTCACGGGCATGAGCCTTCACTGTCGGAAATCATCGTGCAGGCTGTTCAAGATCCTGAGATGATAGCGTATGCCAAGAGCAAAGGCGCAACAGGTGGAATCAGCCTCGGAGGTATTTGCTGTACATCTAATGAAATTTTAATGCGTCATGGGATCCCGATTGCCGGAAATTACCTCCAACAGGAATTAGCTATTATCACCGGCGCACTGGAAACGATGGTGGTGGATGTACAGTGCATCATGCAGGGTGTCGCCGAATTGGCCAAGTGCTTCCATACTCAAATCGTTACTACCAGCCCGATCGCAAAGATGCAGGGAGCGTACAAGCATTACGCATATGACGAAAGACATGGTCTTGAAACCGCTAAGGCCATAATAAGAGAAGCCATCGACAATTTCCCGAATCGTGACAAGGGTAAAGTTCATATTCCCACCGAACAACAGGACATGGTAGTTGGTTTTAGCCATGAAACCATTAACTATATGCTCGGTGGTATGTTCCGAGCTTCCTATCGTCCATTAAATGACAACATCATCAATGGGCGAATCAGAGGTTTGGCCGGGATAGTCGGTTGTGGAAACGCCAGAGTAAAACAGGATTTTCTACATGTTGAACTAGCAAAAGAACTCATAAAGAACGATGTCCTCGTGCTCACAACCGGGTGTTCCGCTATAGCTCTCGGCAAAGCTGGGTTGCTGTCACCGGAAGCGGCACAGAAATATGCTGGGCAGGGGCTGGCTGAAGTCTGTGAGACAGTTGGAATACCTCCTTGCTTGCATATGGGTTCTTGTGTTGACAATTCTCGAATCCTGGTCGCTGCTACGGCGGTTGTTAGAGATGGTGGTCTTGGCGATGACATTTCTGATATTCCTGCAGTAGGGATAGCTCCGGAATGGATGAGTGAGAAAGCGGTATCCATTGGTCAATATTTTGTGGCTTCTGGGGTGTACGTCCTCTTTGGCGCAGGATTCCCAACCATAAACGAAGATGTTTGCACAAATTATCTCTTCAAGGACATTGAAAAAACTTATGGCGGCAAATGGGATATGGTCGAAAAGGACCCGTATGAAATGGCGAAGAGATGTATTGCGCACATCGACGCCAAACGTAAGGCCCTTGGAATAGACAAAGCCCGTGAAAGAGTGCTCATGGATATGGCCATGAGGCGTGATATAGCCGGTTAATTCAACTTTTGTTGAGATTGATTGCAGGGAGGAGACTTAAGTGTCTCCGCTCTGCCTCAAAATAATTAGCACAAACGTTTTCAGAGGAGGATATATACAGTGTCCAAGATAATTGCAGCGAACGTCATAGCCGGCGCTCACAAGGTTTATGAGAAGACCCGTAAACGTTTTGAGCAAGCGGTGCAAAAATACGGTCAAAAACAGGAAATAGCATTCCCTAACACTGGTTACTATTTACCGGTAATTTACGGCATTTTGGGGTTTCCCGTTAAAAACCTTGGCGACGCCGGATTGGTGCTCGATAGATCAGAACAGCTGATTCCGCCTTTAGTTCGCGAAAAAGCGCATTTACCTTATTTAGGCCCGGTACTGGATGCGGGCATGGCGACACTATTCAATTTTGAAATCCTGGAAGCCATACGCTATCTTGAAGACCCGGATTTCTATTTGCCCGCGGAAGATCCGACTGACGACAAACTGTGGTTGGGCGCGGCGGACGATATTATCCTCAGAAAAAGAGGTGTTGAGTTCGTTGATGGTACCGCCCCAGGGTTCGCAGCGATAGTGGGTTCCGCTCCAACCAAGGAAATTGCGGCGGACATGGCCCTTGAACTCCAAAAAAAGAACCTCTATGTATTTATGGCCGCAAACCACAATGGCACCACTTTCAGCCAACAACTTAAAGAAGCTGGTGTTCAGGTCGGGTGGCCCACAAGACTTGTGCCGTTTGGACCGGATATCTCATCAGCTATTTTCGCTGTTGGTTTTGCTACTAGAGCAGCCCTTAGTTTCGGTGGGATTCAGCCTGGTGATTTTAGAAAAGTCCTGATTTATAACAAAGACCGCGTATTCGCCTTTGTGCTCGCTCTTGGCGATGTCTCCGATGAATGGTACGCTGCTGCCGCAGGCGCCATCAATTACGGCTTCCCGACCATCGCTGATACTCCCATACCTCAGATCCTTCCCACAGGCGTATGTACGTACGAACACGTTGTTTCAAACATTGCCCATAAGGACATAGTGGCCAAGGCCATCGAAGTCCGAGGCCTCAAAGTTACGGTAACCGAAGTTCCGGTACCCGTGGCTTATGGTCCCGCGTTCGAAGGTGAAAGAATTAGAGGCGATGACATCTATATGGAAGCGGGTGGTGGAAAGACAACAGGCGTCGAATTAACCGTCATGAAGGATATGAACGAAATAGAAGACGGCCAAGTTGAACTCGTTGGGCCTGACCTAAAGGACATTAAACCGGGAACACGTTTACCGATAGGTATTTATGTAGAAGTAGCCGGACGAAAAATGCAGTCTGACTTTGAACCAATCCTGGAACGCCAAATTCATCATTTGATCAATTACGCGCAGGGATTGATGCATATCGGACAGCGTGACATCGCTTGGGTTCGTATCGGCAAAGGGGCCGTGGAAAAGGGATTTTCACTAAAACATATCGGGTCTATTCTTCACGCCAAATACCATCAGGATTTTGGAGCGGTTCTTGATAAAGTAAAAGTTACTATTTTTACTGATCAGGCAAAATGTAATGATCTCCTGAAACAGGCAAGAGATGCCTACGCTGTCAGAGACTCCAGAGTTCAGGGCATGAAAGACGAAGATGAGAACACCTATTTTTCATGTACTCTTTGCCAGAGTTTCGCTCCCACCCACGTTTGTGTGGTTACACCAGAGCGAGCAGGTTTGTGTGGCGCGTATAACTGGCTTGATTGCAAAGCGTCCAACGAAATTAACCCGACGGGGCCTAATCAGCCCATTGAAAAGGGTAAGGTTCTGGACGAAAGATTGGGTCAGTGGGAAGGCGTTAACGATTTTGTAAGTAAGGCGTCACGCGGAAAAGTTGTCGGGTGTAGCGCATACTCAATCATGGAGAGCCCCATGACTTCATGTGGATGCTTTGAATGTATTGCTGCAGTGCTTCCAGTGGCCAATGGGATCATGAGTGTTGACCGTGATTACAAGGGAATGACTCCATGTGGTATGAAGTTTACGACTCTAGCTGGTAGCGCAGGTGGCGGAAATGTCACCCCGGGCTTTGTCGGCCACAGCAAACTCTATATAGTTTCCGACAAATTTATTTCCGCCGAAGGTGGGATCAAACGAATGGTCTGGTTGCCCAAGAACCTCAAGGAAATGCTTAGAGATAAAATTAACGCTCAAGGAGAGAAGCTAGGCATTTCCAATTTAGCGGATAGAATTGCAGACGAAACGGTAGGAGTGACGGAAGACGAAATTCTACCGTTCCTCCAGGAGAAAGAACATCCGGCGTTGTCCATGGACTCAATCGTCGGGTAATATTTCTTTGTGAATTGTGTTTTTTCAATTGACCCTTCCCAAGGCAGGGGGGTAATGTAAAAGGACCCCCTGCCTAAATTATATCTTGTTAGGAACCGTCAGATTTCTGTCAGGGGATTTTGCCTCGAGAGGGAGGTTTTATCGATGGCGCTTTCTGGAATTCAGATTTTTAAGATGATGCCGAAGAAAAATTGTGGAGAATGCGGTGTCCCCACTTGTCTTGCTTTCGCTATGAATCTAGCCGCTGGGAAAGCCGAACTGGCCCAGTGCCCATACGTTTCTGATGATGCGAAAGAAAAACTGGCTTCAGCCTCGGCTCCTCCTATTAGAACAGTTCAAATTGGAGTTGACGCGGCGGCAGTAAAAGTCGGCGGAGAAACGGTGCTTTTCCGCCATGAGAAAACGTTCAACAATCCTACAGGCCTTGGCTGCATGATTTCCACAAAGGAAACAGACGCCGAGATTGACGCTAAGCTCAATGCTTTCAAGGAACTGCGATATGAGCGAGTTGGCCTAACGCTGAAACCTGAATTGGTGGCAGTGGAGGATAAAGGCTCAGCGGATCGCTTCGCTGCAATAGCGAAAAAGGCAAACGACGCCGGCGCAGCCATTGTTTTAATGAGCGATAATTTGGACGCCTTGAAAGCAGCTCTCGCTGATATCGGCAAAAACAGGCCTTTACTCTACGCTGCTAACGAAACGAATATTGACGCCATGTCGGCCATAGCAAAAGAATTTGATTGCCCGCTGGCGGTCAAGGCGGCCAAAGTAGGCGATGTGGCCAAACTTTCCGCGAAACTAATGGTCAATGGCCACAAAGACATCGTTCTATCAACAGAGAATACCAATCTTGCCCAGCAATTGAGAGATCAGGTCATGATAAGAAGGTTGGCATTGGAAAACCTCTATCGACCGCTTGGTTTCCCCACAATAGTGTTTCCCTGCGCAATGGCCGATAATCCAATTGATGAAACCATCGTAGCGGGGACATTTATATCAAAATATGCCGGAATCGAGATATTGAGTGATTTCAAAGGAGAGGTCATATTCCCGTTATTGTTGCAAAGACTTAACATTTACACCGATCCTCAGAGACCTATGACAACCGAACAGGGAATTTACCCCGTAAATAATCCCGATGACAAGTCCCCGGTCCTTATCACTAGCAATTTCTCACTCACTTATTTTATTGTGTCTGGAGAAATTGAATCCAGTAGGGTCCCGGCATGGCTTTTGGTTTTAAACACTGATGGGTTGTCGGTGCTTACAGCATGGGCAGCAGGTAAATTTGTTGGTGATGTTATTGGACCATTCGTGAAAAAATGCGGAATCGCAGACAAAACGAATCTCAAAAAACTTGTAATACCCGGAGCTGCGGCAATTATCAGCGGTGATCTCGAAGAAGAACTCCCTGAGTGGGAAATCTCCATCGGCCCGCGTGAAGGCGCTCATATTCCTGCTTATTTGAGACAGAATTTCGTTTAGTTTCCAGACATTTGTTATTTATTTTTTCCCTGACCGGAATCAAACGATTTCGGTCAGGGCTAACCAGTTATGACCAAACTCGGGCACAAACGGCTTTCATATTCCCGCCGGGTATGTTACTTTAATATTTTAAGAATCATAGTTCCGTGATGGAACAGGAGATAAACCAGGAGGTACTCGTTCGATGATAAAGGTGGTGGCTGAGAACATCAACATTATGTCGAAGTATACGGGCAATGCCATGCGAGAAAAGGACCCCAAGCCGATCCAGGAATGGGCTGTAAAACTCACCGAACGTGGAGCGGATCTTTTGGATCTAAACCTTGGACCTGCCCGCAAAGGTGGCCCGGAAATGATGCAATGGCTTGTGAAAACTGTGCAGGAAGTCACAGATCTACCCCTGTTTCTGGACACCACCAATAATGATGCTGTAGAAGCTGGTCTCCAGGTTTACAAACCAGCTCAGGGACGAGCGGTCATAAATTCAATAATGGCTACTCCTGAACGCATGGCTTTACAGTTGCCTTTGGTCAATAAATATGACTGCGAAATGGTGGGTCTCATGTGGGGCCCAGATGGAATTCCCAGAGATGAAAATGAAAGAGCTGTACTGCTTGATTCTATGATGACCCAAGCTACTGAATTAGGAATTCCTTTCGAGAAAATCTGGTTCGATCCGATTGTTGTGCCCGTTTCTTCCCAACAACAAGAACTTCAGGGTTGCACTACTTTCATGCAATGGTTGCCGGACCTAGCGCCTGGCTCTCAGTCAACATGCGGGTTGTCCAATTGTTCAAACGGATCACCTGATGAGCTACGTGATATCCTGAATCAAGTATATCTTTGCATTCTCAAGAAATGTGGAATCACTTCAGCTATTCTGGATGGTTTTGACGATGTCATAGTTAATATTGCCCACGACAAAACCATGGATCTCGAGAATCTTATCGGTAGGGTCTTTGATGGAGAAGACGTGGACACTACCGGTATGAATAAAAAGGAAATCGACTATGTAAAGACAGCCAAACTATTGCTGGGCCAGTCGCTGTATTCGCATTCGTGGCTTGAGTTGTAGTATGGCTGCAAACATTGAATATCCATAAATAGAGAATAGAAACCCACAAAAAAGGGGCGATCCAATTGGATCGCCCCTTTTTTGTGGGCTAATTTGAAATTTTGGGACCAGGTAGACTTTTAGTCGACGTTTCCCGAATTTCAAAATTTATGCGTTTAAGGACAGTCAATATCCTATCGATTAAAACCTGAAGCTCTTTGTCCTTCTCAAATGAGGTGACTTTACGCTCTCCAGATGGAAAAGTGGATTCCGTCCACGCTTTAGCCCACGCTATTTTCACCGAAAAGTCACGCTGCTGTTCTGGTTTTTGTATCCATTCTATCAAATCATTTTCTGGCCCGGAAAGGTCACTCCATTCGCATGGACGTGATGCCGCCAATTTACTTTTGGAATTGGTTCCAAAGGAAGCCTCGGCAGGATCTGACAAGCTATCGGAATCCTCCAGAAGCCTGCTGCATTGGCAGGCGATTAAGTAGGATTGAAATTTGCTGATTTGAAAAATTAGTCGAGTCAGTCTTGCAAAATGGGATGCGGCAACAAGCAGGAGGCAAGCAAAAACAACTTCCAACAACATTTGAGATAAATAATGCGAAAAAAACAGATATTGGTCAATCGGGCCGGGAGGACACTGAAAATTGATCAATCGGTAAAATCCCCAGATCAAAAAGAACGGAATCAATGGAAGCAGCAAATAGACCACCATGTTTGCTGGTCTGATATTTCTGTTAGGGTAGCTCTCAAAAAGGCCAGCCACAGTAAGACTTCCTTCTTCAAGTTTGGCATGGAAACGATACGGATCATTTCCAGAAAAATTCCTGGCATTGACCAACATGCACAACTCTTCAAATATGGCTAAAAAGAACACCATCGCGCCGTTGCCGGAAACTATTAAATCCTGACTTTGAACATCGCAGTTTCTTCTTCCAACCGAAACAAAACTGAGCACCACCAGTAAATTGATGGTAATGAGCGCGCCCAAGGTTACCCACAAGTTTGTAAAATCAGGTGGAATGAAGGAAATCTGAAAGTGGAAATATCTGTTAAGTAATACTACCCCGACTGTAAGCAGTCTGGAAATAATCAGGAACAGGGCTATAACAAAAAGCAATTTAATAGTTGAGCGAATAGTGGCCCAAATGGCCTCACGGGTTCCCGGCGTGAACCATCTACAAAAGGGATTTCTCATAGAAGGGTATTTTCCGAATGAAAACAGACTCGAAATCGCCTTTCCCGTTGACAAAAACAAGGAGAGAATGGGCTTTCTGTCAGTCAATTCTCCAGACGATAGAAGGGCAGGGGTCCTTTTCAAGCAGTCGGCCAGCCCATATAAAAACCACTGAATCCCGAACAGGAATCCCGCAACAGAAGAGACCAGCGAAATAAAAGTTGAGAAAACTGAAGGTAAAGAATGAAGAGCCAGTTCTAAACCGTCATTTGGAACGGAAAATGGTAGATATGGGGCAAACTGAATAAAGAGTATTTTCAGATTCGAGAAAGCGATTGCCAATATTACCAAGCCACTCAACATATATATAATACCTAGCAAAAATTGACTATTTTCCCAAAAACGCGGCTTTGTCATCAAAATTGTGCTCCCGTAAAAAAGTCTTTATTAACTATAGCTATAACGTCACACGACAAAAACTCAATTGCAAGCCAACTGTGTATGTTTGTTAAAGTTCATATTGTTGTACACTGACTCATATGATACAGTTTTATTGTGTGGAGTCCACCGGAAACCCTTAAACAAATGTATAACACCTCGGCCACTAACATTTTTAGAGGAACCTTCACGTGACTGGAAAGCATCTGGCGATCACAATGCTTTTGGCTGTTGTCATGAGTGTTCTATTCCCACCAATTTACGCCCAAGACAATAAACCAACCAACCAACCTGTCCTTGATAAGGATTCATCTCAACTCGTGGGTCGTTGGGAAATTTATGAAACCAAAGAACCGGGCAAACCATACCTTGAATCTTACAAAGGTAGACCGTTTGTAAGAAAGGGCCCTAACGCGTTTACCTTAATTCTTGAATATAATAGTGATGGTGGCTTTAGACGGATAGCGAGGGTTGGAGATGCCGAAACTATTGAGCAGGGAACCTGGCGCCTAGCGGGTCATGAGCTGCGCCACAAGAGGAAAGGAGCCTCAGATGAAGAGGTAATTTACATTCGATTCGATGATAAAAATCATTACACTTCCACAGAAGTTTTTGAAGACACTTCAGACCCCGGTCTTTTCGCGAGATTCCGTCGAATAAGCTAGCACAGTGTCTCAGCTATTTGGCTTCAATGAAATTAGCACGAATGGGACATAAATTTCGTGATCGAAGATTCAATATCACCGCGTTGCCCAAAGTGAAGTAGATCCAGATCCCAAAGGCATGGGATTTCACTTATGGGACTGTGAATCACAGGTTCACATGGATTTACAGAAATTGTTAAATAAGTTTTTACGATCTGTAACGAATTCTGACAGTAAATTAATCTGATCATAAATCTCGGTCGGGGGGATTTAAAGCTAAACAGCAAAAGTTGTCAGTTATTCCGGATTGTTCGTAACTTGGCATGTCCATTGCTACTGAAACGTCAGCATCGAAAGGCAAAGGTCATGCTTGGCATGTTTACAATTCTCGTTGCCGATAAAAATAAAAATGTTCGGGAGTTTTTGCGTCGGGAATTCATGGCTGAGGGCTATTCGGTGAAACTGGTAAAAGATAGTCCAGAACTGTTCCGCTCAATTTTCGAAAATCCTGCGCCTGATCTCCTAATTTGCGACCTGGAATTACCATATGCTAACGGACTGGACAGTCTCGAAAAATTGGTGGAGGCGCGGCCACATTTGCCAATAGTCATTTACAGTTTTTTGACAGAATTTTCGAACCACAAAGTAGTAAAAAAAGCTGCCGCGTTTCTGGAAAAGCGTGGGAATGACATAGACTCACTTAAGGAAACAGTAGCTCAGATATTGCAAAACTATTATCCAGGATGATCATTTTAAAAATTGCCCATAAACAAATAAGGTGGCTCAAGACATTTCAACCCTTGCCGTGCAGTATATACTTTTCAACCATATGATGAGGATAATAGGATTCTTTAGCTTTTCTGAGGCCAGTGAGTCCCAAGTCCTGCTCCCGATTAATGAATTGTATTTCAGACCAAACATTTATGGCGAACATCTGATTTATGGCCGTGTAAAGCTCCGGTATTTCAGGGTTTGCTTTTTCAATATGAATCACAGCTGTTTGCAGATTCAGCATTTCTCCAAATGAAAAAGCTTGAACTTTTCCATCTATTAAAATGGCGCCCCCCTTGAACCCTAGAATTCTATAGTTGTTTAAAGCCTCAAAGACAGCTTGGTCTTCGTAAACCAAATCGAGACTTCCATTGCAATCCCTAAATTCGCACCAATCTTCTTGAAGCTGAAGCACCTTATCTATCAAGTACTCATCAAAACAGAGAAATTGATAATCCCATTTCTTTTTAAATCTGTTCAAATGATTCTTTTTCCGGTGATACCTATTTCCAGGCAAGCTCCCTAAATGTTCAGATAAGTAAACGTAGTCAGAATTGTCTCGATCAAAATCTATCTCAAAATCTGAATCATCGATAAACCTGCTTACCATCCGGGATTCTACACGGGAAACTAGAGATTGACCCGAACATTCAATAAGCAGTTTCTTTAGCTTTTTAAGGGCCGATCGTTTATCTCCCAAACCGATAGGGAAAAGACCAAATGACTTTTCGTTTTTAGGATTCATGATTATGATGAGGCAATCATCAATAATGGACCAAGATGGATGATATTTTTTTCTCCACATAAACAGATTGGTGAAAGTATATTCCGAAGCTTCAGGCGGGTCGCTTCGAAAAAAGTCATCAAAAACCGGTTTGTCTTCAATAGTCAAAATATTGAGATTTTGCATCAACTAGGCCTCAAAATCTAATGGGTTGCTTTGTTGTGTTAGGGTTGAACTAAACACCCCGCCAGATTATTATAAGTAAGTAATCCAAAACAAGTTCTAATGATTATTTCAAAAAAGGAGCCAAAAAATGAACGAATCTGAAATCAGGGAATTAATTATTGCTCGGTCCCCAAACAACAAGATATCTTGCCGGGAAGCCTTTGATATAGCCGAACAGACCGGTGTATCTAGAAAAAGGATAGGGCAAATGTTGAATGAACTGGAGATCAAAGTCCATTCATGTCAACTAGGGTGCTTCAAGTAAACTACCCTATTTTTTATCGCCGGTTGCTTCAAAAATATAAATTGTTTCATCGGGACGAGCCATTCCCAGTTTGCGTTTAGCAACTTTTTCAATGGCTTTTGGATCTGATCGCAATTTTGATATTTTATGTTCGAGCGAACGACTTTCCTGCTCTAATTGGGTGTTTTCATGTTTAAGTTCGTTTATCTTTGAGTTGAGGGAAAGCTTTTGAACATTTCCTTGCTCCTGAAGATATAGTATTGATATAATTAAGATTACCACAACAGACCCAATTTTTAAGAAGCTCATTTAGCTCATTTGCCTCATTTTGTTGCTGAATATGTAAAGTGTGTAGTTAGCATAAATATAAAACATTTCAAAATAATTAATTTATATTTGATACTAACTGCTTTGACAACATAAAAACAGAGTATCAAATTAGAATTCCGTTTTGATTTAAATCAATATTAACGGCATGTAGTACCCTTATGACCTCAGAAGCGTTTCCGCTTGAAAACGAATTTAATAACGATTGAGTCCCTCCTTGAGGAATAAGCCACTGTTTGCCTACTGGACTGGAAAGGAATTTATTTGGCGAATCGTAAACTTTCGCCTGCTTGCTGTAGTCCAAAAACGTGATCGTGTCGGCGAAGTCCAAATCCTTAGATCGGTTGGTTATTTCGATCACGGTGAGGCCTAGCGCGCTCTTCAAGTCCCCAATAAGGAGACGCGTTTCATATCTCGATGAATTGTCCAACATGGAAAAAGATTCATCCAGGATTAAAACCTTGGCCCCAACAGCCAGAACGTTGGCCAGGCAAAGTTTTTGAGTTTCCCCTCCTGAGAGGGTATGAGTGAGCCTATTCTCAAAACCCTCCAATCCAGTCCAGGCAAGAACATTTCGAACTCGTTTATACATTTCGCTTTGGGGTATGCAACGGTTTTCCATTCCGAAGCAAATATCATCCAAGACAGTAATTCCGACCACAGAAGTTGAATAACCACCACCAATGTAAGCAACCTCGTTACGATTCATCTCATTGGCGGACGAAAAAATAATGTTTCCAAACTGGGGTTTTAGAATTCCTTTGATCAAGTTGGCTAGAGTAGTTTTGCCTGAGCCATCTGGACCTGCGATGATATTCCAGGTAAGGGGAGCGATCTTCAAGTTGAGATCTGAGATAACCCACTTGTCGGGAGAATAACGAAACGAAACGTTTACGATATTAATCATTCGCGCGCCACCATGCTGAATCATTCAAATGAAAAAGCCGAGACTCTATCTCGGCTTCCGGTTATCTGAAACACTTGGATATTTGCGCAATGATTAGCCGTTTAGACGTCGGTTTTCGACTTGATTTTATCCAAGAGTTTGTCTTTCAGGCCTTTAGGTTTTGATGAAAGGCTCCCCTTGGAAGACCCTTGAGCATCGTTTGCGGGCTTTTTATCGACCAATTCAATGATCGAAACCGACGCTCCATCCCCTGGTCTAAACCCCTTTTTAATGATTCTGGTATACCCACCATTGCGGTCAGCGAACCTGGGGGCTATATCGTTAAACAATGAGTGTGTAACTTCTTTCGATCTAATTACACTGAGAGCTTGTCGTCTAGCATGAAGATCTCCCCGTTTGCCGAGGGTTATCATTTTATCAGCCAAACTCCGAAGCGCTTTAGCTCTTGCATCCGTGGTGACAATAAATTCGTGTTCAAGTAGAGAAGTTACCATATTTCTGAGCATTGCAACGCGGTGGGAAGTTCTCATGCCTAATTTGTAACGAGCTTTTCGGTGTCTCATAAACTATCTCCAAATCAATCGCTTACAGCGATTTCTCTTTCTTTCCTCATAGTATCGAGTTCTTCCCTAGATGGAAAGTTAGGTACCGTCATACCTAGTCCAAGTCCCATGTCCGATAAAATCTCCTTAATTTCGTTAAGTGATTTTCGACCAAAGTTCTTGGTTTTAAGCATTTCCTGCTCAGTTTTCTGAACAAGTTCACCGATATATCGTATGTCAGCGTTCTTTAAACAATTAGCGGACCTAACGCTTAACTCAAGTTCTGCGACACTCCGATGAAGATTTTCATTGACCTGAGGTTCAGACTGAGGTTTGTCGTCCTTCAAAACAGGTTCTTCTATTTCCGGGCTCAGGAGGAAAACCCTGAACTGATCGCGGAGTATAGAAGCAGCTCTATGCAAAGCTTCGCCGGGTCGAATTGCTCCGTTTGTCCAGATTTCCATAGTCAATTTATCATAGTCTGTTCTTTGGCCGACACGGGTATCTGTAACTTTATAACTAACCTTTCGAATAGGCGAAAACACGGCGTCTAACGCAAGAGTGCCAATAGCGTCCTCACTCTCTTCTGCCGGTGAGTATCCTTTCCCCCATTCTACCGTAAGCTCCATGACCAATCGGCCTTCTTTTGACAACGTAGCCAAGACCAAATCAGGATTAATTATTTCAACGGCGTGCGAACATTGAATATCGCCAGCAAGCGCCTCACGTTCCTCCGAACAATCTAGTCTGACAGTTTCCGGTCCGTCGGTATACAATTTTAGGCGAACCTGTTTCAAATTCAACAATAAATCAGTAACATCTTCTTTAACACCTGGAATTGTTGAAAATTCATGTAAAACGCCATCGATTTTGGCTTTTGTAATTGAAGCCCCTGGAAGAGAGGACAACAAAACTCTTCTCAACGAATTGCCCAATGTAATACCAAACCCTCGTTCTAGAGGGCCGATCACATATTTACCGTATTCAGTTGTTTCATCCCCATCGACCTCTAATCGTGCAGGATCAAGATTGGTCCAGGGGCGGGTCATCAGGGTTTGCCCTGTATCACTCATGGCTTTCCTCTCGTAATCTGCGCCGTTGGTGACCCAGCCTCAATCAAGTGGATTGTTGCGTGAAATCAGAACCTCGCAGAGTAAAAAGCCGTTTCCGTATGCCATATTTCCGAGCAAACGGCGTATCTTTTCGTGTGCGCAGTAAAGTCCAAGGCGCACGAACTGAACTATTTGGAATAAAATTCGACGATCAACTGTTCCCGAATCGTCGGTGGTAATTCCTCACGAGTTGGTACACCTTTGATCGTTCCCTTAAAGTTTTCAGCGTCGACTTCCAACCATGAAGGAACAGGCCTGCGCCCAACTGCGGACATAGAATCCTCAACAGACTTAAGTTTCTTGCTCTTTTCCTTAACTTCAACAACCATCCCGGGTTTAGTTAAAAATGAGGCTATGTCCACCTTTCTACCATTTACCAGGAAATGTCCATGATTGACAAGTTGACGGGCTTCCGACCGAGACGAAGCAAATCCCATTCTATAAACAATATTATCCAGCCGAGATTCTAACAAAAGCAACAGATTTTCGCCTGTTACACCCCGCCGTTGTTCCGCCAAGTGAGCGTAATTGCGGAACTGTTTCTCTAGAAGCCCATAAATACGACGAACTTTTTGCTTTTCTCTAAGCTGGACCCCGTAATCAGTATACTTTGCCCGACCCTGGCCGTGCTGACCAGGAGGATAGTTTCGTCTCTCTACAGAACACTTGTCGGAAAAACACCGGTCTCCTTTGAGAAACAACTTGGTTGTTTCACGCCGGCAAAATCTACAAACTGAATCTCGATAACGCGCCAAACTAAGACTCCTTTATCTAATGAGCGGAAATCTCTTTACAGTCACACTAAACACGTCTTCTTTTGGGAGGCCTACAACCATTGTGTGGTATGGGCGTAACATCCTTTATCAAAGTAATCTGAAAACCCGCTGCCTGGAGTGACCTAAGCGCCGCCTCACGCCCCGCGCCAGGCCCATTGATCAATACTTCGACATGTCGCATGCCGTTTTCCATAGCCTTTCGCGCCGCATCCTCAGCGGCCAGTTGCGCCGCAAAAGGTGTAGATTTTCTGGACCCCTTAAATCCCTGTGTTCCGGCGGAAGACCATGCAACTACATTCCCGTCAGGGTCCGTGATTGTTACAATGGTGTTGTTGAAGGTCGATTGAATATGTGCGACCCCTCTGGGAACATTTCGCCGTTCTTTTTTCTTTTTGACTATGCGCCTTCTCGGCATTGATCTCTCCGTTACAGACCGATTATCAGTAATTGATAATTAAAGCATTGTTCAATGACTGGGTTGTGGCCACCAGTCGTCCAAATCTCTTCCCTGAGATCACGATTACAGATGTGATTCTTCGGGAAAAAGTATTACTTCTTCTTGCCGATTTGCATTTTCCTAGGTCCTTTACGAGTTCTCGAGTTGGTGTGAGTCCTCTGACCTCGAACCGGCAGACCTCGTCGGTGCCTAAGCCCTCGATAACAGCCAAGGTCCATTAACCTTTTGATGTTCATGCTAATTTCACGACGCAAGTCACCCTCGACCTTGTACGAGCGATCAATAGCCTCGCGAATTTTTGCTACGTCAACCTCAGTCAATTTATCCGAGTTCATGCCCGGATCGAGGCCTGATTCTTCCAAAATCTTCAGAGCTGTAGCCCTACCAATTCCGTAGATATAGGTTAGAGCGATTTCCATTCGTTTGTTTTTGGGAAGGTCGATCCCAGCAATACGCGCCACGATATTCCTCCAGGCGTTAAAACCTTGCAATCACAGGGTTCAACCCTGTCGCTGCTTGTGTTTGGGGTTCTCGCAGATTACTCTGACAATACCTCTACGTTTGATTATCTTACATTTGTCACAGATACGTTTTACCGATGCCCTCACTTTCATGAGCGCCTCCTTATTTTCCCAAACAGAGAAGTCTAACTAGGAGATAGCCTTTTCTATTCGGGCAAAAATGTCATCAATAGGGCCCACACCCTCGACTTTTCTCAACAGGCCCTTGTCGGCGAAATATTGAACAAGAGGAGCTGTTTGGTTATTATAAACGCCCAACCTCTCCCTAATGGTTTTCTCATTATCGTCATCTCTTTGATAAAGCTCCGAACCACAAATATCACATATGCCTTCCTTTTTGGGAGCATTGAATATTACATGAAACATCGCCCCGCAAGCGGAATTTCGGCATGTACGTCTTCCAGAAAGTCTCTTTACCAATTCCTCATCAGGAACATCGACCAAAACTGCGTGAGATATAGATTTTCCCTGAGCCTCTAGAATCTTGTCCAATGCTTTTGCCTGAGCAAGTGTTCTAGGAAACCCATCCAGCATATATCCTTTTTCCAGGTCTGGTTTCGAAAGTCGCTCCTCCACAACGCCTATGACTACGTCGTCCGGCACCAGTTCACCCTTATCCATATAGGTTTTGGCTTTCAGGCCCATAGGCGTCCCTTCTTTAAGGGCCGCTCTAAAAATATCTCCCGTAGATATCTGGGGAATTCCAAGTTTTTCAACTAACATTTTGGCTTGAGTACCTTTGCCGGAACCAGGTCCTCCCAACAACACGATCCTCATGTTTTTCCCTCCTTGACCTAAAAACTTCTTACCGTCTTCCCTTTATTCGCCCAGTGCGAATGAAGCCTTCATAATGCCGCTGAATCAAATGTGTTTCAATCTGAGAAAGAGTGTCAAGCGCCACTCCGACAACGATTAGTAGCGAAGTTCCACCGAAATAAAAGGGGGCATTGAAACGACTGATAAGTATAGAGGGCAGTACACACACAACAGATATGTAAATTGCGCCCCCTAGGGTGATCCGAGTAAGTACTTTGTCGATATATTGCGCCGTCTTTTTACCGGGTCTAATACCGGGGATATAGCCTCCATATTTTTTCATGTTGTCGGCCACATCCACAGGATTGAAAGTCACGGCGGTATAAAAATAACAAAAGAAAACTATAAGAGCTACATAGCAAAACTCATAAACTACCGTTCCAGGTCGAAGCCAATTAGTAATTGATGTAACGATAGGGATGTTTAAGAATTGAGCAATTGTAGCCGGGAAAATGATCAATGATGAAGCAAAAATTGGTGGAATAACCCCGGCAGTGTTCACTTTTAGCGGAAGATGTGTAGTCTGGCCGCCATAAATCCTTCTACCGACAACCCTTTTGGCATACTGCACAGGAATTCGTCGCTGCCCTCTTTCTACGAAAACAATTACGGCAATGACCCCAATCATGATGGCAATTAGCAACAGCAATATGAGAAAACCAAGGTCGCCTGTTTGGACCAACTGAATAGTGCTGCCTAACGCAGATGGCATCCTAGCAACGATTCCTGCGAAAATAATAAGTGAGATTCCATTTCCAATCCCACGCTCAGTAATCTGCTCACCCAACCACATTATGAAAGCAGTCCCCGCCGTGAGAGTAACCATAGATAATAACACGAACGCAGGCTTGGACATGTAAACAAGATTCTCGGTTTTAGCCAGCCCAATACTGATACCCATACTCTGAACCAGGGACAGGACAACTGTTCCGTAACGGGTGTATTGAGTAATTTTCTTTCTGCCGGCCTCTCCTTCTTTTGACAATCGTTCAAGATGTGGAACGACAACTGTGAGAAGCTGCAGAATAATAGAAGCGCTAATATATGGCATGATGCCCAACGAGAACACCGAGAAGTTCTCCAAGGCTCCGCCCGTGAACATGTCGATAACGCCAAACAGAGTCTGCTGGTACCGACCAAAAAACTCCTTCAGCGCCAAAGTGTTTATTCCAGGAGTCGGAACATGTACACCCAATCGATAAACAAGAAGCAATAGGAGCGTAAAAAACACCCTACGCTTCAATTCCGGAATCTTGGCTATGTTGGCGATGGAACCTATCAAGAAAGGTCTCCTAAAATTACCGTGGCTAATCCGCTGTTATTACATGAACTTCGAGTTCAAACCTGATCTGTGTTTTGTTATTCTACTCTACCGCCTGCGGCTCCAATTTTCTTTCGGGCATTGTCGCTAATTGCGTCAAGCCTAATAATATAAGCTGCCGATACTTCCCCGTCCGAAAGTAACTTAATTGGTCCGACCCTTTTAACTATGTTCATTTCACGGAGCAAAGCGCCGGTTATGGGTTCAGATGGACTTAACTTGGATATTGTCTCCAGGGAAACGACATTGTATTCAGTTCTGAAGACATTGTTAAAGCCCTTCTTGGGAAGGCGCCTTTGCAAAGGCATTTGACCGCCCTCAAAACCCCTAGCGACTTTCCCGCCGGACCGTGATTTCTGGCCTTTATGTCCCTTGCCGCATGTTTTACCCAAACCTGACGATTCACCGCGGCCGACGCGTTTACGTTTGCCGGCCGTAACCGGCCGCTCCAAATTTGACAAATTCATTAAAAGCTCCGTTCTGGACTTAATTTAGGCTACTGATCAACATTCTCCACGGCGACGAGGTGGCAGACCTTGTTGACCATGCCTCGGATAGCCGGAGTATCTTCCAAAACTTTGAAAGAATTCAATTTGTGCAACCCCAGTCCACGAATCGTTTCTCTTTGACTTTTCGTCGCCTTAATCTTGCTTTTTTTGAGGGTCACTTTAAGCATTGCCCAAGTTTTCCTCTCCCTTTTCATTTTCTTCCTCAGCCTGACCTAATTTACCAAGACGTTTGGCAATTTGCAGAGGCGTTCGAAGGCCTTTCAGGCCCTCAAAAGTGGCTTTGACAACATTATGTGGGTTGTTGGTACCGATACATTTTGTCAGAATGTCACGAATACCCACAGCCTCCATGACTGCTCTGACCGCCCCTCCAGCGATTACACCGGTTCCGGAGCCGGCAGGTTTAAGCAAAACCTTGGCTGCTCCATATTCCCCGATTATTTCGTGAGGCACTGTGCCGTTCACTATTGGAACATCAACCATATACGCCTTGGCTCGCTCAACGCCTTTGCGAATAGCTTCGGGAACTTCATTCGCTTTGCCCAAGCCGAAGCCTACACGGCCTTGACCGTCGCCAACGACGACCACAGCGCTAAAAGAAAATCTTCTTCCGCCTTTAACGACCTTGGCGACGCGACTTAAATGGACCACTCGGTCTTTAAGTTCGCCTTCGGTAGACATCTCTGATCTACTCAGCAACGGGCGATTCCTCCTTCAACCAGAATTAAAACTCTAATCCAGCTTCCCTAGCGCCATCTGCCAAGGCTTTGACCTTCCCGTGATAAAGGTAAGGGCCTCTGTCAAAGACAACCTTGCTGATGTTCAACGCCAATGCTCTTGCGGCTATTCGCTTTCCGACCTCTCGGGCGACGTCCTTATTAAAAGGCTGATTTGCTAGCCGCCTGAAACCTTTGTCCAGTGTAGAGGCCTGAGCTAGTGTAATGCCAGCCTCATCGTCCACGATCTGTGCAAAGATATTCCGATTTGATCGGAAAACCGTTAAACGACGTCTTTCAGAATTGCCGGATATTCTGAATCGCACTCGTCGAGTTCTCTTTTTTCTAGATTCTATTTTCTCGGAATTGTTACTCATTGCGGATCCTTTTTAGCTCGCTGAAAATACCGGGTAATGGTCTATTTGGAGCCCGCTTTGCCAACTTTACGCCTTATCTGCTCACCCACATATCGGATACCCTTGCCACGATAAGGTTCAGGTTTCCGTACCCGTCGAATCTTGGCTGCCATTTCTCCGACTGCCTGTTTGTCAATTCCACGGACATGAATGATGGTGTTTTTTTCAACTTCAATCGCAAGTCCTTCAGGAATAGGAAGGACTTTGGAATTAGAGTACCCTACATTCAAAGTAAGATTTAATTTATCAGCTTCCGCCCGGTACCCAACCCCGACTATTTCCAAAGATTTGGTAAATCCAGCCGTTACGCCGACAACCATGTTGTTAATCAGGCTTCGGAACAAACCGTGCATTGCCCTGCTCCTGCGGTCTTCTCCCAAAGCTCTTACATGAATTACCGAATCCGCTATATCCAAACCGACAAGATTTAAAAGATCCAAATTAAGTGAACCTTTTGGACCGTCGACATTGAGTGTTGAAACATCGAATGTCACTTTGACGCTATCCGGGATTGGTATTGGGGCTTTGCCTATTCTAGACATTACTTACGCTCCTGTGAAACATTCGGGCTACCAGACGCTGCATAGCACTTCGCCGCCAATTCCTCTACGCCGCGCTTCCTTGTCGGTCATAACGCCCTGAGACGTAGAAAGGACTAAAATTCCAACGCCCCCATGACTTTTCAGGTTATGTTCTTTTCCAACATAAACCCTACGTCCCGGCGTGGAGGTCCTGGCTAAGCCTTCAATTGTGCATTGAGTTTCGTCATCGAACCGCAAAGTCAATTTTAAAACACCCTGTTTATTCTTGGCTGACCGTATGACCTTATACTTTTTAATATATCCCTCCTCTTTAAGGATCTGCACTACACCTATTTTGAGGTTGGAGGCAGGGATGGTCACTTGATCCTTTCTCGCTTGGCGGGCGTTCCGGATTCGTGTCAGCATGTCAGCTATTGGATCGGTCATACTCATGCGAATAATCTCCCTACCAGCTCGATTTGATCATACCGGGAATATTACCCCGGAGAGCCTGATCTCTAAGGCATATTCGACATAGCTGGAACTTGCGATAATATGCTCTCGGTCGGCCACAAATCTGGCAGCGATTATATGACCTCACTGAAAATTTCTGAGGCCTGCCGGCCTTTACCATCATCGATAATTTTGCCACGCTTCCTCCTTGTAAGGAGACTTTTCTATTTCCTGAAAGGCATTCCCAAATGATCGAGAAGCTGCTTAGCTTCCTCATCCGTCCCGGCTGAAGTGACCAAAGTGATGTTCATGCCGCGAATTTTCTCAATCCGATCATAATTTATCTCGGGGAATATGATCTGTTCTTTTATCCCCATAGAGAAATTGCCTCTTCCATCAAATCCCTTTGGGTTGATCCCTCGAAAGTCACGGACCCGAGGAAGAGCGACATTAATCAATTTGTCAAGAAAATGAAACATATTGTCCCTGCGCAGGGTCACTTTGCATCCGATAGTCATACCTTCCCGAAGCTTGAACGAAGCTATTGATTTGCGCGCCTTACGCATAACAGGCCACTGCCCCGATATAACCGACAATTCCTGTTGAGCGCTTTCCAGCGCCTTGGCGTTTTGAATCGCTTCCCCAAGTCCCATATTGATCACGATCTTCTTTAGGACAGGAACCTGCATTGAGTTCTTATACTTGTACTGCTCTCTCAAAGCGGGAACTACCGATTTGAGGTAATACTCTCTAAGTCGGGACGCCATCAGAAACTTCCTTCTAGTTTTCCAACTGTTCTAAGCATTTTTTACAGTAGCGAGCACGTTTGCCTTCGACCGCCCGAACACCAACCCTCGTTGGTTTAGAACACTTGGGACATATCAACATCAGTTTACAGAGTTTGATAGGGGCTTCCTTTTCGATGATTCCACCCTGTTGCCCAAGTTTACCGCCAGCCTTGGTGTGTCGCTTAACCATATTGATTCTCTCGACTAAGGCCGAGCCCTTTTCGTTAAAAATCTTCAGGACCCGTCCTTCCCGACCAGCGTTTTTGCCAGAAAGCACTCTTACTCGATCTTCTTTCTTTATATTCGACATGTCTAAAGGACCTCCGGAGCGAGAGACACAATTTTCATGAACTTCTTGGCTCTGAGTTCTCGAGCTACAGGTCCAAAGATACGTGTACCGATTGGTTCAAGTTGATTATTTATCAAAACCGCGGAATTGTCATCGAACCTGATATAAGAACCATCCGCACGACGAACCGCGCGCTTTGTTCTGACGACTACCGCCTTGTGAACCTCACCCTTTTTGACCTTGGAATTCGGGATAGCCTGTTTAACGGAAACAATAACAACGTCACCGACGCTGGCGTATTTTCTCCGCGTGCCGCCCAAAATCTTGACACAAAAGAGTTCTTTTGCGCCAGAGTTATCGGCGACATCCATTCGCGTTTGCTGCTGGATCATGCCGCGCCTCCAAGCATTGCCGCTTCCTTTACAATCTTTTGTACACGCCAGTTCTTGTGGCGACTAAGCGGCCGGGTTTCAACTATCACGACTTCGTCACCAATATGGCAACGATTGTCTTCGTCATGCGCCATGAAGCGTTTCCTGCGACGAACGAACTTCTTGTAAACAGGGTGCAGAACAGTGCGGCTAACTTCGACAACGACTGTCTTATCCATTTTATCGCTGATAACTATGCCGGTACGAACCTTACGCTGCTGACGTTCGCTAGAGGAGCTATTCATGCAGACCCCCTCTTTTCTCGAATTATAGTTTTAACCCGAGCTATCTCCTTGCGGATGATACCGAGTCGGGCGGTTTTTTCCAGTTGACCGGTGGCCTTCTTGAAGCGAAGTTTAAATTCCTCTTCTCGAAACTCTTTCTCTTTGACGGTCAATTCTTCAACAGAAAGATCCCGCAATTCCCGGGGCTTCATGTCAACTCCTCACGAATTACAAAACGAGTTTTTAAGGGCAATTTCCTGGCGGCCAAACGGAAAGCCTCACGAGCTACTTCAACTGGCACGCCTTCCATTTCATACATTATAATACCTGGCCGAACTACTGCGACCCATTCTTCCGGCGCGCCCTTACCTTTACCCATTCTGGTTTCTGCTGGTTTCTTAGTTATTGGCTTATCCGGAAAAACTCGAATCCAGATTTTACCACCTCTTTTGACATGTCGAGTCATGGCGATTCGACCAGCTTCGATTTGCCTGGCAGTGACCCAGATAGGTTCTAAAGCCATTAAGCCAAATTCACCAAAGGAAACCTGTGTCCCTCGAAGCGGTAGGCCCTTCATACGGCCCTTTTGTCTTTTTCTGTATTTAACTTTCTTGGGCGCAAGCATTTTATATTTCTCCAACCGAGCTTTTAATCATCTCGCCCTTAAAGATCCAAACTTTGACGCCAATGACACCATAAGTCGTGGTAGCCTGAGCGAATCCGTAATCAATGTCGGCCCTGAGTGTATGAAGCGGAACCCTACCCTCACGGTACCATTCGCGCCTGGCCATTTCAGCGCCACCCAGCCTGCCAGCGGTCGCTATCCGGATGCCTTTAGCCCCCGATTTGAGAGCGCTGGAAACAGATTTCTTCATAGCTCTGCGGAAGGCTATTCTACGTTCAAGTTGTTGTGCAACATTTTCGGCCACCAACTGTGCGTCAATTTCTGGTTTGCGAATTTCTTTGACGTCAACGATTACGTCTTTATTGGTGAAACGAAGAATTTGTCTTCTGAGTTTTTCTATCTCGGACCCTTTCGGGCCAATCACGACACCGGGCCTGGCCGTATGTATTATCATCCGTACTTTACCGGCCGCCCTCTCAATTTCCATTTTTGCGACGCTCGCCTGAGATAGTTTTTTCTTCACAAAATCCCGGAGTTTGAGATCTTCAATAAGAAAATTCCCGTAATCCTTTTGAGAAAACCACCTCGAATCCCAGGTCTTTGTGACGCCTAATCGGAAACCGGTAGGATGAACTTTCTGTCCCAAATTAACCCTCCTGAGGGTGAAACAAAGTGTCCGCTACATGCTTTCACAAATCATGAAAGAGCCAAATACGCGGAAGAATCAGTTGTGGCTAATATCACTTCTCTTGCAAAGCGATTGAAATATGGCTTGTCCGTTTCCGAATGCGAGTCGCCCTACCCATAGCTCTCGGCATCCACCTCTTGGCGGTTGGGCCTTCATCGACCATTATTCGGCTAACGTACAGATTGTCTTCATTCACTCCACTAGACTTCGACGCATTATCCAAGGCGGACTGTAACGCCTTCCGAATGAGCGCCGCAGCCTTTTTGGGAGTGAACTGCAACGTGCTCAGAGCTGCGCCCACCTGGAGACCTCTAACAAGATCAGCCACTAATCGAGCCTTGCGAGCTGATATATGAGCGTGTGTCAATTTGGATTCCCATTCCATCACTTTCTTCCCTTCTTGGTCTTTCTGTCTCCAGCATGCCCGTGAAAGGTTCGGGTTGGCGAAAACTCGCCCAGCTTGTGACCAACCATATTTTCGGTGACAAAAACTGGAATAAATTTCTTCCCATTGTGTACGGCGAAAGTGAGCCCTACCATGTCCGGTATAATAGTCGACCTACGTGACCAAGTCTGAATAACCTTGCGGGACGACGTGTCCTTGGCCTGCACGACTTTTGTCAATACATGTTCATCAACGAATGGGCCTTTACTGACTGAACGAGGCATAAGAATCACTTCCTCCGTTTGACGATAAATTTGTCGGACGGTTTGTTACCCTTTCGAGTTTTGAAACCTTTAGTGGGTACTCCCCAAGGAGTTACAGGATGCCTACCACCGGATGTCTTGCCTTCTCCGCCACCATGCGGATGGTCTACCGGGTTCATGACCACGCCTCTAACTTTGGGACGCCGTCCGAGATAACGGGTGCGACCAGCCTTTCCAAGGGAAATGTTTTCGTGGTCAAGATTTCCTACCTGCCCGACAGTTGCCCTGCAGCGATCCAAAACCATACGAACCTCACCGGAAGGGAGTTTGACCTGCACGTATCCCTTCTCCTTAGCCATCAACTGACCGTAAGCGCCAGCGGCTCTTATGATCTGACCACCTTTGCCAATCTTCATCTCCACGTTGTGGACCATTGTGCCGAGCGGGATGTTTTTAAGAGGTAAACAATTACCCGGCTTGATGTCCACACGGTCTCCGGCAATGACAGAATCCCCGACCTTCAGGGCATTAGGGCAAAGTATATATGCTTTTTCCCCATCTGCATATGTGATCAACGCTATTCGAGCACTGCGATTGGGATCGTACTCGACACTAGTTACAGTACCAGAGACGTCAACTTTGTTTCTCTTGAAATCGATTTCACGGAAAAGCTTCTTATGCCCTCCGCCTCGTCTCCGTACGGTAATTCGACCATTATTATTCCTGCCACTACCGGTAACTTTGCCTCTTACCAGGGACTTCAACGGCTCATCGGTGGTGATCTCCTCGAAGGAGTAACTGGTCTTGAACCTAATACCCGGCGAAGTAGGTTTGTATTTCTTGATTGACATAAAACGAATCCTTACGAAGTTTTGTTAGCAACTAAAGGTGCGTCTCGGCGGACTTATGAAAAGCCCCGGCCTTTTTTAAACACCCTCAAAAAAATCAACCCGATCGCCCGCTTTCAAAGTAACTATAGCTTTCTTCCATTGCCTTCGACGCCCCAAGAACCGACCGAAACGCTTGGGCTTGCCTTTTCTATTCTGAGTCTGAATTGCCAGCACTGTAACCTTAAAAAGTTTCTCGATGGCCTTTCTAATTTCGGGTTTGTTCGAATGTCTGTCGACCTCGAAAACAACCTGGTTATTGTCATCTTTAAGGGTAGAGCCTTTTTCCGTAATTATGGGACGCCGAATGATTTTGTATTCTTCAAACATCAGCTCAACCTCTCCGACAATTTAGGAAGAGCGTCCTTTAGAATGGTCAGACGTTCAAACCGCAATAAGTCGTAAACATTCATTCCTTCAGCCGGTAACACAAGGGTCCTGTATATGTTTCTGGATGCGCGCGTCAAGTCGACATCTTTTTCCGGTATAAGAAATAGAGTTTTTTGATCCTGCACGCCGAGCTTTTTGAGAATCTCCGCAAAAAGTTTAGTTTTTGGGGCCTCAATTTCAATTTTATCGAGAACAGTCAGCTTTTCCTCGCGAAGTTTAGCGCTAAGCACTGAACACAAGGCTGCTCTGCGGACTTTCTTGGGAACGGAAAACGCATAGGACCTAGGATGTGGCCCAAAAACAGTTCCACCGCCTGCCCAAACAGGCGACCTACTAGTGCCAGCTCGAGCCCGCCCCGTGCCCTTTTGCCGCCAAGGCTTTTTCCCTCCACCGCGCACTTGACCACGAGTCTTCGTAGCGGCGCAACCGGATCGGCGTTTAGCAAGCTGCCAAACAACAACCTGCTGAATCAACGCGTCTCGAATTTCGGCGTTAAAAATATGGTCCTCAAGCTCTATTGAGTCGACCTTTTCTCCATTTTGGTTAACAACGTCTACTAGAGCCATTATCGTTTCCTTATCAACACTATGGAGCCACGCGGTCCAGGAATGGGTCCCCGTAGTAATAGTAAATTCTCTTCCGGTCTGACCTCGACAACCTGAACCGTTGGAGCCGTGACGCTTTTTCCACCGAGCCGCCCTGGCATTCTCTTGCCTTTGAAAATTCGGGAAGGCCATGCGCACTGTCCAACTGATCCAGGGATACGATGTGACCGGGAACCATGGGTTGCCTTACCACCGCCAAAATTCCATTTCCTGATTACGCCCGCAAAGCCCTTGCCTTTGCCTACTCCCACTATTTTAACGATCTCTCCGGGATTGAAAATGTCCGCTCCGACTTCTTGGCCGATCTGTAACTCGTCAGCATTCTCAGCGGGAAACTCCCGAAGTACCTGACAAGGATCAATTCCGGCTTTTTTGTATTGGCCAAGAACCGGTTTGGAAAGTCGGCTTTCTTTGCCGGTACCATATCCAAGTTGTATGCGGGAATTGGGCATTTTTTGCACGATCTTGCACGGTCCAGCCTGAACAACGGACACACCCAAAGAGCGACCGGTTTCGTCAAACATCTGAAACATTCCGAGTTTTTTGCCTATCAAACCTTTAACCATAAGAAGCTCCTGGACGAGAATGTTAGAGTAAACATCACGCCTTGATTTCAACGTCAACTCCTGGAGATAAATCCAACTTCATTAATGCGTCCAGTGTTTGTTGTGTGGGTTCCAAGATGTCGATCAACCTCTTGTGTACCCTTATTTCGAACTGCTCACGTGACTTTTTATCTACATGTGGCGAGCGCAGAACACAGTATTTGTGTATTCTAGTTGGAAGAGGTATCGGGCCGGCGACTTTCGCCCCTGTTCTCCAGGCGGTATCGACTATCTCGGCGGCTGATTGGTCTAACAACTTGTGATCATAGGCTTTCAACCTGATCCTGATTTTCAGCGCTTGCATATCCATGAAAATTCCTCTTCTATAATAAGAAAGCTATTCAATAACTTCAGCGACGACACCGGCGCCTACAGTTCGTCCGCCTTCCCTGATAGCGAAGCGGAGTTCTTTTTCCATAGCGATAGGGGTTAT
>JAJYDQ010000055.1 GCA_021777225.1 Deltaproteobacteria bacterium
ATTGACATTTTGAAAGAACAATTTTCCTGAACAGGGTCGTGTCCCTTACACATTAGGACAAAACATCACCTAAATACAGACCGTCGCATTGTGGAGTTTTCATTTTAGCGGGTCATCAGGGCGTTGTATTGCAACTGATCTTCGTACATCCGGAGGAAAACCTCGTGCTTGGCGTCGTGGTACCTGGCGGCGGCGCCCTGGCAGGGTTCGATAACCGTGTCGGCGGCGCTCATTTTAGTCATCGCTTCAGTCACTGAGGCGTAATCTCCGGCGGCGACGGCCCCGAGCATGGCGGAACCCAGGAGTACTGCTTCGGGTTCTTTGGGGAGGACGATTTTTCGTCTTGTGATGTCTGCGTGCTCGCGTAAGAAGATGGGATTCTTGGCTCCACCACCGGTGGTGAGCACGATGTCGATCTCGTATCCACTTTGGCTCATGACGTCCAAAATGTGGCGGGTACCATGGGCGATTGCCTGGACTGTGGCCAGGTAGAGCAGGGCAAGGTCTTCAACGCTGTCGCTGAGTCTCAGACCCGAGATCATCCCGCGGGCGTGAGGATTGGCTCTGGGGGAGCGGTTGCCGTGGAAATCCGGCTGAACATGCAGTTTCTTGGTGAGCTCAGCGGGAAACTCCGTTCCAGTGGCGAGCCTATCGAGGACCTCCGCAAGGATTTCATAGACCGTGATCCCGCGCCTTTTCGCATCTTGCTCGAGTTCATGACTACGAGCGTGACTGAAGATGATGTGATCGATCAGAGCGCCAGTTGCGGATTGGCCGCCCTCGGTGAGCCAAAACCCCGGAATCATCGCCGAATAGAACGGCCCCCAGACCCCATCGACGAATCGAGGTTCCCTGGAGACCGCCATGTGACAACTAGATGTACCGCCAATGAGGGCCAGGCGCTTTTCGAGTTCAACCTCGGTGCCCTCAGCAAGACGCGCTCCCAGCATTCCAACGCCACCGGCGTGGGCGTCAATGATCGACACCGCAACCGGGGTTCCCGGGTTGAGACCAAAATCAGCCGCCGCTTTTTTGGTAAGCCCCTGAGCGATAGGCTCACCCATGGGCCGGATGCAGGTTCCGACGCGCCAGTAGCCTTCCGAGACCAGTTCACCCAGCCCGATGGACTGCCAGTAGGTGTCGTCCCAGCTCCCCACGCTGCACGATATCGTCGGTTCCAAGTGACCCTGGTAGGTCCACTTGCAAACGGTGGTACAAAGTGATCGGGTTTCGTCGCCAGTAGCGCGGTAGGTCATAAAATCAGCCAGATCGAAAAAACGGCGGGTTCGGTTCCAGCAGTCGGGTAAATTCTCTCTGAGCCAACTGAGCTTGGGTGACTGCATCTCAGGGGAGATGATTCCACCAACGTAGCGCAGCACGGCATGTCCCCCGTCGTTGATGCGGGCCATCTGTTCCAGTGCCCTGTGGTCCATCCAAACGATGACGTTCTGTTCGTCTTTGCCGGTAGGACTCACCGACACGGGCCGATCTCTCTCGTCCAGGGCTACCAGGGAGCAAGTTGCATCGAAGCCAATCCCTCGTACATTCGTTGCGTCGATGTCAGCCTCGGTGGCGGCTAGACGTACCGCCGCCGCGGTGGCGCCCCAGATGTCGTCCGACGATTGCTCCACGAAATCTGCCTGTGGCTTCCACATTTTGATGGGGCGCGAGCTCTGTCCGAGCATCTTGCCGCTTTCGTCGAACACTCCCGCTCTTGCGCTCCCTGTCCCCACATCGATGCCGATGTAGCAGCGCCGGTCCTGATTCATATCATACGCTCCTTCCCAGAAAGCGAACTCTGAATCCGAGCATTTGCGAGAGCGCAGCCATTTCCTCCAGGATGTCGCCGTAGGCCACCGCGATGTGGTTGCTCAGATAGTGGGCCATCAGGGTCTCCCGCGAGATGCCCAGATCGGCTGCCATGAACGGCCACTGACGTGTGGTTCCGCGCCACCACCGCTCGCGGATTTGCTCGGGTAGAGTTAGAACTTCTCCTTGCCCTACGTCCATCCATAGTTCGTCGTTTTTGAGATAGGCCCTTGCCCATGTGATGTCGCCCGGCAGCGCTTCACCCGCGAATGTACCGCCAGGGATCGGAAAGTATTCGGCGGGTTGCCTGTACGAATGGACGCCCATGAGGCTGTCGGGGTCACCGCTCATGGCGTACCCTCCGCACGAGCCAGAGTTGAGCAGCACCCACAAGAATCGTCCCTGATATTCGGCGCCCCAGCGCACATCATGGAACATCACGCCCTGGTGCAGCCCTTTAGTCTTGAGTAGGCGCTTCATCAGCTCCATTGGGACGAGGTTGCCTTGATCGCCCTCCGTGGAGGTGATGATCACGTCGCCGTTACTCTCTGGCCGACAAACGGAATTGAGCAGTCCTTCGGCGAAATCCGACGGCGGCCGCAACGGAACCAACCCGAGCTGATACTGCCAACCCACGCAGTCGGCTTTGAATTCGGTCACAAGGTCGAGTACGGTCAAATAATCCCGTAGCTGTTCCCGCGTGGCGTTTTCGTCGAAGTCGTTCGCCCCGTCTTCGCCCCAGTGGAACTTCACACCACTTTCCTTGACAAAGGACATAGCCCCATTGAGTCGATCGTCCGAGATGTAACGGCCTCGGTCGATGATCCAGGCCTGGTCAACCTTGTGTTCCGAGAATCCAATGGGAGCCAGCCGGCGCGGGCCAAAGTAACCGTTGATCATCCCCATGGACGTATCCCCTAGCATCAGCGCTAAAATTCTTCTTTTCCTGATCTCCTCGGCTACAAGCCTCGAGCGAGCGTGCGCCTCCTTGGATATGGGAACGGAATAGACGATCTGTTCGGTGGAGTAGCCGATGCGACCGGTGTTTAGCCACTCGCCCAAATGATCCATGAACGCGTCGTCTGAGGTCCAGTCTTTCGCGTCGCTCCACACACGAGAGAATTTACGACCCAGGCTCTCCAGGCAGGCTCCGGTGTTGAGTAGGCCGACGAGACCCGGCCACTGTCCTGAGAAATTACTCGCCAGCAACAAAGGGCTGTCTTTAGCGACGACCCCGTCTGTGGTATGCGGCCCGTAGCACCAGTGGACGCAGACACCGACGAGAGGGTCATCCAGCGGGCCGAGTTTCTCGATGGCTTCGTGGGGTCGCGTGAGAAAACCTTCGATGCGATAGCTCGTACGACCAAGTCTTTTCAGGGCTTGCTCCAGTTGGACCGTAGCTTCCTCGGCGTTTGGCTGAGCAAGATCGTTGGGTTTGGAACGGTAATCGCCAGGCCAGAAAATACCAATTTTGGTTTTGGACATTTATTCTCCTTCACACGACGCATATCGTACGATTTCTTAGGCCGCATCGCCCGCTTTGCGGCGGGTGAACTGGTCCATCGCTACAGCGAGGACTATCACCACGCCGATCACAATTAACTGAGCGTTCGTTGAGATGCCCACGAGGGTGCACCCGTTATGCAAAAAGCTGATGAGCAAAGTTCCTACGATGGTTCCAGTGACGGTTCCGCGACCTCCGGAGAGGCTGGCGCCGCCAATGACCACCGCGGCGATGACGTCGAGTTCTGCGCCCACGCCTGCAGTGGGTTGCGCCGAGACGGTTCGGCTCATGGCGATCATAGCGCCTAGCCCTGTAAGCAAGCCTCCGAGGGTGTAGATGCCGATCAGACTTCGGTCGACTCTCACGCCGGCGTGGTGCGCGGCTTCCACGTTGGAACCAATAGCATAGATGTGACGACCGAACCGCGTGAACTGTAAAATGGCTCCCGCAGTGGCGATGACAGCCAAGAACAGGATCACAGAAATCGGTATCCCGAGCAGGGCGCCTTCGCCCAGGTAGCGGTAAGATGACACGTTGATCGGCTGTCCGTCATACATGACCAGCGCTATCCCGCGGTAGAGACTCATGGCGCCTAAAGTGGCAATGAACGGTTGGAGCTTCAGTTTGGTAATCAATGCTCCCGAGACCATCCCACCCACAGCGCCGGCAAGGAGCCCAACCGCAGTTCCCATGGCCATGATTCCGACAGTAGGTTCTTCGCCACCAAGCCTGATCATTGTTCCGGCGGCGCACATGCCGCACAATGCGAGGAGAGAGCCCACGGAGAGATCGATGCCGCCGGAGATGATGATGAACGTCATTCCAACGGCGACGATGCCGTAGACCGACGAGCGGCGCAGAACGTTGAGAAAATTGTCGAGGGTCAGAAAGCTGTCGGGCTGCCAGAGCGACAAGATAGCGATGACCAGGACGAGGCTCCCGAACGGTAGCAGTTCTCGAACGAGTTTCTTCATGTGCGACCCTTATCCACGGCGGCGAGTTGCATCACAGCCTCCGGGTTGGTTTCTGAGGTAACGAGGTCGGCGACGAGGCGGCCTCGTCGCATCACCAGAATTCGGTCGGTAATTCCGAAAAGTTCGGGTAAGTCCGAAGAGATGATGAGAACAGCCTTCCCGTCAGCGACCATCCGTCCAATGAGTTCGTAGATGTCGATCTTGGCGGCGATATCGACGCCACGAGTGGGCTCATCCAGCACCCATAGTCGCGACTGAGCAATGATCGCTCGACCGAGCAGCAGCTTTTGTTGATTGCCACCCGACAGAGCGCTCGCCAGCGCTCCTGGTCCGGACCACTTGAGCGAGAGTTTTTTGGCCGTCTCTTCGGCGATTTCGTTTTCGCGACCAAGGTTCAGGATATGTTTCATGCCCAGTTCGGTGAGGCATGGTAGCGTCATGTTCCACGCCGCTGGGAGATCGAGGCATAGTCCCGTGCGCTTTCGATCTTCTGTGACGTACATGACTCCGCTAGAGATAGCATCGGCTGGCTTTGCGATTTTGGTGATTCTCCCGTCGATCGCTACGCTGCCGTGGATTGAAGGATCCAGACCGCACAGAACGCGGGCAAGCTCAGTGCGACCTGCGCCCACAAGCCCGGCGACACCGACGATCTCTCCCCATCGCAGATCGAAACTGATGTTTTCTACGGTTTGGGACGATAGTTCCGACACGTTCAAAGCCGTGGACCCAACTTCGACCTTCTTTTTGGGGAAGTAGTCACTCAGATTGCGCCCGACCATTAGTGTAACTATATCGGGAATCTTGAGGTCATTTATGGGGCCAGTGTGCACGGCTCGTCCGTCGCGAAGAACGGTGATGTCTCTTGCAATCTCAACAACCTCTTCGAGCCGATGGGAGATGTAGATAATTGTGGTCCCACCCCGGCTCAGTTTCTTGACCATTTCGAGAATCACGGCCACTCCATGTTCTCCACAAGAGGATGTCGGTTCGTCCATCACCAGAATTTCGGCGTTACGCGCAATAGCCTTCAGCACTTCCACTATCTGACAAGTGCTCGAGGGAAGGTTCTCCACTTTCTGATTGGGATCTACATCAAAGCCATGTCTTTCGGCCAGGGCTCTGGTGTCTGCGAGTATTCGACTCTTGCTGTAGGTACCCGGCAGCGGGCCGCGGGGCTCGATCCCGAGCCACACGTTTTCGGCGATGGTGAGATCCGGAGCGAGGGAAAGCTCTTGGTAGATCATCGCGACCCCAGCGGCGAGGGAGTCCGAAGGATCCTTCCACGCACAGGTATTACCATTTCGCACGATGGTTCCGGCGCCAGGCTGATGAACTCCCGCGAGGATTTTCATCAAAGTGGATTTACCCGCCCCGTTTTCGCCCACCAGCGCGTGGACTGTCCCCTGCTGGACACGTAGCGTGACATTTTCGAGGGCCTTGATGGGGCCAAAGCTCTTACTGATCCCCAGCATCTCGAGGGCGAACTGGGAAGACTCGACTCGCGGGCACAACGCCATCAACCTTCTCTCCCGAGGAGCGATCGAATCTCGGGCGAGTTCAGGCGATCCTTGGTGACGAGTTCCACCCCTGTGTCGATTCTCGTTTTCACGCTTTGGCCCTTGATCGCGGCCACGGCGCTGCTTACACCCTCATATCCCATAGCCTGAGGATTCTGGACTACGAGAGCGTCGATACGCCCAGCCTCAAGACCTTTGATCAAAGCGTCGGCAGCGTCGAAACCAATCATCTTCACGGCTCCGGCTCGTCCCTGACTCTCCAGCGCTCGCAGGGCGCCTCGGGAAGTGGACTCGTTGCAGGCGAAGATACCATCGAGTTCTTTGTGGCGGGTAAGCACGTCTTCGGTGGCGGAGAGCGCTGTTTCTACCGTGTCCATACCGTAGCGGTCTTCAACCAGCTCTATCTCGGGAAACCCCTTCTTCAGAGTTTCGATGAAACCGTTTTCCCGAGCAGAGGTGGACGCGGAGCCAGCCATGTATTTGATGACTGCGACTTTGCCTCTGCCCCCGAGAAGTTTCGCCATGTGCTTCGCAGCGAGGGCGCCGCCGGCGTAGTTGTCGGTAGCCACAAAGGAGACCCACTTGTCGGTTTCGATGTCCGAGTCGATGATGACGACAGGTATCCTGGCGGCCGCTGCACGTTCGACCACTGGAACGAGCGCTCTGGCGTCGGTGGGCGCCAGCACTATGCCGGCCACCTTCTTCACGATGAAGTCCTCGACGATTTGGATCTGTTTCTCACGATCACCCTCGCGGTCCGGACCCGCCCAGAGGATCTCGACATCGTGCTCCCTGGCGGCTTTTTGTGCGCCGGCAAGTACCGAGTTCCAGAATGAATGGGTAGTCCCCTTGGGGATGACTGCGATGGAGGCCACTCCCTTGGCCTCTCCCACGATGTTCTCGGCTTTCGAACGATCTGATTGGGGAGTGGTATTTTCTCCGTGCTTAAGAAACAGTCCAGCGCCTACGGCTGCAATCGCTACCAGCAGAAATACCAGAATCAGGACGTTCTTGTTCAAAGTGACTCCTTCCTCGCACTCAATAGTGGCCAGATGGACCGCCCTGTGAGGCCCTTTTTCGCTTCCAGGACGTCCAGAGCTTCTTTTTGTGTTCCAACAGGGACCACCATTAGAAACTGTTCGAAAAAGGACTTCATGCTAGCCCAAGACTGAAGGTCAAATTGTTTTAACTCTTTTCTTTAAAAACTTTTGAGTTTTCTCAACAAACCAGGTCGTTGTCCCAAAAATTAACCCAGGCGCTTGCGTCTGGCACGCCGGGAGTAGATTGTGGTAAATGCGATACCTAAGATGACAAAACCAAATTCCATGCCTTGATAGTACCACTCGCTGGTCTCGGGGTGATAGAGCTTTGCAAGATTGACCATAGTATTAACCAAAAAAATGAACCCCCAAGCAGTCGTGACAGTGTAGCAGCCACGAATGAAAGCTGGAGAGTCCCATAATTCCGCCGGTACGTGTTCACGCGCATAATCTTCAGTAAATGGTCGCCCTATAAAAACTGAAAAAAGAGTGGATACAAAAAGGGTTCCGCTTGCGAGGACTCCTAAATGGTGAATTACCCACATGTCCCTCTGCCAAGCCACCGAGACTAAAGCGAATGCAAAGAATAAAACCCCCGCCCACAAGATTGCCCCGCGGTGTAGTTTTGTCAGGCCCATCACTGCCACCAGGACGGCGGCGACACAAATTCCAACTTGGAGCCGTAACATCGAATGACCCGAGGAAATGATCCAGAATGCGATCCATGGAGAGAAAGCGAGCATCAATTTAATGGTATCCACTGTTACTATCCTTGATCTAACGTGAAAGTCCACACACAGTGCAACCTCGGCGATTGACTTAGGCATTTCAGCGCAAGGTCTAACTGGATCGCGATATTAAATTATTCGATGGATTTCAATGGATTTTACTCAACATCAAAATAACGCCAAATTCATCAGTCACGTTATTATGTCTCTTAAACGCTCTCATTCGTATTGACAACTGTTTATATTTCCCGAATCTATATTCCTCCGGGTTCCCTTTGGAACCGGCATCCCCGCCGTAAGAAAACTGCCAGCCCTTGACTGAAACATTAAACTAGAATCAGCATCTGATTTTAACATAAACATTGATAGATTCCATGAAAGGAGACCGGGCCATGACAAGAAAGAATTACGCATTGATTACAGGGGCCATGTTGCTAGCAATCCTGTTAACGAATTTTGGTCTATTCGTCGCACCTGTAATTTCCGATCAAACCATTGATCAAGACCGAACTACTTGTGTCCAGGGATGTCAAGGTAAATCCGGATTCGGTGAGTATTGGGCCGGAGTTGGTAATAACTCTCAGCTCTTACAAATATGTATAGACAATTGTGAAGGGAGATTCTGGAGGGAATGGCAGAAGGAAATGGATAATGTGGGCAAGGATTGAGAATTGATGGTCTGAGAAAAAATGACACTTGCACATGCTCATAAGCTGTTCCAGGCAATTGGAATAATAGGAGCGGTGAAAAAGACAAAAAATATTGCAACGGGCTCTCAACTATATAGCATTTCTCGAAAATAACTTCCGATTATTTATAAGATTTGTCTCGTGAGAGTTTCGAGTTTGAGGAAAATGCGACGCTCCAATATAGCGTCTCGTCGGCCAAAGCATACGCAACAGAAGTTCCAGGTGGTTTATTCCGAGGAATCCAGGAGGAAGGCTAGTCACGACAATAATTTCGTTTGAATTTTCTTGAGCTTTGTGCTCAGCTAAACAAATTAAAGACAGACGCAGTCATATGCGTATAACTCCGTCAGGCCCATGAATGGCCACACCATCAGGAGGAAAGTCATGAAAAAGTCTCTAGGAGCGAAAACTCTTCTCTACCCAACCCCTGTTTTGATCGTGGGTACGTATGATAAGACTGGTAAGCCTAACGTCATGACCGTAGCCTGGGGTGGAATTTGCTGCTCCGCTCCACCCTGCGTCTCAATATCAGTTCGCGAGGCCACCTACACGTACAGCAGTCTCATGGAGCAGAAAGCCTTCACGATAAGCATTCCCTCGGAGGATTACGTGAAGCAGTCCGATTTTATCGGCGTCGTCTCCGGGAAGGATACCGACAAATTTGTGGCGACTGGACTCACACCGGTGAAGAGCGACGTGGTGAACGCTCCATATGTTGCCGAATTTCCGTTAGTGCTGGAGTGTAAAGTGATCCACACCCACAAAATTGGCCTCCATACACAATTCATAGGTGAAATTCTGGACATAAAGGCTGATGAGACGATTGTAGGACCAAATGGCCCTGAGATTGAGAAGATCAAGCCTTTTCTGTGGTCGCCTGATCACGGGCGTGGCTATTACGGAGTTGGCCGGCATCTTGGCAAAGCATTCTCCATAGGAAAAGACCTGAAATAGTCTTTCCATGAGAACTTGGGGGTTCGAGTATGGTGATGAACCAACTAGAAGTTCCCAGCAATGGCACGACCGCGGCATAATTCGGGATAATCTACACTCATGTTCTGGACCGGGCAGACAGGATGCTTAAAGAGCCCGGTGGACAATCTGTGAGGAAGAAAACGGAGCGTGTTATGCGGAAACCATCTAAACATAAGTTCGGCGTCATTTACGAATTCCAAAAGAAAGAATACCGTGCCCGACATGAAATTCCTAGTCGAGATTGACCATGTCAAGACAGGCCAGCCGTTTACCGAAGACACCCGTCGCTCCTTCATCTAAAGCGCTGTTTTCGCGACATTAGACAGGCCAAACAATGTGCTCAACAAGGCGTCATAGTGGCAGGCGGACCAGCAAGGCGCGGGCAAACTCGGAGTTACTCGAACGCGCCTCTGGAGGGTGAAGAATAACAAGCTGTAATGAAAGGCATTCTTGGCAGTCCCAACAGGTTTGGAACCGGCGTCTCCGCCGTGAGAGAATACCGACATAGCACGGAACAAATGCCATATAGCCGGCATATACGTATGTATCAACACTTTTCTAGATTTTTCTTGGCCGAGACCGGATGCGTGTCCTCGTTGTGACGGTCTTCGGATATGAGGCCATGGATTTGTGGCAGCATTTTTTGATGGTTTTTCGTGTCAGGTTTTTTTGAGACGGTATCGGTGTCCAGACTGTCACTCTGTGATTAGGTTGCGTTCGTCCGGTTATCTTAAACGATTTCAGGCCTCCGTATCTGCGATTCGCTCATCCATCGTTTTTAGACTGGAAAACGCCAGATGGCCTCCAGTGTGCTTTCGGACCAGACAGGGCTACTGGTTGAGATCACTATACAAAAAAACCTCGCATGCTTTGGACTAATAGGTAAGAACCGTCTTCTGGTGGCTTTGATTATCAATGGACGAAGACAAGAAGCGTAGGATATCGACGTTCCGGTTCGGGGTTATTCACGACCTGGTGGGTCATGTACAGCTTGAGCACGGTGAACAGGAGGCGCTCATTAGGGAAAAATGCGACCGTAAATGGGTTATCCCGTTCTCGGATAAGACACGGATTACCCGGAGCGCGATCCTTAGATGGGTGAAGCTTTACCGGGACTCCGGCGGTAAACTGGAGGCGCTGGCCAATCAGGATCGCTCAGATAACGGGATGAGCCGCTCTATAGACGAGGAGACAGCAATGGCTTTAATCCAACTGCGAAGAGAGCTTCCCAAAGTTACAGTAGTCCGGCTTATCTATGAGATGAATAAACGCAAACTGGTTTCTCCGGGTCTTATACTTACTCCGACAACCGTTTACCGATTCTTGAATCGTAATGGTCTTATGAAGCTGACTCAGGCTATGCCGGAGGATCGAAGAGAATTTGAAGCGGAATTGCCCAATGATATATGGCAATCAGATTGCATGCACGGCCCTAAAGTGGAACATGAGGGGAGAAACAGAAAGACCTATCTGATTGCTTTTATCGACGATCATTCGCGGCTGGTTCCTTATGCGGAGTTTTATCTGTCCGAGTCCCTTGCGCAGTGTTTAAGGGCGCTGGAAAAAGCGATCCTGACCAGAGGACTTCCAGGAATCTGTACGTATAATGGATCCGCGTTCCGTTCCCATCATCTGGAGCATGTTACAGCTTGTCTTGGGATCGCTCTTATCCACGCAAGGCCATACAAGCCGCAGGGCAAAGGGAAAATAGAGAGGTTCTTCCGTACAGTCAGTGGTGAGTTTTCATCCTATTTCAAAGGGACATGCTCGACGACAATTACGCTTGTGCATGCTGACAATTAATTCCCTGTTCCTGAAGTTGGTTCACGGTAGTTTTAACTTTCATTATACATCCTTTAACCAGTCAGCGATTGCCTTTCTTTTCTCCACTGAAAAATCTTTATGCACCTGTTCGTGTAACCAACGGAGCGACTTCTTTTTTAAATGGCTCCGCATGAGATCTTCCGCTTCCTGTATAACCACTTTTATCAAGCAGGGACACTCATCTGTGAATATACTGGGATCGTTGACGAAAATGTTTTTCTTGCGAATTTCTATACAATGAAACAAACGAGAAGTCCCCTCAATTGCCTCGATAATATCCCAAAAGGAAATATTTTCCGCCCCCTTCGCTAGCTCATACCCCCCATTGACACCAGCAATCGAACGGACTAATCCCGCTTTTCTCAGTTTTGAAAAAATCTTAGAAAGATACGTTTCTGAAATTCCATTCAATTTAGCTATATCTTTAATCCCAATAGTTTTATGTTCGGGTAGATCGACCATGTAGAAAAGTGAATGAAACGCATACTCTACCCCAATACCGTATTGCATCTTTTATCTCCTTCCATAATTTCTAATAGTTACAATGAGTTAAGTTTACCAAAAAGTGGTTGCTTGCGTAAGTCCGTATTTAGGCCTACCACAGGCACAAGCGCTGTCCTTTAAGCGCTTGTGCGACTCTGAAAGAAAGCGCCGTTTAGAAAAGCGAAGTCTTCCGGGCCATGAGCTGGTTCAACAACGGCGACGTGCCCACGCATACCATTTCAGCTTTTCTTCCAGTTCCTGAGCGATCTTCTTCGGAAGAATCTGGCACACGCTTGAGCGATGAACCCAAAAAGTTTGACTTTTCTTATAGCGTTGTATATATAGATATCATGGATACTCGTTATCCACAACTTAAATCTGAACGGAGAAGATTGAGCATGTTCACAGACAAGTTTTTGGAAGTAATCGGGAAGGAAGGTGTCGTTTCTATCGTTTCATGTGCTGATAATGAGGCCCATGTTGTAAACACTTGGAATACCTACCTTGTAAACCCAAATGATGGTAGGCTCTTAATCCCTGCCTGGGCAATGAGAAAGACTGAGAAAAAAACGCTTAAGAATAACAAAGTATTACTCACCGTCGGGAGCAAAGAGATAATTGGGCGTAGCGGTCACCCTGGCGCTGGTTTTCTCATTGAAGGAACGGCAAAATTCATATCTTCAGGTCCTGAATATGACATGATGAAAGCCAAGTTCTCTTTTTTGACCCGTGTTCTGGAAGTTACAGTAACTTCGATTAAACAAACACTATAAAGTTTTAAGGAACCGCTCTTTTCGATTTTGAGCAGGTTGTTGAATCTCAAATTAATTTCGGACCAACGCCGGGAGACAAAATGTGAAAGAACTTCATTATTCCTACTAAAGGCAAGAAACACATGGCTTACAAAATTCCAGGCAAACTTTTAACAACCGCCATGGCGGTGATGCCGCACACCGACGTGTCGCGGGCTCTGGACATGGCCCTGTCATTGGACGTTCCATTTTGGCCGCAATTGCCAAGATACAGCTACTACGAAGACATGTATGTGCAAGCCGCGGAACATTTTCCTGGCATCATCCTGGACATGGAAAAGAGGACGCTTCGCTTTTCAATGGACAAGTTCGGCGAGGAATTAGAAGAGACGTTGCTCCGTTTTGACGATCCTAAATATTTTGACATAAGCGAGACCTACTCGGTGGTATACCATAGATTTCTAGCGCTGGACCTCAAGGACAGGCCAGCAATTCGGGGCCAACTGGAGGGGCCGATAAGTTTCGGTTTCAACGTGCTGGACCAGGATGACCGCCCAATTCTCTTTGATGACACCTTACGACCCTTCATGCTCGATTTTTTGGCCAAGCGCCTGAATGCTCAGTTGGAGCGGCTCAAACAGCTCAATGCCAATGCCTTCATGTTTGTGGATGAACCGGGATTACAATTCCTGTTCTCTGCAATGTCGGGGTATGGCGACTTGAAAGCCAAGGGCGATCTGGACCATTTTTTCGCTCAAGTGGACCGGCCCCGGGGCATTCATCTTTGCGGCAACCCAGATTGGGATTTCCTGCTGAATCTGGACTTGGATGTGCTCTCCCTAGACGCTTACACCAATGCAGAAATTTTCGTCTCATACGCCCCAGCCATAAAAAAGTTTCTTGATCGGGATGGTGTCATTGTCTGGGGTATCGTGCCCACAGCTTTCGAGACATTCGCCCAAGAACAGGTACCCTCTTTGGTCCAGCGTCTCGAAAACATTTGGAAAATTCTCTGGTCCAAGGGCATTGATCGGCAAAAACTCATTACCCGGTCCATGCTTTCACCAGCAACCTGCTGCTTGGTCAATCCGGACAAAGAACGTACTGTGGAGAGAGCTTTCGCCGCAGTAAACCAGGTGGCGGACTCGCTGAAAACAAAATATTTGTGACAGCGCCTCCCAAACCATTCTTTGCCGAGATTTACCGCATTCTGTTGGCTAACGCAAAGGCTGTTTCAGCCCTGAGCCTAAATCATTGTGTGTTGTCAACAAATAGAAATGTCCTATTTATTAGCAGACGAATTGTCCTATTTTACGAACTCCAGGAAGAGTCGTGCCAACCTTAGGGGGGAATGAAAAATGTATGATTTCATCTTGTCTGCGACACGGTTGGGCCTACCTTCAACGGTGATGATTTTGATCGTCCTTTTACCTATCGGGATTTTGGCGATCATAAAGATGATAAAAAACGAGACGGTTAAATGACAAGATCATTTTGATGGTGGAGGACCTATTGCTGGCGTTGATCAACATCAACAGCGCTGTGCTGCCGGGTAAAAAACAACCAATTTTTCTCGGCGCCAATATAATTGCCCTAGCGGCATCGCGCCAATCATAAAAGTCCTCAACTGGAATCTGACCATGGTTCAACTGAATTCTTAACAGCGGTAAGTGGCTAAAAGTGATTTTGTTATTGGGCAAAATGGGACCAAAAATGGACCAAAAACTAACGAAAGGCAGTCAACTGCCGACCGCCTTCACTGTAACATATTGTTTTATTTGGCAGTCCCAACCGGTTTCGAACCGGTGTCTCCGCCGTGAGAGGGCGGTGTCCTAGGCCTCTAGACGATGGGACCGCGTATCCAGACTTTGTACAAATAGTTGGCGCTCTTTGTCAAGCAATTTGAAACGAAGTCGTTTCACAAAGGCAGATTGAACAACCTGATAGCATTTTGAGTCGCAAGCAATCCCAGAGATTGAAGATCCACACCCCTAATCTCCGCCACCTTCCGAGCGGTATGAATTATATAGGACGGCTCGTTATCTTTTCCACGCAGGGGCTCAGGGGACAGAAAAGGACAATCCGTCTCAAGAAGGATCCTGTCGTCAGGAATAGTCGCTGCAATTGCCCTGAGCTTATCGTTTTTCTTGTAAGTAACAGTGCCCGGAATGGATATATAGAATCCTAGATCCAGCGCGCGTCGGGCGTCAGATTCATCTCCTGAGAAACAGTGGATAACTCCACCGAATGGAAAAGGGCCATGCTTTTCAAGCATTGCCAGGCCTTCCTGATAAGCGTCCCGCAGGTGAACTATGATTGGCTTCCTTATTTTCTGGGCTAGTTCCATTTGATTCGAAAATGCCGCAAGTTGTAAATCGCGGGGAGATCGGTTTCGGAAAAAGTCGAGCCCTATTTCTCCATATCCAACCACTTTTGGATTTTCACAGAGTTTCTCCATTTGCAAGAGGCTATTGTCTGCAACATCCTTCGCGTTGTGAGGATGAAACCCAGCCGCGGCGAATACCATATCGAATTGTTCAGCTATACCAAGAGCGACTTTAGCGTCCTGAAGATCTATCCCCACGGTAATAATTCCTATTAAACCTGCTGCCACAGCCCTGGCGACTACCGCCTGCGTTTGTTCCACAAGAGGTTCGAGTTCCAGATGAGCATGGGAATCGATCAATATGACGTCATTTTTTTTGTTGTCGCTTGCATCAGAGCAGGTCTTGGTTTCCATAGAGTTACTTTCTCCTGTATGGAGTAACAATTTGTTAAACTAGACATCTCATAACAATGTTATTGATTGACCGGCTTTGGCGCAAATTCATAACTCATTCATTTCTTCTTTTCGAAAAAAAACTGTTCAGGATGAATTGGTCCGGGATTAGGGTAAATCCAACTCTGGAAATCACTCGGGGGTATGTTTTTCATTCGTGGAGAAACCACATAGTAGTCAGGCGGCTGATAAACCAATCCAATGACATATAGATTCTCCTCATTTGCAGCTAGAATCCGAGAGAAAAACTCCTTCTGCTTCTCCTTGTCAACGGTGTGGACTATTTGGTCGAAGTCTTTCATCATTTTCTGGATTTCAGTGGGAGGCTTGTCGCCCTGTTTGCCTCTACTTTGATACCACCGAGCATATGAAGGAGCTTGCAGGCTTTCAGAACTGTAGGGAAAATACCACCTCGGATCAAGAAGACACTCCAGTCCACCATCACCGGGCCACAGAGCTATGTCGTGAGCGCAAGTCTGCGTTCTTTGTCTAAAAAGCTCTCTGGTCTCAGATTTGACGGCTGTATCAATCTTAATGTTCTTAAAATCAGAAGCGATTATTTCGGCGGCGTCCACCCAAGTCTGAATGGAAGCCACTACATCTAAAGAAAGTTGCAATCGTTTTCCATCCGTCCGTTGACGCCAGCCGTCAGGACCAACGGTAAGGCCGATATCATCAAGCATTTTGTTGGCAAGTTCAGTATCATGCTTCAGGTAGCACTTTTCGTACGATTCACTGAAAAATCCCGAATCTTTAAGGGGCGCAGCCTGTCGTGGCGTTCCATGACCTCTGTATAGTATGTCATTGATCTCTGTTCGCCTGATCGCATGAGACATTGCGATGCGAAATTTCTTGTCCTCGAGTATCTTTTTGACTACAGGGTCCTGGTGGTTAAGATTGGGCGCCAGAAGCAGCCCCACGGACGCTGTCGATATTTTAGGGATCAGCCTGAAATTGCCGGTACCAAGTTGCGCGAGTAGAAGAATGGTGTTGGACATACCACCCAAATGGTTAGCCTGCATGTCAATATCACCAGCAACAGCTTTTAAAAGGACCATGTTCGCTTCGGTCACAAGTTCAGTGGCCAGTCTGTCAATATAAGGAAGCTGGTTTCCCTTGTCATCTACCTTCCAATAATAGGGATTTCGCTCCATTATGAAACGCATACCAGGAGCGGGGACTTTCGTAATCCACGCGAGAATTGAAGGTAACTCGGTGCTGACAAAGAGTCCTTGCTGGACGTCGATAAGTTCGTTAAAAAGTCTATTCCATGAAGAGGCTCTCCTAATTTTCAATAATGCTTCAAGTTCATTAGGCTTTGCATATTTTTTGTGAAATTTGGCCAGATAATGTTTCGGTCTCGTAACCAATGCCATTCCATTTGGGGTGGCCAGATTTTCTAGAAACAGGCCATAAGGGGCCTTGAACTCAAAACGAACGGAAAAATCGTCAATTTTGCTGACTTTTGGCTTCTCTCCTCCGGGAGCGATCCAGCCCGGAGCTGAAGGGCTTACATCCTTGTCAAGCAGAGTGTCATTGACAGCGAAAACAACATCATCGGCCGTAAAAGGCGCTCCATCGGACCATTTTACACCTTGAACCAACTTCAAAACATACACTCGACCCTGGTCCTGGATTTCCCAACTCTCACATAAATTGGGGACAATTTTGAATTTTGGACTCCACCTAACCAAAGGGTCATATAGAATTTTTCTTGTTTCATTGAGATCGGATATTCCGGTATAAGCCCGTCTCCATGTACCACCATAGATACCGGTGGCTTCGAACGGTTTTACTCTTACCGGCCTGGCGGGGAGACGTTCTTCAACAGAGGGCAGCTTGCCGCTCTCAACAGCGGAGGAAAGCATGGGAGCTTCCTGAAATGACCAGGCGGATGTTGGCGAGATTTCCTGGGCCCCAAAAATAAACGCAACAACAAACAAGAAAACCAAACCAGAGTTGATCAATCCCTTCATGGTCCTTCCTTTTGCGTTTTGTATACGTAATGACGGACAATACCTTCGGAAAACATTGTCGTCAATCACTAATGATTCCGCAATATCAAATTTCTAAACAATCTATGACGTCAAAGTTTTATATGAAGCCCAAATAACCGTTGGCGAAATAAATAAAGCCTATTGTTCCAAGCAGCAATCCAAAAACCCACAGGGTTTTCCTTTTCATTACGGTAGCGATGGACGACATCAAGATCGCCAACTGCAAAAAAATCACCGCCATGCCGAAATGCTGAGATATGATCATAGCCTCGTCCCTTTGTCGCTCAAGAGTCTGGGCTTGCTTCATAATATCAGCCTTCTCCTTATCATATCGTTTTATCTTTTCTGAGTATTTTTCAATCCGCTTTTCGTAATCCTGCCTAACGGGGGCATTTGTTTCCGGTACGAGCTTGAGTTCGGTTTCAAGCTTTTCCTTTTGCAGTTCGTATAAATAGCTTTTAATGCTCTTAGCCTGATAATAGGCCCATTGGTTCGAGGCCAAGGACTGACGAAGAATGCCTCTATTGGAAAATTTTCCTACGCTGAGTGTAGACATGGTTGCGCCCAAAGCTATCACAACGGTAGTGAGAGCGAGAAAGTTGATCCACCTTTCTTTGTCATCCGCCATTGCAGGTCCTCCCTTCATGATCAACCTTTAATGCTATCCCCGATTACTTACCTGGACGAGTTCTTAGACGACTCCAGCATATCTATCACTTCCCTGTTGTCTTTCAATTTTGCTATTGATAGGGCAGTTTTACCCGATTTTTCAGTGGCATTAAGATCAGCCCCGTTTTCCAGGAGCATTTTAACAACATCTATGTTACCTTCATAAGAGGCCATCATGAGAGCGGTGCTCCCTGTGTTGTCTCTCGCGTTAACATCTGCGCCGTTTTTTAGAAGCAATTCAAGCAGAGGAACTGATCCGTCAACTGTTCCGTGCATTAGCGGGGTAAAGCCTTCGTTATCTTTAGCATTAACATTAGCTCCGTTTTCCAGAAGTGTCTTGATAGCCTCAACTTTCCCGTAACGACATGCCAACATCAACTCGCTGAGTCCCTTGGGACCCTTTTCGTTCAACTTTGCCCCATGACTCAGGAGGAGTTTAACAGATCGAACACTTCCTACCGCAGAAGCCTCCATCATAGGAGTCATTCCAGATTGATCATGAACGTTTGGGTCCGCATTGGCGGCGAGTAAAATTTCGACTGTCTCGGGGTGGTTCAACGAAACAGCGTCTAGCAAAGCTGTAACTCCCTTGTCGCACTTGTCGTTAACATCCGCCCCATATTTCAGGAGCAGCCTCGCAATTGCGATGTTGCCCTTACTCGAGGCGGCCATAAGCGCAGTTGTGCCGTTTTTAGCCTTTATGTTAACATCGCACCCCTGTTCGAGGAGATGCTTGGCCTCTGTTATGTTTCCGTCCAGAACCGCCTTTATGAGCGCTCGGTCCTTATAAATATAATTGGGCAATATAATGCTGCCGGCTAGAGCCATAAAACCCAAAAGAGCCAATATGCACATTCTTTTTGACACCGATGGACCTCACCACAAATGTTGTCGAAGTTCAAGGCAGTAGTCATGCGTTCGCCTTACACATGACTCTAGCACAACCGGATATTGAGGTCCAAAAATGTCGTACCTCGCCTCAAGGAGTCATCAATTTTCGTTGGACACAAAGTTAAGCTCCTAATGACCCCCATTGTAAATCATGCTTTGTATTTTATTGGAACATCGAGCTAGAAATCCCCACTATTGCTCCACCTACTATTACCCATGTTGTATTGACTTTGAAATGAATTAGCAAGAATAGAGAAACAAGCGCAAACAGAATACAAATTGGATCAACCAACGAAGACCGACCCAATTGCCAGGTCACAGCAGCCGTCAGGCCGAGGGACGCCACATTGACACCATCCATGAAACCACTGAGCCATACCGAATTACGTACTCGGGAAATCAGTGGGTTGGAGATCGCGACGAAGATGAAGGAGGGGAGAAAAATACCAAGAGTCGCGACAAGCGCCCCCGGTATGCCGCCCAGGATGAAGCCGATGAAGGTGGCGGTTGTGAACACGGGGCCGGGAGTGACCTGCCCAATGGCGATCGCGTCAATCAACTGTTTGTCATTAAGCCAGCCAAGACCCACAACAAAATCGGCGCGGAGGAAAGCAAGCAAAACATACCCACTTCCATAAAGCACAGCGCCAATTTTGAGAAAGGTTAGGAATAGCAATGGAAGGCTGAACGGTAGGGCAATCTGCGCCAATGCCCCTGCTCCACTGAGGGGAACAAGAGAAATTCCCAGTGAGGGCCTTCGAAGTCGCTGAAAATTGCCAGTCAGCATAACAATAATTCCTCCAGCGAAAAGCAAGGCGATTATGTTGACACCACCTAAACAGAACGCCAGAACAAAGATTCCCGCAACCGCAGTAAGAGGACCTTTCACAGCTTTTGGTCCCAGGTTCCAAAGGGCTTGGGCAATAATCGAAATGACTGCTGGTTTCACTCCGTAAAGGAGTGACTCGGCTTGTGGCGTAGCCCCATAGCGCATGTATAGCCAGGAAAGCAACAACACGATAAGCATGGCAGGCACGATGAAACATGTCCCACCGACAACCAGACCAGTCCAACCGGCTCGCACATAACCTAGGTGAATGGCCATCTGAGTGGAATTCGGGCCGGGGATAAGATTTGTAGCGCCCAATAAATCGAGAAAATCTTGGTCGCTTAACCATTTGCGCCGATTTACCGTTTCGTCGTGCATCATTGCAATGTGGGCGGCTGGTCCGCCAAAGGCCGTAAAACCCTGTTTAAGAAATAGCATGGCAACTTCGGTCAATCTCTGTGACATTGATGGATTCATTAATAATTACTGCGATCAGCGCCTCTTTCGCCGACCAAAGTTAAATCACAGCGCCGATTATCTAGGATTACTGGGTGTCACGTTACTGTTAGCGATGTCATTGATAGCCCCGGTTGGTTTCTTCCCTTCAAAAACTTGCAAGATGTTACGAGCCGCTTCCAACTCAATTTCTAACCGGACATCATCCACAGCGGACCCGAGATGAGGTGTAAAAAATGTGGCGCCTGTCAGGTTTATCAGAGCGTCGGGAATACTGTTGGGTCTGTCTGGCCTAGCCCAGTCCTCCGTCTCGAATACATCCGCGGCGTAACCTGCAAGTTTTCCAGACGACAAAGCCCGGATAACAGCCTGTTCGTCTACCACGGAACCACGACATGTGTTCACAAGAAACGCTCCCGTTTTAATTTTCTCAATGGCCCTCTGATCTATAAGATGAAAGGTGGCGAGAGTCAACGGTACTGCCAAAATAACAAAATCACTTTTGGAAAGTACCTGATCCAAAGAGACCAAATTCATCCCCCAAGACACTTCTTTTTGTTCTGTGGCGGGTGTGGGATCAGTGTAACTGATCGACATGTCAAAACTTGACAGTCTCTTGGCGATAGCCTGGCCCAAAGCGCCCATGCCCACTATCCCCAGATTACGTCCCGACAAGCCCGTACCATAGAGCTTTGGGCGCCAACCGGTGAACTGACCAGTTCGAATAAAGCGGTCACCCGCGGACGCATTTCGACTTAATCCAATCAGCAGTCCCACTGTCAGTTCAGCCGTGGGAACAGTCAGAAGGTCGGGTACCGTTGTGAACCAGACTCCTCGTCGTGTGCAGCTCTTCACATCGAAGTTATCGTAACCTTTGAGAGCCGCAGCGACAATTTTCAGATTTGGACAAAGCTGAAGGAATTCATCGTCGATACGGTCGGACATAAAGACCATAATACCATCGGCATTTTTCGCGCGGCGCAAAATCTCATCGCCTCCTAAAGTGGTTAGAGCATTGTTGGGGATAACCTCGCATTTATGCGCTAATAATTCAACAACCTCCCGATGGACCGGTTGGGTAATCACTACCTTTGGTTTCATGTTTTTGTCCTTTCGGTCTATTCAAAATGCCGCCTCAAGAAGGCTCCAAATCCATCAACCAAAGTAACCATGACAAGAATGACGATCAGAATGGCCGACACTTCCCGATACTGCATTAGCCTTAGGGCGCCTATTAATTCAAAACCAATGCCTCCAGCCCCGACCATACCCATGACTGTCGACGCTCTAAAATTGTATTCCCAGCGGTATATTGAAACATCAGCAATCTGTGACAGGATCTGTGGCAAGACACCATGCAGGACTATCTGCATGGGCCGTCCACCCACGGCCTTTACTGCCTCTACAGGCTCCTCAGCCACGTGCTCTATCGCTTCCGCAAAGAACTTTCCTACCATGCCCACTGAATGCAAACCAAGGGCCAACACCCCAGGTAGCGAACCGAAACCAACAGCCGCAACAAAAACTATCCCCATTATCAACTCCGGGACGGAGCGCAATCCGTTTAAAAGGCCTCGGCTGAGGATATATACCAAGGGATGTGGCGATGTATTACGGGCGCTGAGCAGACCCAAAGGTAGTGAGAAAAACACTGCTATTGCGGTCCCTGCTACGCTCATGGCCAAGGTATCCAAAAGTGGCTTGACCCAATTCCGTACTTCAGTGAAATCTGGGGGCAAACTTTCTATGAGCAAACCGAATATCGACGGTATTCCCTCCATCAAGCGTTTTTCGTCAAAGAGGCCAACATAATAAAAGCAGGCCGCTATGACAGGAACCAGCGCCGCCATCCGGAGCGCGATTCTGTTCCAGTCCCGTTGTTGAGCCTGCAATATTCGTTCATACTTTTCGTTCATATGAGGTTTCACTGTCGATATTTATATTTTTGACAAATCCACATTTAGAGACTTGGTTAGTGCCCTCACTACATCGTAGTCCGTGTCTGTAATCGGCGCAAAACCATCCGCTTTGAACGTCTTGAGGATCTCTGGGTCCTTTATGCCCAAGAAAGCGTTACAGATTTTTTGCTTAATCTCAGGCTTTAGGTTAGATCGGAGCACCCAAGGGTATTCGGGGAAAGGTTTGGATTCGGCTACAATTTTCACTTTGTCAGGTTTTATTACCCCACGCTCCACAAGGGACTGGAAAATCGTTTTACTCAATCCACCTGCATCTGCCTTTCCTGTTTGCACAGTCAGCGCCACCACATCATGAGCGCCCACAAAATGCTCTTTGTAATCCTCTTTTGCCTTCAATCCCTGGTCTGCCAACATGCACTTCGGAATTAAATGACTTGATGTGGAAGCCGGGTCTCCATACACCATATTCTTGCCTTTGATGTCCTTCAGACAGCCTATGCCGCTTTGCACGTTGGCTATCACCACAGCCTGATATGTAGTGGTTCCTTGACGCTGGACAGCCGCAAACGGCTCTATATTGCTTTTCGATTTGGCCAGTACGTAAGAAAGGGGCCCGAAGTATGCAATGTCTATGCGACCATGACGCATCGCTTCAATCATCGAAGAATAGTCTGTCGTTACTACTAGGTCGATTTTCTTCCCGAGCTGTTTTTCAAGATAGTTTTTCAGTGGTTGATTATTCTTGATCACGGTTGAGGCGTTTTCATCTGGCAGCAGAGCGACTATTAGAGAATCAGGATCAGCGTTATCGGTCGCGCCTATGGGACACACCGCTGCAATACAGAAAAAGCTAACCAATAAGATGGTCAATAATCTTTTCATCATGAACTCCTCCTATTATTTTGAACAACATATATAGCCAGGACAAAGCAAGGGGTTTCGCCGGAACACAACCTTGAAGCCTCGGATTCAGGCAGCCAGCGCAGCCTTTAATCTTTCATGGTGGTAAATTCTTTTGAGCATGTCCGATGATAAACTCTTGGGGCTTCCATCGAATATGACGGCCCCATTTGACAATCCTATGATTCTGTGAGCGTACTTCTTGGCCAACTCTATGTGATGGAGGCTTACGATGGCAGGAATGTGATCCTCCCGCGATATTTCGTAAAGTAGGGAGAGCACATTTTCAGCGGTACCAGGATCGAGACTAGCCACAGGTTCGTCAGCAAGAATCAGTTGCGGCCTCTGGGCGAGCGCTCGGGCGATCCCAACCCGCTGTTGCTCTCCACCACTGAGCTGATCCACCCTTTCCAGCGCTTTATCCAGGAGCCCTACCCGATCGAGACATTCTAACGCAAAAAGTTGTTCATGCTTTGGTAGTGGGAACAGACTTCTAAATGAGCCATAATTTCCAAGGCGCCCAACCATTACGTTTTTCAGGGCGCTTTGTCGGGGTAACAACTGATGTTGTTGGAATATCATGGCCGTCCAACATCTGAATTGGCGCAGCCTTCGTCGGTTCCCGTCGAACTTTCCCATTCCCTCGACTTCTATTTCACCGCTCGTAGGACGGTTAAGAAAGTTGAGACACCTAAGCAATGTGGTCTTACCAGAGCCAGATGGCCCAATAAGCACTGTGAAATCAGTCCTATATAACTCGAGAGTTGTCGGTCGAAGCCCGATCACTCCACTCGAATAACAGAACTCAACGTTTTTCAATTCAATCATGTGAACACCATGTTTAAGTTCCAGAGTCCAAGAATGTCCCAGTATCCTTAAGCTACATTGGGCAACTGGAATGTTAAACGGTCATTAGATGGGAATTAGAAATGCATTAACTTGACGGATCTGAGATGGATTGTGAAAATGAACGGCGATATTGATAAATTTTTATGCCGACGAAAAAAATCTAGACAAGTTATCGCCTGACAGCTAAGAATTGTTTGGTTAACTCAATGTCGTCAGTGAAATCTTGTCTGTTCCAACCTTTGGTAACCGGAAGCCAGTGTTTTTTGAGGAAATGTTTGTAACCTTAGAGCTTTAAATCCTAAATTCAAGAGGATAAAGAAATGGCGTATGATACGATTTTAGTAGAGAAGTCAGATGAGCATGTTGGAACTATCACCTTGAATCGGCCTGAACATCTTAACACGTTCAGCAGCGTCATGGCATTTGAGTTGGACCGGGCTTTACTAGAATTGGACAATGATCCAGACCTCCGGGTAATTCTGATTAAGGGGGCCGGTCGCGGATTCAGCGCGGGTATCGATGTCAACGAGATGTTCGGTAAGACTACCATGGAACACCGTGAATGGGTCCACAACATGGAAAAACCACTTGTCACAGTTACAGAACTCAAAAAACCCGTGATTGCCCAAGTGCATGGACCGGCTGTAGCAAATGGCTCCGGATTGGTCGCAGCCTCAGATCTTGCCATAGCTTCCGAAGACGCACGTTTTGGTCTGACTGCGATCAAAGTGGGACTTTCATGCTTGGGACCTGTAATTCCCGTGAGTCGATTGATTGGACACAAACGTGCCCTGGAGATGTTGCTTAGCGGGGACCTAATCGGGGCTGAAGAAGCACTCAAAATTGGTCTGATCAACAAGGTTGTCCCTAGAACGGAACTCGAAAATGAGTGCCGGAAACTTGCCCAGAAACTTGCAAGCAAGAGTCCGGTTGCCATACAGCTCAGTAAACGGGCTTTTTACTCCGTATCCGAATTGGATTATCGTCAGGCTTTTGAATACATGAACGAAGCATTCGCACGCCTTTGCTCCACTGAGGACGCTCAAAATGGTGTAAAGGCATTCCTCGAAAAACGTGAGCCATCATGGAAAGGACGTTGAGTTCTCTCAACTAATCTCCTATGAAGTTCTAGTCTAGTGCAATTCATCTACTTCACCCCGTGGAAATACTTGGTTCAGATTCTGTATCGCAGTAGAAATGAATCCCGGTTTCGCAATGTAATGCGCCTTGAAACTGACTCAACTCTTATCCAAATTGTTTTTTGCGCTCTCACATTGTCTCTTGAGGACCTCATTTGATGGTTTCAAATATTCAAGGCCAAATAGAGCGGGTTACTTTCCACAATGAGGAAAACGGTTTTACTATCCTTCGTGTCAAGGTTCCAGGATATCGAGAGCTTGTTACGTTGGTGGGCAATCTCATGGCCCCACTACCAGGCCAAGTTATAAATGCGACCGGCGAATGGGTTACTCATTCTCAATTCGGTGAGCAGTTCAAGGTCGTTCAGTATAAGACGCTGGTTCCGGCGACCGTGACTGGAATAGAAAAATACCTGGGTTCCGGACTCGTCAAGGGAATTGGACCCGTCATGGCTAGGAGGATAGTAAAGCTGTTCGGTGAGGACACGCTCGTCGTCATCGACGAGACAACGGATCGTCTCTGTGAGGTGGAAGGTATTGGCGAGAAACGTTTGGGTATGATTCGCGAAGCTTGGGTGGATCAGAAACACATCCGCGAAGTAATGGTTTTCTTGCAGGGACACGGGGTCAGCGCAGGATATGCGGCGAAGATCTACAAACAATACGGAAACCAGTCCATCGAGGTGGTCAAGGAGAACCCATACCGCCTCGCGATGGACATTTTCGGGATAGGGTTTGTCACGGCCGACAAGATTGCAGAAAATCTCGGATTCCAAAAGGATTCACCGGTTCGGGTTCAGGCCGGCGTAATTTACGTCCTGAGCCGGATGGCTGATGAGGGGCATGTCTATTACCCATACGGGCTTCTTATCGAAAAGTGTATGAAAATTCTCGAGGTTGTTGAGGAAGCAATTGCGAGGGCGCTAGATAGTCTGTTTTCGGAAAAGAGGGTAATCATCGATAATTCATCCGGAAAAGATGTTCAATCAACCTCAGCGACATCGGCGGTGTACCTTTCAACATTTTACACATGCGAAACAGGCGTCGCTTCCAGGGTGAAAACTATTCTCCTGTCAACACATTCCAGAAGGAAAGTAGATACGGACAAGGCGGTCGGATGGGTGCAACAGGAGATTTCGATGTCGCTGGCGAGGAATCAGATTGAAGCCGTCAAGACAGCCATTGATAGCAAAATCATGATCATTACAGGCGGTCCAGGAACAGGAAAGACCACAATAATAACTGCAATTCTGGCTATTTTTGAACGACTTGGAATAGAGATACTCCTGGCTGCGCCAACTGGTAGGGCAGCCAAAAGGATGAGCGAGGCAACCGGCCACGAAGCTAAGACCATCCATAGAATGCTTGAATTCAGTCCCCACAAGGGAGGGTTCCAAAGAAATGAAAAACACCCATTGATGTGTGATCTTCTGATAGTTGATGAAGCCTCCATGATTGACACTGTCCTGATGTATCACCTTCTGAGGGCTGTGCCTTTGCATTCTACATTGATTTTAATCGGAGACGTAAATCAACTGCCATCGGTGGGCCCTGGAAACGTATTGCGGGACATTATAGAGTCTAATGCGGTCCCGGTTGTGAGACTTACCGAAATTTTTCGTCAGGCTCAACAAAGTGATATCATTGTAAATGCGCATCTCATAAACAGTGGAGTCATGCCCGAACTGGGTCCATCCAACGAAGCCAGGAATGACTTCTATTTCATAGAAAAAACCGAACCGCAAGAAGCGCTCGAAACCATCCTAAAGCTTGTCTGTATCAGGATTCAAAACGCTTTTGGATTTGATCCGCTTAACGACGTTCAAATTCTCACCCCAATGAATCGGGGGACAATCGGTACCTACAACCTCAATGTAGAATTCCAGAAGGCCCTCAACCCAAGAGAAGATGGCATGATGCGAGGCGGTCGGAGTTTCCGGATCAATGACAAGGTCATGCAGATCAGGAATAACTACGACAAGGATGTATTCAACGGAGACATCGGTCGGATATCAAAGATAGACCTCGAGAACCATGAAGTCACAATACTTTTCGATGGGAGACCAGTTGTCTATGATTACCCGGACCTGGATGAGATCGTCCTGGCTTATGCCGTTTCGGTTCATAAGTCTCAGGGTTCGGAGTATCCGTGCGTCGTGATACCACTACTGACCCAGCATTATGTCTTATTGCAACGAAATCTTTTGTACACAGCCGTAACGAGAGGTAAGAAACTTGTTATCGTAGTCGGAAGCAAAAAAGCGATGGCAATTGCCATAAAGAATGACAAGCAGCAGAACCGTTACACTTTCTTGAAAGAGAGGCTAAGCGGACCTAATTCCCAATAAGCTTATAGTCTAGAGGATTCTACAAGGGACTGTTCCGGTTTGGATTATTCGAGGTAATAGCATGTTTTTTTCGAACAAAGATGAAGGAAATGAACGCCATGGAACCGTGATAGCAGCATTGGGAATAAACCCAAAAGATGTTACTGAAAAGTATTTAGAATTGTTAGCAAAAGAATTTGGCTGCACATTTGAAAAAGGTGAGCTGCTTATTTGGGTTGAAGCGAATGAAGAACGGGCAGAAAATATCTTCGAGATTTTACGAAAAGAGGCTGTAAAATCTTTTGTGTAAATGGCCAAATTGGGTTTAAATCCGACACAAAGGAGTAAGAAGATGGCCATTACCGAGGAACTACTTGATGAACTGATCAGAGATTACAAGAAACCGGAAGAT
>JAJYDQ010000056.1 GCA_021777225.1 Deltaproteobacteria bacterium
CAAAAGGAAAAGCCATCGCCACCCACCCAACGCGGAGATACCAGAAAACGTCTCCATGATCCATCCTGATAAAGGTCCACCTACCAGGCCGGAAACAGGGATTGCTGTCAGGAACATAGCATTGACGTGAGCGCGTCTGTCGGGCGGGTACCAATATGTCAAATAAAGGATGATACCGGGAAAAAAACCCGCCTCCATGAGGCCCAAAAGGAAACGGCAGATATAAAATTGCGTGGCTGAGTTAACAAACATGGTCATAGACGATATAAGTCCCCATGTTATCATGATTCGGCCTATCCAGATTCTTGGTCCAATTTTTTCGAGGAGGAGGTTGCTGGGAATCTCGAAAATAAAGTAGCTGATGAAAAAGATGCCTGCCGCCAGTCCGTAAACGGTTTCACTAAAGCCGAGTTGTTGTTGCATCTGGAGCTTTGCGAAACCGACATTTACGCGATCCAGAAAACAAAAAATGTAACCGACGAATAGGAACGGGACAAGTCGCCAGGTCACCTTGTTATAGGCGATCTCCTCAATTTTGGCGCCAACGCCGCTAACCAGAGACGAGTGTGAACTAGCCATCAGGTACCTCTCTAAATCCGAGCTATGTAATGCAGCCTGCAAGCGCACGCAATTTTTCCCATAGAAGGTCAATCGCTCTGCGCATATCATCCGGCCTGATTTCGGATTTCTTGAAACGTCTTTGCAAGGATAAATAGCGCTCCAGGTCGGCGCGTGAGAAATCAGGCTCTATGTTTATTATCCAGCGTCTTCCGTTTTCAATTTCGATTACCGGGTACAGCCCGGACCTAACAGCGAGCCGGACCAGTTCAACAGTCTTTGATGGGTCGGATTTCCATCCTGTTGGGCACGGGGCCAGGATCAGCAAGAATCGAAATCCTTTTTCCCTGAGCGCCCGCTCGAACTTTCTCTTTGAGTCGTCCGGGTTTGCAAGAGAAATTGTAGCGGCGTACGGTATGCCATGAGCCGCCATAATTCCCATGATATCCTTTTTGGGTTCAAGTTTCCCCTTTATTATATTGGAAGCTCCTGCTCCGACTGGGGTAGCGGACGACCGCTGACCGCCCGTGTTACCATAAATCTCATTGTCGTAACATACAAATAGTATGTCCTCGTTGCGTTCCGCTGCTCCGGAAAGAGACGCCAAACCGATATCGTAGGTCCCTCCATCGCCTGCCCAGCAGACCACTCGGGTATTCTCACCGTTGAGTCGGGCCACTTGAGCCATCCCCGACGCTGTTGACGCGGCTGAAGCAAACGTTGACAGCAAGACAGGGGCTTCATAAGCGTTGTAGGGGAAACCTCCGGCGGCAACGGCAGCGCAACACGCTGGAATCACAAGCTGAATATTGGTTTCTCCGATAGATCGCCTGAACATCTGAAAAGCCACGGACATCCCGCAGCCTCCGCAGTTGGTGTTTCCAGGTCTAAGGAGACGACGATAATGAGGAGATTCAGATCCCTTCATTCACCTACTCCAATAAAAACAGGCGGGCCCGAAGTCGTTAGTCCGAGAGCCTCAGTAACCATTTCTTCAATATGCTCCGGTCGAACATCACCACCTCCAAGGCCGGTAACGAAGTTTTGTACAATGGCCCCTGGCTCGGCAAGACCTCGGGCTTCCCCCCATAGCGCTCCACCAAATCCGAGACTTATGTCACGGTCAATGACCGCAATTCTTGGTATGCCGGCAAACGCCTGTTTCAGTGCGTCAAATGGGAATGGCCTGAACATGCAAACCCTTATTGACCCGACCTTAAGACCGCGACCTCGAAGATCGTCGACTACCTGGTTTGCTGTTTCAGCGATAGTCCCCATCGAAACTAGAGCCAGTTGAGCGTCATCCGTGCGATAAGTGACTACCGGATCAGGAGGGTGACGTCCAAATATTCTCTCGAAATCAGCCTGGGCTTCCCTGTAAGCGCTCCACACCATCCCCATGGCCGCATGGTGCTGTTCCCGATGAGCCTCAATCATGTGGGAAGTGTCAAAAGTACCCAGCGCCCGTGGAGTCGTGGCCAGGCGGTGGGGAAGCTGAAGGGGTGGCAGGAATTTGTCAACCTGGGCCTGGTAGGCAATTTCGGTCAGCGTCATTGTGTGCGATAAAACAAAGCCTTCCTGACACACCATCACAGGTAAGAGCGTTCGATGATCCTCAGCAATGCGGAAGGCCATCAAAACGGCGTCAAACACTTCCTGATTGTTCCAGCAGTATATCTGAACCCACCCTGAATCCCGCAGCGTTAGCGAGTCGCTGTGATCCGTCCAAATATTCCACGGGGGTCCTATTGCCCTGTTGCCAACCACCATGACTACAGGCAGACGTAAATAGGCCGCCACCGTGACGTTTTCGGACATGTAAATCAGACCGTTTCCCCCTGTAGTGGTAAAAGTCCGGGCGCCGGCGGCGGACGCCCCGACACAGACAGCCATGGCGCTGTGTTCGCTTTCGACTTTAACTACGTGACCCTTTTCAATATCTTGCAGACATAAAAATTCCATGCATTCTGTAGAAGGTGTGATCGGATATACTCCACTACAAAAACCACGGCCAGAACGATTGGCCCTACCGGCCATCGCAGCGGCCATCGCAGCGGCATGATTGCCGGTGATCATCTGCAGGTCCTTCAATATATGCTCCTTTAGCCTTGAGGACTCATTTCCATGGCGTGGCGTGGACATTCCCACACGCATACGCCGCAACCCTTGCAGTAATCAAGGTTGATAAAATAGTCCTGGTTCAGCCGAGTTATAATTCCCTCAGGGCAATATATCAGACAGGTGTCGCAATGGGCGCAATTACCACAGGAGAGGCATCGCTGAGATTCGTTTTCAATGGGTAGGCCGAGGTTGACTTCGCTGAAACCCTCAATTCTTGACGCCACATCCAGACGCCGATCTTGATGCGCCTTCTTCGTAGTGAAGCAGGAAAACCGCATCCCGTCCGCTGTGACGACTTCAGGAACTGATGAGGAGAGTTCCATGGAGCACGATGCTCGTTCTTCGAGAAAACTCAGCGCCTCATTTGCGATCCTTCTTCCATTGCCGATCGCGTGAGCCACCGTGCCATCGCCCGTTGTCAAATCGCCGGCGAGCCAAATATTCACGGGCTGTTCATCATAATGTACCCGCTGATTTCTGACCAGCCATCCGGACGGCAAGATGCCCATGTTCGGGCGTTGACCTATTGCGATCAAAACATGGTCGCAGGCGATCCGGCTCAATTTTTTAGTAACTACTGGACGCCTGCGGCCGCTCCCGTCAGGCGCGCCCAATTGAACTTCAGCCAGCTCCAGCCCGGTAACGGAACCAGTCCCGATAATTCGGACAGGTTGGCGATAGAGGATAAGTTCCACTCCTTCGAGTAGAATGTCTTCTATCTCTTCCTTAATAGCGGGCATCTCGAGTCTGCCCCTACGATACACAATCATTACCCTTTCAGCGCCGCAACGAACTGCTGTTCCCGCACAATCCAGGGCCGTGTTCCCTCCACCTATTACAGCGACTGTGCCCCTGATTCTCTCCTTACCGTCGGTTTTGACCCGATTGAGAAATGTGAGGCCCTGCTCAACGCCAGGAAGATCAATTCCAGGGAATTCCGGGGCGATTGAATCAGCTTGGCCGGTAGCCAGTATCACTGCGTCGAATTCCGCAGCCAGTCGCTCTAATTCAACAGATGTAATGACCTGGTGAGGCCTATGTTCGACGCCTAACGCGAGCAAGCGGTTCAGATCGCGATCCAGGGCTTCTTCGGGTAAGCGATAGGCTGGAATTCCGTTACGCAAGATACCGCCCAGTTTAGCCTGATTGTCAAATATAACCACCTGATGACCGGCCCTTGCAAGAGTATACGCTGCGGAAACGCCGGCTGGACCAGCTCCTGCGACGGCTACCTTTTTAGAACTCGCGGACATGTTTTTAGTGACGGAGTAATTGGTCGCATGATCACCGATCCAGCGTTCCAGACCCCTGATGTTGACGGCTCCATCATATTGTCCCCGATTGCATGCCGCCATACATGGCGCTGGACAGACCCGTCCACACACCGAAGGTAGCGGCTGGGTCCCAAACAGGATTTCTGCGGCCGCGTCCAGATCCTGGTTTTCAAGTTTCTGAACAAATCCTACGATGTCGTTTCCCGCAGGACATGCGTGGTTGCAAGGGGACTTCAGTGTGACATACCGGGGGGACTGTGTTCTCCAGGATCCCGTCTTCAATGGCGTGGGCAAGTCCTGAGTAAGTTCCGTCAGTGGTATAACGTCAAGGGACGACCTGGAACCGGGGCTGGTGACCATAGGGGACACAGCGGCAGGATTGATGTTTTCCCCGGCTGTGACAGAATCATATGCTTCCCGGGCTGCTTCAAAATCGTTAATCAGTCCAAGTGACGAATATGTTTCTTTTAGCGACTCCAACGGTAAACCGACTACGCGGGCATAAGCGCCTACGAACGTGGTGTTGACAATCACCACTGCGCTGGTGCCAATGCGATGCTTACGAGCGATCTGGGTGGCATTTACCACCGCAAACCTGAACTCTTCGTAGGCGCCGTGAAAAAAAGCAAGCGGATCAGGCGTGTTAAGTAAGACCAGGGATCCGGGACGAACTCCCCCCATCGCCCCTGATTCTAGTAAAGAAGGATCAAGGATCAACAAATGTCCTGGCGAGTAGATTTTGTTACGGTTCTTTATGGGATTGCGGTCAATTCGCGTGTAGGCGCGGACCGGGGCCCCGGCTCGCTCCATTCCATAATCTCCGAACGTTTGAGCAAAAAGACCCAGCCGTGAGTAAACCAGTGCGCAGAGTTTGGCGCAGGTTACTCCACCCTGTCCACCACGGCCGTGAACCCGGATCTCAAGAGGTAATGGAATGTTTGCTAGGACCGCTTCGTTCTCGGCCCTCAAAAGACTCCGGTAACCTTTTCGCTCAGGATCTTTAGACTTTGCGTTCATTTGTGTCATTCCGATGCTCAATGGTCAATGTTTCGCAGCCGGAGGCATGGTCCCGGAGGAAGCCAAGCCGGCTCCGTACCGATAAGTGTTAATGTCCAGTTTATTGAAACGGAATGAATATTTCTTAGCACTGCCACAACGACAGGGCAACATAAGATTGGCTAACCGTGTTTGCTTTCTATAATTTTTTTCAGCGTCGGTTTGGACACCTTTCCCATGGCGTTTCTGGGCAATTCTTCCAGAGCGATGGAGTCTTTGGGGACTTTGTATGTGGCAAGCCGCTCCTTTCCCCATGTCCTGAGCCCATCAGCGTCCAGAGCAGCTCCCGGACGCATAACAACAGCGGCGCAAACTTTTTCTCCCCACATAGGGTCAGGAATCCCTACTACTGCGACTTCCTTTATGTCCGGATGGGTCAAAAGTGTTTCCTCAATTTCCAGGGCTGAAACCTTGTAACCACCTGTCTTGATTATATCAACGCTACTCCGGCCCAAGATACGGTAAATCCCGTTTTCTTCAACTGCCACATCTCCTGTCAGGAACCATCCATCCCTGAATGTTTTTTTGGTTTCTTCCGGTTTGCCCCAGTAATCCATGAAAACGTTAGGCCCTCGGACCACAATTTCACCTGGCGCCCCACGCTCGACCAGGCCGCCACTTTCGTCTGTGAGAGCAATTTCGACGCCGGGGAGTGGAGCGCCAACACAACCGGGGAATCGTTCCCCATACAGCGAGTTTGAAATAGCCATACCAATTTCAGTCATCCCGTATCTTTCAAGAAGGACATGTCCCGATATTTCTTTCCATCTTTCGAGCGTGCTAACGGGTAATGCCGCTGAACCTGATACCATGAGACGCATTTTATGGCACCCTCCAGACATCCTGCTTCGGTCTTTGGGAGAAGCCTTTTCCCAGGAGTCGATAAGTTTGGCGTAGACCGTCGGCACGGCCATGAAGAGCGTCAGGTCCCCACGAGAAATGCGATTCCAAACTTCACCAGCGTCAAATTTTGGAGAAATCTCGCATTTTGCCCCAACCCACAGGGCGCAAGCGATTACGTTAACAATCCCGTGAACATGATGAAGTGGCAAAATGTTGAGTATGTGGTCGTCCGCAGTCCAGTCCCACGCTTCTACGAGACTTGTAATCTGTGCCGCGATGTTGTTGTGTGTGGTTACAACACCCTTGGGTTTTCCTGTAGTCCCACTGGTATAAAGGATCATGGCACGTCTTTCCGGATCAATGACGGGTAAGTTTCCTGCCGGATAGTCGAGAGCTTCTGTGGTAACTCCGAATCGTATATTGCGTTCTTCCGCTATTGACCTGAGTGGATCGATATAGTCGGGATGACCCACTATTACGGCCGGATGGGTGTCATCGACAACATATTCCAATTCCGGTCTCGGGTGGAATAAAGACAAGGGAGTGGCAATTCCGCCGGCGCGCCAAATTCCCCACTGTAAAGCTACATAATGCCAGCCAGGAGGCGCCAGGAACGCTACAGGTCTCTGATTCAGGTCTTTAGCCCCCCGTAAGAGAAATGAAGCTACTCTTTCGGACGCTTCCAGAAGGTCCTGATAACTAAAGATACCTTCCGGCGCGATGATTGCGGTTCGCTGAGCAAATTGAGCAGCTCGGGCTGTGAGAAGTATTGACATAAGGCCTCCAAAATTTGAGAGATTTCAAGCGCAAAAAGTTTAGCAAACCGGTTCAGCTTTTCTCAGGGCCATGCAACCTACGCACGCTGCCAGGGCTACAGCGGCAAGGACATAGAAGCCGCTCACAAAAGAACCCGACAAATCCACCAGTCGTCCAATGATAGGCGGTAAAATCATGACTCCGGCGGCGCCCCATGTGTTGACAAAACCCATGGCTACGCCGGGAGTCGCTGGACAATTGTCTCTGGCGCCGTTAAAGATACCGGCGAACGGTAGCCCGGCCATTACTCCGGTGAAGATGATTGCAGGGAAAGCTATGCCCAATGTCGTTGAAAGACCGATCCATACAAACCCTAGAGCTAGTCCGGCGCATGACAGGATTAAAAGCAGCTTGGTGGACAAATAATTTTTCTCAAGGATCATCCCCCCGAGAGGGCGGGACACAATTCCGAGTAATAATACGGTTGAGCCAACGATGCCAGCTGTTTTGGGATCAAGATGGACAATCTTGATCAGAAGTGTGTTGACCCACACGCCGGCGGCAATGATAGCCCCAAAACTTCCAAATTGCGCTAAAGCAAGGAGCCAGATGTTTGGGTTGGCCAGAACGTTGTTCCAATTAATCTTGGGGCTGGCGGTATGGATAGGAGTATCGGGAGCGAAAAAATACCATAGTATCATAAGAATTCCTGCCATTGCGCCGGTTATGATGAAGACGTTGTGCCAGCCTACCGCAGCGAGAAGTTGAGGTACGCCGTAAATCACAAATCCGGAACCAAGAAGGATGGAACCTCCGTAGATGCCTTGGGCACGTTGAATTTCCTTACCTGCAAAGAAGGTGGGAACGTATCTTGCGCCGGCTATAAAGGCGGCCCCCGTGCCTATGCCGATTATGAATTTCAATACCAGGATTTGGTAGTAGGAATTGGAAAAGCCTATGGCAAGATTACCGATCGTTATTATTCCGAGGGAACATAACGCAACTTTATAAGGTCCGAGCTTGTCGGCCAATGCTCCGCCGGGTATCTGCAAGGCGCCGTGGGAGAGAAAGATGGCGGTTGTCAAAAAACCTGCCATAGCAAGTGTAATGTGCAGGTCCTTCACAAGAGTAGGCACCAAAGGGCCATGGTTGGTGTAATTTGCCGAAAAAACGAACCCAAGCGCCGTTATGAACCACAGCGCTTTCCATCTTTGAGCCCAGAACACTTCCATATCCATGAGTTTCTCCTTTGAGAAGAATTGGCAAAATTTCCAAAAAATTCGTCAACAAACGGCCAAATCAGCATTGCGGCAAGTTCTTGTTGTTCCCTTTACCTCCTGCCCTTTTCGTACTTGCGTTTGCAACGCGTCAAGACTTTGCACGATCCTGGTACAATCGGTTAAGAGTCAGAGTGTGAACTTTTATATTTTTCCTTTTCTATGGAATCGTAAATAGCCAAAGCTTTACGTTGGGCTATCAGATGGTCGTACATGATTTTTTCCGCGGCTGAGGGATTCTGATTGTGAAACGCCGCCATGATAAGACGATGTTCCTTGAGGGAAGCCTCGAGACGTCCCGGTAATTTTAATTGTCGGCCGCGTAACAGCTTCAGAAATTTACGCAGGTCTCCAATGGTCTTTTGCAACCACAAATTGCCGGCCAGATTTTGAACAGCCTCGTGAAAGATGTAATTTTGCTCGTAAAATCGATCTACATCCCCTGCCGCTGCAAATTTCTCCAACCTGGAGTGGATTTCCTTAAGTCGTTTGATGTCCTTGGGCTTAGCCTTACGCACTGCGTCATACGTGCAACGGCCTTCTAGCAGCGCCATTACAGGGAATATTTCGTCCAGGTCCTGTTCGGTAAGCTCGGCCACGAAACAGCCTCTGCGAGGTCTTAACACCACCAATCCTTCACTATTCAGCACTTTTAGGGCTTCACGAAGGGGAGTGCGACTTATCCCAAAAGATTCGGCCAGGGCCTGTTCATCAATCCATTCACCAGGCTTGAGTTCGTAGTTGTAAATCCTTTGCCTGAGGCGCTCCACAACTTCCTGGTACAGGACTATAGGTGTGATGCGACCATTCATGAACCTGAACCCCAATTGCATTTATAATTCATAATTATGAATTATGTTGATCCAAAGAATCCTTATGTCAAGAAATATCTGGATTCAACGAGAACAAAAATCCTCGCTGTTTTCTATTTGAATCTGAAACCGTTTGCAGGCAAGGGATAGTCTCAAAATCATTCGGCGTTTCCCATTGAAGTACCTAGAAGCGGTAGTTGGGGCAAGTGGGTTTTCTGATTGTCCTCATGTATGTGATTTCAATGTGTTATGGGCCTATATCTCTCTACAAAGCCGCCCGTCATCGACCTTTCAATCTACCTTTTTTCATTTCGGTGTTTTGTCTATGGATCAATATCGTGTATGTGAGTCTCGTGGTCAATTTTGTCGGGAACACAGGAGAAAATAGCAGATTCCGGTTTATGATAGATCCATTAATAGTTATATCAGTCGGAATTTTTCTCCAGGATATGTTTGGCAAGCTATCAAGCCACCGAGAAGCCTCTCGGCAGTGAGGCTGGAACTGGTTTGAGGATGACCAGCTTGAATGATCCTATTTAAACCGACGCCTTGTTAGATCTATCCCTCAACATGTTTTGATGCGGATTTTTAATAAGCTCCTCGCCCTCTCAAAACCTCAAACATGGTCAGCAAAATTATTTTTAGGTCCAGGAGCATCGAGTAATTTGCGACATAGTGTACATCTAAATGCGTGTTAAAGTGCATCGGAATCTCTCCTCTTCCGGAGATCTGCCACCAGCCGGTAATGCCGGGAGGCACTAAAACCCTTTGCCATTGCCACGGTTCATAATCCTCTGTAATTAGGCGCTGCTCCGGACGAGGACCAACTATCGACATTTCACCCTTAAGCACGTTGATGAATTGGGGTAATTCATCCAAGGACCATCGCCTCAAGAATCTTCCCGCTCTGGTGATTCTCGGGTCGTCTTTAGTTTTGAAAATTTTTCGGCCATGATCATCAATTTGGACTAATGACTCCCATAACTTTTCAGATTCGTCAGCCATGGTCCTGAATTTATACATGGTAAACAGCTTGCCACCGCTTCCAACCCTTTGAGCCTTATAGATGACCGGACCGGAAGATTCAATCTTTATAACCAAAGCGATAACCAAAAACATAGGCCATAGCAAGACAAGCGACACGCAAGTGAATACAAGATCGAAGATTCTTTTGAACAGCCTGTTCCAACCATTGATCACCGGTTCAAATAATCCCGTCAAAACTAAATTGCCTATTCTTTCAACTTCTAATTCAATCAAAGGTAGTCGAGAAAAACTCTGGGCAAGGAAAACTCTAACCGGGATTTTGATCAATTCCATGATCAATGGCTCAAGGGAGGTTAGGCCAGAGTCATCCATGGATATGATAACAATATCAATCCGTTTGTCCCTCACTATTTCAGACAGCCGTTCTGTCTTTCCGAGAAATGGAGTCGGCAAATCCATTTCATTTGACTCTTCGCAATCCACGTATCCCGCGATTGTATAGCCTGAATTAAATTCTCCGACAATCGCCTCATCGAGTCTGGCGACGCTTTGGGGTGGCCCAACAATCAGAATTTGCAGCCCGTCCTTTTTATTTCCTGTTCTGGCAATCGTTTCCCACAAGATCAATCTACAAATGGTAAGAGCGACAAAATTGGCGGCTCCAAAATAAATTACAAATAATCTCGATGTTTCCCTGAAAGAAAAGTACAATATCGCAACCAATACCCAGCCCCATAGCGCGTAGGCAGGCACAAACAACCTCATGTGAAAGGATAGACCCGGGAATTGACTGAAACCGTAAAGTCCCTGCAATCCAAACACGGTTAAAAGGGACAGAGGCGTTATCAGGTAGAGCCAATGATCAATGATAACCATGGAGGGTGTGATTTCCTGGCCCGGTAAAAAGGGTCTCAGGTAGGCGACGGCAATAAATGTGAAAAGGGTAATCAAGAAATCGGAAGAAATAAGCGCCAGATATTTGCTGTAATATATCTTGTGCATAAAGGAATTAGTGTATGATCACAAAGTTATATAAAAATGAATAATAATAACATATTAGACAAAATTTATCAACTAAAGCATGGAAGGAAAAGACAAGACAGGTAAGACTTGCCAACGCCTCGGCGCCACAATCGACAGTAACGAACATTTCATTTAACGTGATAGCCATTGAATCAGCGTTCATTGTCAAGAACTTCCCTCAATACAACCGCTATTTGCCTCGTCAAAAGCGGCTTGGAAATCACCGTGGCTCCAGCGATCCGAGAGGTCTGCTCTTGTGAGAGTGATTGATCAGAACCAGTGCACACAATTACCGGAATGTCCGGTCTAACAAGTTTGACTTTTTCAATCAATTCTGCGCCGGTCATAACAGGCATCATCATATCCGTGAAAATGAGATCGAATGCTTCGGGAGTGGCTCGAAATAGTCTAAGGGCCTCGACCGGGTCCGACTTTGCCACCACTTCATACCCAAGTCTTCCCAGTTTTGCTTTGCCCATGTCTACCACCATTGGATCGTCGTCGACAAACAGGATACGTTCAGAGCCAGTAGGCGTATTGCTGGGGTGGGGATCGTCCTCAAAACTCATTTCCTGATCTATGAGCGGAAGATAAACAAAGAAAGATGTTCCTTTGCCAGGTTGGCTCTCCACAGTGATTTCCCCGTTGTGGCTACGAACTATTCCATGAACTACAGACAGGCCAAATCCCGTGCCTTCACCGAGATTCTTTGTGGTGAAATAGGGTTCGAAAATCCGGTCCAGGATTTCCGGACGTATGCCCTGACCCGTGTCACTGACAGTCAACCGTAAATAGTTTCCCGGTGTTACGTTATGGTGATCTCCAGCGGACTCATGATCGATACAGACTGAACAAAGATCCACGGTTAGAACCCCGCCTTTGTCCTTCATGGCGTGAATAGCGTTTACGCAAAGATTCATCAAAATCTGGTGTATTTGAGTCGGGTCACCTAGAATTTTCCCCTGGTCAGGCTCAATGGTCCCTTTAATTTCTATTGTCGCGGGAATAGTGGCGCCCAGGAACTTTAGGACTTCCTTAACGATGGGAATTATATCGAGCGGTTTACGCTCAACCTGCCCCTGACGGCTGAATGTAAGGATTTGCTTTACCATTTCGGCGGCCCTGGTTGAAGCGTTTAGCACTTGTTGAAGGTCGTGATGGGCTTGGTTGCTTTCCGGTATTTCATCCATGGCCAACTCGGTGTTGCCGATAATTGCGAAGAGTATGTTGTTGAAATCGTGCGCAATACCTCCTGCGAGGGTTCCAATGGCCTCCATTTTCTGGGCTTGAAGAAGCTGCTGCTGAAGAAGTTCTTCTCTGGTCACGTCTCTGGCAATGGCCACAAAATTGACTATATTCCCGGCCGAATCCCTGACAGGTGATATGGTGGATTGCTCGTGTATGAAAGTACCATCTTTTTTCTTATTTACAAATTGTCCGGTCCATATGTTTCCATTAGTAATTGTGGTCCACAGATTCTTGTAAAATGAGTCATCATGTTCGCCACTCTTGAGTATCCTTGGATTCTGACCAATGGCTTCCTCTTTGCTATAACCTGAAATGCGCTCAAAAGCCGGGTTAACATATTCTATGTTCCCGTCAGTGTCTGTAACGATGACGCTTTCCGCCGCCTGATCAACCGTTGTAGCCAGCTTCATCCGCTCAGCCTGTATGCGTTTAACCTCATCGATATCTCGGGTTATTGTGAGAATGTGAGGGCCCTCATCAATAGTTAACAGGCAGGCGGAAATAAGGCATGTTTTTACGCTCCCATCCTTCATTCGGAACTGGGCTTCCATATTGTTTAACTGCCCGTGCCTTGCAACTGCGTCAGTTAAACGTTTTCTGTCAACGGGATTCACCCAGATATCGATTTCTATAGTAGTTTTTCCAATGACCTCATCTCTTGTAAACCCCGAAAGTTTCGTGAAACCGTCATTGATCTCCACGTAGATCCCGTCCGACAATCTGTTAATTGTAATTGCGTCCGGACTCAACCGGAAGGAGGTTCTGAATCTCTCCTCACTTTCACGTATTCCGTCTTCCATCCTTTTCCGATCAGAAATGTCTATTGCCGTAGAGGATAGGAATAGTGGCTTCCCGCTGTCATCCGATATCACGGTAGCATTCATCAGGGTTGGGAACACAGCCCCGTCTTTACGTTTGTGCCACAGTTCCCACAATTCGAATTCGCCATCCTTCATGAGTGTCTCTATCGAACGTTTTATTTCAGACATCTGCTCTTCTGTATGAAACATCGACAAATTTCTGCCTAAACATTCTGAAATCGTAAAGCCGTGCATCCTCGCCCAGGCTTCGTTTAAATAATGTATGTTCCCCTGAAGATCTGATATGGCGTTACCGTAATTAGACTTGTCAGAAATTGTCTTGAACTTCCTGAGTTCATTCTCAGCCTCTTTTCGTTCTGTGATGTCCAATCCCATTGACAGCAAACATGGTTCGTCGGTTATTTCAATGACTTCTCGTGAGACCAAAACCACCCGCTCTTCACCTTTTCGGTTTCGTATGGTGGCTTCGATGTTTCGGACTGACCCATTTAGCTTTGCCTCCTCGATGATACTTGTCCATGTTTCCTCATCGTAGATTCCTACGTCCATAGTCGTACGGCCTATTGCCTCCTCACGAGAGTAACCAAGCATTTCTGTCCAGGCGTCATTGACTTCCAGAATCTCTTTGTTTTTCATGCGAACAATGGAAAGAAACGCTGGATTGTTTTTAAAAGACTTTCGAAAACGCTCCTCGCTCTTCCTGAGCGACTCCTGAGCTTTCTTACGCTCCGTAATATCCTCGGAAACCCCTAGTAAGAATCTTGGCCTACCATTAGCGTCCAAAATCGGTATCTTTTTTGTGTGTAGTATTCGCCTGCCCTTTAGTCTTGTGTCTATTTCTTCTTCAAGGATTTCCACGAGCCTTCCCGCGGCCAATACTTCTCTGTCCTTTGCGATGAAGAACTCTGCTTGATCCAAAGGGAAAAAATCGTAGTCGTTCTTGCCTCTTAGATCTTCCAGAGAATAGCCTGTCAAATCTTCACCAGCCTTATTAAAGCCGACATAATTTAGATTCTCCGCATCCTTGATGAAAATCATGTCAGGTATGTTTTGCACGACCTGCTGAAAAAACACTTCACTTCTCTGAAGGGCCTGTCTGGAACGTTCAACCAATAGCCGAGTACGTAGGGTTGTGATACCGAACCCTAGATCGGAGGCCAACTCGGTCAGGAGTTTCACATCATCTTCATCAAAGTCATTCAGTATATCGGAATAAAGGGTCAGGGCGCCAAAGATCTCCCCATCTACAAATAAAGGCAGCGCTATACTAGACTTGAAACCACGTTTTTCGGCTTCCGCTTTCCATTGGAGGTACGCTGGGTCATTAAAATCCCTAAAAATGCTCGGGGTGCCACTGCGGATGGCTGTACCAGTAGGACCTTTGGCCGTGCTGTCCTCGCCGTATGTGATACGGACTTGATCCAAATACCCGTCGCCGAATCCTTCTTGAGCCAAGACACGGACGGTTTTCTCCTCATTCTTTTCAGCGATCCCCACCCATGCAAAGAGATATCCACCTTCAGTCACTGCAATGCGACAAACGTCTTGCACGAATTCCAACTCGTCTGTCGCTCTTATAAGATTCTCATTGCACAGGCTAATCGTTCTGAGCGTACGGTTAATTCTCTTCAACGCCGAGGTCATATCGTTGGCCATTGTGAGGGCTTTAGTTTTTGTGCGCTCCAACGATCTGACAAGGAGAAAGGCCAAACAGGCTATTGTGCATCCTAGAACTAGAATGGATAGAGGTTGGTGGGTTTGGTAGGGACGATGAAGAGGTGTTAGACTGGACATGTCCAGTGTCCATTGATGACCGAATAAACTGATTAATGATGTTTTCGCCAGGGCCCCTTCTTTGCGGCCAGGCATTGTCTGTTCGGAAACGCTATCATACATGAGGTCATTTTCGGCCGTGCCATCTCCATCATAAATCTTTAGCCGAATGTCTTGCATGCGGTCGGCGAAAATGCCATTTATAAGGTCCCGAATTCTACAGGGCGTGCTGACGTACCCGATTAACGACGCTTTGCGTTCATCTACTGTTTCAACAGGCAACCCCCTTTTATAAACAGGGAGGCATATTACGAAACCAGACTGAACGTCTGTATCAACCTCCTGAACGAGTCTAACCTTGCCGGAGGCTCGAACTGTCCCCGTGTCTCTGGCCCTTTCCATGGCCACGCGACGAATCGGTTCGGTGAGCATATCGTATCCTAAAGCTCTCTGGTTTCTGCTATTAGTTGGTTCGAAGTAGACAATTGAACTATATTCTGCTCGACTCCCTTCCGGACGAAGCGAATAGTCAGGCAATCCCTCTGCCCTGACCTGCCTGATGTGGTCCCAAAGATCATGAGGATAGATATACTTTACAAAGCTGATTCCCTGGATTCCCGGAAAACGTCTCTCGATTTCCAAGTTTTTGACGTAATCTCGCCATTCCTGCCTGGAGACGGTATCAGATACTATAAAGAGGCCAGCCGCTCCTCTGAGCAACACTCCAAGGTCATCCAATCGTTCAGTCACTAGCCGAGTGATTTCAGCAACACGGAAGTCAAATCTTTGGTGGGCCTGAGCTTGGAGAAATTCCCTTGAGACATTCCAACCGTATAAAGATAGCGAAAGGATAACAACAAAAACTAAATATGGCAGGATTTTCCTAAACGTGACGCCATTGCGTGATTTGAGATCCACTCGGTTCATGTGACTACCTTCTGTGCCCAACACCCTGCCTATGATAAGGATTTGATCGCCTTAAGGTTTTTGATCCAGCGCCTTCCGGATCGCCTGAGCTATTTCCGGCCGCCTGATGGGTTTGTAGATAACTGTTTGGATGCCGGCCTTTTTCGTCTCTGAATCTGAAACGATCTGGCTCACGCCCGAGCAAAGAATAATTGGAAGACCTGGACGAATTGAACCAAGTCCTGTGGCGAATTCAATCCCTGTCATCTTGGGCATCGTAAAATCCGTAATGACCAAGTCGAATTTTCTGGGATCCCCTCGAAATAGTTCCAATGCCTCTTCTGGATTACTTGAACATGTGACTTCGTAACCCAGTCGCTTCAATTGTCTCTCATACATTTCCAGTAGGTGATTTTCATCATCCACGACCAGAATGCGTTCTTTGCCCACGGGGGTAACGTCTGCAACGGGTTTCTCGTCGACCTGAGGCCCTTGTTCTTCTATCACGGGGAAAAAGACATCGAATGTGGAACCTTTCCCAACCCCACTGTTCAATGTTATGGCTCCATTGTGACTCCGCACTATCTCCCGAACTACGGATAGTCCTAGTCCGGTTCCCTTGCCGGCCTCTTTGGTTGTGAAATATGGGTCAAAGATCTTCTCCATAATTTCCGGGGCTATACCGCTACCAGTGTCACTGACTCTCAGCCTGACATATTTTCCAGGAACAAGAGGTGGATTCTTTTCAGTGAAATCAGGGCCAAGTCCCATCTGGGACAACTCCACGGCGATGGTTCCCTTGGCGTCCTTGATAGCGTGTGAGGCATTAATACAGAGATTCATCAACACCTGATGGATCTTGGTAGCGTCTCCCAGTATTTTGTCGAGGTTCGGCTCAATGCTTTGTCTAAGCTCTATTGTTGAGGGAATCGCTCCACGCAGAAACTTCAAGCCCTCTTTCACCAGCGGCGTCAAATCGAGCGACAAAACCTCCCCATGCCCGCGACGGCTGAACGCCAGGATTTGTTTGACCATATCTCCTGAACGCTTAGCGGCCTGCATGACTCTTTCCATGTTGGAACGAGCCCTGCTATCAGCAGGAAGGTCCATCATCGCAAGTTCCGTGAATCCTGTAATGGCGAAAAGAATATTGTTGAAGTCATGGGCTATACCGCCAGCTAGAGTCCCCATCGCTTCCAGCTTTTGAGCCTGAACAAGCTGATTTTGAAGTTCCACTTCCTTTGTCACATCCTGTGTCACTTGCACATAATTGACAATGTTCCCGTCCGAACCCCTGACAGGAGCTATAGACCCGTCTTTATACACTAATGCGCCGTCTTTTGTTTTGTTGATTAAACGTCCGGTCCAAACTTTCCCTCCAGAGATGGTCTTCCACAAATCCAGATAAAACGCTCTGTCGTGTTTTCCGCTTTGTAGTATTCTGGGATTCTTTCCAACGACTTCGCCTGATGTGTATCCGGTAATTCTTTCGAACGCCGGATTCACATATTCAATTGTTCCATCAACTCCAGTTATGAGTACTGTGGCCGCCGTTTGTTCGATTGCGGTGACAAGCCTTAGCCTTTCGGCTTCCGCCCGTACCTGCTCGGTAATGTCCTTGTCCACCCCCCGGTAACCTATCATTTCTCCCTGCTGGTCGAATACGGCGACACCGCTGGACTCAATTGTCACGATTGCGCCGTCTTTCCGTACATTACGGTTGATAAACTGGGAGAAAGATCGTTTTTCGGCAAACTCCGAAAATGCTAACTCTTTGAGCTTTTCGCGTTCCTCCGGCAAAAAAAAGTCGTAGAAATATTTTTCCCCTACTACCTCATCTATTGAATATCCCAGTATTTTATGTACAGCGGAACTACTATAGGTGTACATACCGTCCTGATCGACTTCCCATATCCATTCTTCAGCGTTAGCTGAAACCTGTCTGAATCGTTCCTCAGAACTACGGAGGGCCTGGTAAAGTTTGTTGCGTTCAGTGAGATCACGCACTAATCCTGAGGCAAACCAGTGGTCATGCATGCGGAAGCTGGACAGCGAGAGTTCGATCAGGAATTCTTCACCATTTTTTCGGACAGCAGTCAACTCAGTGATCTTTCCCACTGCGTTTCCATGTCCAGAAAGATTGAACTCTTCGAGCCCTGCTAACGCTGCAGCATGAAGCCGTGATGGCGCCAACAACTCATGGACGTTTTTCCCAATCGCCTCGGAAGAACTCCATCCAAAAATTCTTTCACCAGCAGCATTCCAAAAAACAATTTCCCCGAGGTGATTGACAAGGATGATTGCATCGAAAGCAGAAGCCGTGATTGATTGAAATCTTTGTTCTCTATCCCGAAGTTCATTTTCCATCTGTTTGTGTTGTGTGATGTCGTGGAGTATCATGAGTGAGACGATGGAACTATCCTGGTTTCTTATAGGAGTCTGGAAAATTTCATATGTTTTACCAGTTTTTACGGATGTTCGTTCCCATGAGAATGTTAGTCCAGCAAAGACTTGCCTGATTCTACACCAGGGACATGGCTCTGCGCCACCAGCTAAATATTCATAGCATTTTCGTCCACCTAAACCGCCACGTTCAGAGATTAACGCGGGGTTGACATATTGAATATTGTAATCCTTATCGACTATATAGATTCCATCCTGCATATGGTCGAGTATGCTTTTGAGCTTTTCTGCCTCACGACTGAGTTTCTCCTCGATTAGTCTTTTTTCGGTAATGTCTCTCAGGGCTCCTATCAACTTGTAGGGAGCGCCGCTCTCATCTCGTAGAAAAAAAGCGCGATCAACGAAATAATTGAATTGGCCATCTTTCCGTCGAATGCGGTATTCTTCATCGAAGTGTCCTTCTTCGCTTTTCAGGCAGCTTATGAACGATTCCATGACCCGTTCACGATCCTCAGGGTGAATCAGTTTGGACCACGCTGTGGACGTAACCGGTATTTCATCCTGTGAATATCCCAGTTCTTCGTAAATGGACCCATAATGACTGACCCTATCCGTTGAAACCTCCAATTCATATATATCGTCACTGGCGCATTGAGCGCCAATCTTGAAACGCTGTTCACTGGCTTCAAGCAGTTCCTTGTGAAGTTTATGTTCAGTGATGTCCAGAAATGACCCCATCATGCAGACCATGTTACCGGAGTCGTCTTTCACTGAACTCATGGATAGCTGGATTTCAAATTTACTGCCGTCACTCTTTTGGGCCGTACTCTCAAGGACAAAATCTCCTTTCTTGAGGAGTTCAATCAGTTCATTTGCTGTGTTCGGGTTTGCCAAAAACTCTGATATGTGTTTTCCAATCACCTCTTGTTGTGAACGGTAGCCCCACATTCTCAGAAACGCTTCGTTTACACTAAAGACCGTTCCATGAGGATGAGCCAATCCAATTCCATTGATTGATGTCCTGATAGCCTTTTCAAGAATTTTTAATTCTTCGAACGATCGTTTACTTGATATCGTTTCACCCACCATTTCCGAAATTGCTGTAATCAAGGATCTTTTCCCTTTGAGGGAAGATCCTTCACGATTTTCCGGCTTTTCTTCAAAGTAACCGACCTCAATTAAACCAACAGCCGCCCCATCGACTTCAATAGCTTCAGTTTGTTTCCCGGCGCACGGGGCGTAGTTAGGTGTTTTATATATGTCGCCACCCAATCTAATCATTGCGCACGTAATTTCAGGGTCCTTCCAGGCTTCTCGGACAAGATTGACAGCTTTCTCCAGGATTCCTGGGAGTGAAAGACCCGGTTTCCGCACGACATTGGCAATCTGATACAGGCAATTCAGTTCCTTAACCCGTTCTTCCAGGGTGCTTGCTGTTTCCTGCAACGAACTCTGAATTTGCATGTATTGAGTAATGTCAGTGGCCACGATAAGAAATGTGAGTTTGTCATTCCACACCAGGCCGGCTGATTGAATGTCCAGCCATTTGGCGCTACCATCTTTACAAAATATTCTGCAGGCGTAACGATGATTGGCAGTATCAGACCTGAGTCGGTATGAGTAATATTTGTTAACCATTTCACGATCATCGGGATGGATGACCTTTTCCAGCATATGTGGCAAGGACGAACATTCTCCCTGGGAATAACCAAACATTTCGACACATGCCTGATTAAGAAATTCAAGTTTACCATCCTGTAACAACAAGTAAGCCTGGTTGCTACGGTCGAGCATTTTCAGGAGTATTAAAGAGGAGTTTTCTATCGACTGGCAGGCGTCTTCCCTACTTTTATACTCCAATCGCCTTACACTCCGCCTCAGTTCCTGAAGTTCTTCAATGAGTTTTTCTTTTGTCTTCTCGTGGTCTAACATGGAAAAATTCCTTGTATGGGGAATTGGAAATCATTAGTGCTCGGCATGACTACAGGCGATTTTGGCCCATCATCAAATGGTCAATTCTCAGTTCAATTTGATTAGTGATTTCTGAATAGCGGCCTTTAGAATAACAAAATTTCGCTGCCGATAATAGGTTCGAATTTCAGCCGGCAATAGTGAGCCGAGCTTCACCGAATAGTCCCTTGGGGTCAATGCATCTAACCGGCGCGCAATCTCCACAGCAATTTCCTGTCCTGCATCGGGATAAACGCCCTTCTTTACAAGGAATTCCATGTCAAAGGCATCCCGAATTTCGCCACGGTCTAGAAAAGCGGCAATTTTCGATGACATCATATCCCGCAGCGATACGGTACGCAAAAGGACCTGCTTGGTTGATGATGGGCTGAACGCGATCGATTGTTCGGTTTGAATCCTTTTGACTTCTTTGCGAATTTCGATTTTGAGGCTCCGTGGAAAAACGGGTGAGCGCAGTTCGAAGAGAAGAGTGTGAAATTTGTCCGCAGCGTATTTAAGTACATAATACTGTGAAAGGTAAGACTGTAAAGCACAGAAGAGCGATTGCGCTTCCTGCCGGGGGACCAGCCAGAAATCCAGATCGACGGAGAAACGGTCCAGACCGTGACATAGACGCAGCATTGTTCCGCCCCCGAAAATCAGGCTGCGAAGGAACCGACCACTATTGAGTCGGTCCAGCGCTTCTAGCTCAAATCGCTCCTGTTCAATCAGATCCTGCATTTTTCTTTGACCCTGCGTCTGACATTTTCTGGAAAGGCCGTCAAAAGCGCCGTAAGATTTTGTATATCGAGCCGTTCGGAATCAAGCGAAGCCCAATCCAGAGGATATCTTCCCAAGCTGTTCAAATAAACGGCGTCGAGTAAGGCCTTTTCCGGCGTTGCGATAAATACGTCATCCTGCCTGAAGAACCCGGTATAATATTGAGGAGCTATCTTTGTATAGGAGAATAGAGCGCCGCCGGCTTCGATTTTGACTGTGTGACGTTGCGTGATGTTTTCATACCAGTTTCGTTGAACCTGAGTGGTAATCCCATAGTAGGAAAGGGCTGTCATGCAGGAAATGTAAGAAGGCGTCCTCAGGTGATTGCTGATCTTAAAAAAATCGCGAGTTCCGTAATGAGTCCAATTACGTTCGAGGACATAAAAGTTTTTCTTAACACGGATGAAGATTCCCCGTCGGACATACCTGCTGCACAGGACATGGGCTGAAGTAATGGCAATCCCCTTCAATTCAGCGACGTCTTCAACTGAAAAAAACAGGCGGTCTTTAAGATTTGACCATACGTCTGACATCATCAGAACTATATCCTTATCATTTATGATAAGGATATGTGTCTAGCTGGGTTCCGTCAATGGAAAAATTTAACTAACACAGTCCATATACGTGGCCCAATTCCACCAAGAAGAAATTACAAGAGCGCAAAATACAATTTGCGCTCTGTTGGGTATAAGCGTCCAATATCATGGGGACAAAAGGCCCTATATCAATACATCATCCCCCCAACATAAACGCCGGCGCCTACAAAAAGGTCCTTACCGGGGACCCGGTAGATGTATGTAATTTTCTTGGATGGGGACTTGTGTCCTGGTCTGGGCCACATGTATTCGACCCATCCGTGGCCGACGGTTTTGGCGAGATTTACAAAACTTACAAAGAGCGCCTTATCCGTTGGATCAGTAATTAAAAGGCAGTGGGGAAGCTTGGTAAGTTCCGGCTGCATTGGATGCGCCAACATCTTGCCTTCCATATTCATAAGGAATACATAGCTGTCTTTCCAAACGAAAGGACCTTTAGGGTCACTGATTTCCTTTATGGCCTCGTCCAAACCTTTGGAGTTAATCAGCGCTGCGGCTTCATGACATTTAATGACACATTCTTCCTTAGTAGCTGCCTGTTGAGCCGCTGCTACCATCGAAAAACACAGAATCGCAAATACCGCCGCTGTGACATACAGTTTTCTCATATCGTCCTCCTTAGCTCTATTCCAGATTTACTCCTTTTAAAAAATTCCTTCATAAATCTTATGATATTCTCAATTGATCCAGGGTTTGCCTACCGGTAACACGTCTCTCCCGAACACCTGGGCGAAAATAACGTGAGCCATCATGTACCAGGCGGAAAGGGCGCATAGCATAAGTTCAAAACCGGCTATCCTCGTCATGTCGGGATAACCGAAGTGAGCCAGGTCAAGTAGTATGAACCCGATAAGCAACAGGGTAAAAGTAGTAGCCATGGCTCCATGAATCCTCATCGCAGGAATCCACATGATAAACGTGTAAAGTGTCCAGCCTACGAGAAACCATCCAACATCCGAAGTGCCAGAGTGATAAATGTTGAAATAATTCAGCATGAAAATTATCCCAAGCGAAATCCAGAATGAGCCATAAGCGACAAACGCGCTATAACCGAAATTGTTACCGCATTTGAATTCCTGGAAGCCAGCCATCATCTGCGCAAGCCCTCCAAATACAAATGCCAGTGCTACTATTGGGCCTACGCCGCACCAACCTACATTGTGAAACTGAAGGAGCATGGTTGTTAGACCGAATCCCGCTAATCCGACTACTCCAGGGTTTCCTGTTGGTGTTTGACCATTCGACATGCAAAAACCTCCTTGATTTTGAAATACAGAATATATTTCCCGCATGGCGCGGATGGAGCGACCTAAGCAATCCAATGGTCGCCCAATACACCGTTTCGCAAATATCTAAAGTCAATTAGAGGTTACGTCGGCGCTCATTGGAAGCGTCATTTGAATTCGGACGGGATGATGGCGGCAAGAGTAATGTTTTCACAGCATGAAAAGCTACCCTGTTCAGCGCCTATTCTAGTTTAACATGAACAACGCAGCTTTTCACCCTGTTACTCTGGCCCGACGCTGAAAAAATCGGCCGCTATCGAGTCCAGGATAGGTTGTCAACCCAGTTTGAAGCAAGTCCACTAACCGGAGTGAGAATCACCTCACGGCTTTCATTTTAAAGGCATCGCCCCACAGCTTCTGCGACAGGACGCAACTCGGCCATCAGATTTTCAAACTCCTGGGGTCGTAAGCTCTGGGCGCCGTCTGATAGCGCATTTTCAGGATCAGGATGCACCTCGACAATTAATCCATCCGCCCCAGCGGCAATTGCCGCTCGACTCACCGCTGCGACGTATTCACGCTTCCCTGTTCCGTGGCTGGGGTCAACCACAACTGGAAGATGACTCAAAGATTTCAGCACGGGAATGGCGTTTATGTCCAGGGTGTTGCGGGTGTAGGTTTCAAAAGTTCTGATTCCCCGTTCACATAATATCACCCTGGGATTGTTGTGAGACAGGATGTATTCGGCTGCATTGAGGAACTCTTCTATGGTGCTGCTGAGGCCCCTTTTGAGTAAAACAGGTTTGTGAGATTCTCCGACAGCGTTTAACAGAGCATAGTTCTGCATGTTTCTCGCCCCCACCTGGAGCACGTCGGCATATTGGGCGACCAGCGAAACCTGCTCGGGAGCTATCACTTCGGTAACAATCGCAAGACCGACGATGTCTCTAGCCTCGGCAAGGATCTTGAGACCTTCTTCTCCAAGGCCCTGAAAGCTGTAAGGAGAAGTTCTGGGCTTAAAAGCGCCGCCTCTTAGGGCGACCGCTCCGGCCTTCTTCACGGCCAACGCCGCTTCAATCAGTTGTTCTCTGCTTTCCACGGCACAAGGACCAGCCATCATGACAATTTTCTTTCCTCCGATTTGTGAACCGTCTATGGAGAAGGCCGAATTTTCTTTTCTGAAATCTCGACTGGCAAGTTTGAAAGGGCCGAGTAGGGGAACCACCCGCTCAACCCCATCGAGAGATTCAAAAACTCCGGGTTCGATATTGCTGTTGTCTCCCACAACACCAATTATGGTTCGGATATTCCCTCTGGATAGATGGGCTTTTGATCCCAGGGCTTCAATCTTGAACAGGACCCTGGAAATTTGGTTTTCATTGGCATTTTTCTTCATTACGACGACCATGTGTTCCTCCCAAAAAAAAAGATGCGGAACTTTTGCTCCGCATCTTTTGGTTATTTGAGGTCCAGCCTGTTAATCGCAGGAGCGCGTCTTACCCTCCAGGGGGCACAAAATAGTAAAACATAAAAAATCGATTGACAGCGCTAATCTGGAAACCATTAATCATTTTCTAAAATTCCTCTTTAGATTTACATGTACTATCGGCTGAGAAGTCTGTCAAGAAATTTGTGGTTCAACGCTGATCATGGTTAACTTATGAAAAGATTAGGCAGCCACAGGGAGATCTGTGGAAAAAACAGAAGAATTAAAAGACATATACTCATGCCGATTATATAAGGGTAGCTCCCCCTATAGACATTGGCAGTCGACTCCCCGGTGACCCCGGACACTACGAAGACATTAATTCCCATTGGGGGAAGAATGACTCCGATCATTGTGACAACCCCGACTATGACCCCAAACCAGACAGGATCGTAACCTAGTTTCAGGACCACTGGCAAGAATATCGGTGTGGCGAGAATCAGGAAAGCAAGATGCTCGATGAATGACCCCCCTATGAGGTAAACCGCAATTATTATGAGTATGATTACGCTACGGTCAACACTCAGGTGGGTCAACCACTCGGCGACCATATACGGTGTTCTTGTAACAGCGAAGAAATGTCCTAGGATAGTTGCGCCTGCTATGAGCGTCAGGACCATGCATGCGATTCTTAGGGTCCCTGTTACAGCTTTTATGAATCCCTTTATGGTCATTTCTTTCTGGAAAAGCGTCAATATTAGCACAGCGAAGGTCCCCACACTACCCGCTTCAGTTGGTGTAAAAAATCCTTGCATGAGTCCGCCTACCACAAGCGCAAATATGACAAACACCCATATGACAGGGGGTAGGGAGGCTATCCGTTGTTTCCATGTCGATCTTTCTCCTTTTGGACCGAGGGCAGGGTTATATGTGCACCACCCAACTACCGTAATCAGAAAGGAGATGGCCACCATAAGTCCAGGAATAATACCTGCCAGGAAAAGTTTGCCAATCGATGTTTCAGTAAGTATCCCATAGACGATGAGCACCACACTTGGAGGGATAATGATGCCTAATGTGCCCACCGTGGCAACTGTTCCGCATGACAGCTTCCTGTCATACTTGTATCGGTCCATTTCAGGCACCGCAATTGTAGCGAAGGTAGCCGCTGTAGCCGGAGCTGAGCCGCATATCGCCTTGAAGGCCGTAGCGGCGGCGATAGTGCCTATAGCCAGGCCACCCGGGATATGCCCCATGAATTTGTAGGTCGCATCGTACAGGTTGCGGGCCACTCCTCCGCTCGACCCCACCTGGCCCATAAGAACAAACATGGGGATAACCGTAAAACCATATGAGGAAAACACACTGTAAACATCCTTGGCTACGAGACTCATTGCCGCGTCCAATCCACGAACCACAGCGAACCCTATAAATCCTGCCAATCCCATAGCGAAGCCTATTTCCAGACCTAACAGGAAAAACAGGAACAACAATCCTACCAACAGCGCCGCCAGCGTGAGAAGACTCATGTCTGTTTTTCCTCCCTGTTGAAGATCTCCACCAGGAGCACGAGGCATTCCACAAAACAGCATGCGGCTATGCCATAGCAGATTGGATAAAATGGAAGCTGCAATGTAGGGGTTGTTTCGCCGGTTTGTCTAAATGTGTCGCCCAACGCCACAAGATTCCAGGCTATTATGGCAAAAGTCCCGATAGCGAGAATCCTGGTCAGAACATGTAAACCCCTCTTGGCTCCATCCGGCAGACGCTCCGTGAGGAAATGCATTATAACATGACCTCTTACCCGTGATGTTTCGGGAAGAGAGAAACCGATAACCACCGCTCCCAAAAGTCCTACAAGCTCGAATGTTCCAGTTATCGGATGCTTTAGGGTTCGCAGTATTACGTCGCTGACCGTTAGCAGCATGCTTAATGTCAGCGCCACTCCCGCTATCACGTACATCGACCTGGCAATAGTTCTCACCATTGAAGACAAAGAAGTCACATTCACCCCACAAAACCGCTATTGCGGCCTAACACCAAGACTAAAATTCATTTTGATCTTCAGCCACTCAGGTTGTACGGTTAAATATTATTCGTCTATCGCAAAAAGGCTTCGCCAACACAACCCATTTAAGGTGCAGTTTTAGCCGTATATCAAGGGTTTTCTTTCATCCATTTCAAGCAAAAATCCAGAGCTTCCTGACCGGGTAGACCTTTTGCCTTTGTAATCTCGACGTACTTCATCAAAAGCGGTTTGCATGCGTTAGCCCAACGTTGATCTTCTTCTTTGGAAAGCTGGATAACCTGATTTCCTCTGGCCAGGGTAAATTCCTTACCTTCCTTGTCCATCTGATCCCAAGCATTCCCCGTTTTGTCGACCCACTCAGCATTGATTTTCTCGATTTCTTTCTGAACATCGGATGGCAGGGAGTCCCATTTCTTTTTGTTCATTGTTACGAAGAAGGCCAGAGTGTACGCTGAACCAAAATTCTCGGTGGTTGACTTGATGACTTCTGCGAATTTCCATCCTTTGAGCGTTTCAATTGGAGAAAGCAAGCCATCCACCACGCCTTTTTGTAGCGCGTCATAAGTTTCGGGCTGCGGCATGGCGACAGGCGTGGCGCCAAGAGCCTCAACAACCTTGATGCTTGTTCCTGTCCCTCTTATCTTCATACCTTTAAGTTCTTCCATAGTTTTAACCGGTTTTTTGGTGTGGAAAATTCCAGGTCCATGGGCGTGAAGATACATAATTTTCGTGTCAGCGAGTTCCTTTGGCTTGAACTTCTCGTAATATGCGTTAACCAGGCGTGTAGCTTGGAGCCCGCTCTTATAGCCGAGAGGAAGATCTATGACTTCCGTTAGTGGGAACCTGCCCTTGGCATAGCTTAGAACCGACATGCCGATATCAGATATGCCCGTGACAACTCCGTCGTAGCACTGGTCTGCCGGAGTCAGCGTCGCCCCAGGGTACATACTGATTTTAACTGCGCCATTGGTCCTTTTTTCAACTTCTTTGGCCCATTCCGTGGCTAAAAGGGTGTGACCGTGAGTAGCGGGGAAGAAAATTGAATAAGTGAGTTCCACTGATTTACAATGGCCGGGAACAGGTACCGCCAATGATACGAGAGCGACCGTTAGAAAAAAGATTATGCTGGTAGACAATTTGGCCATGGACACTTTCCGCTCCTCCTGTAAAACGATGTCGGCTAAAATCTGTCAACGCTAATTATTTCCGAGGGAC
>JAJYDQ010000133.1 GCA_021777225.1 Deltaproteobacteria bacterium
ACATACGCCATTAAGAAAAAACTTTAGGCAAAGGCTATAGAGAAATAGAAACAAACATTTTGAAATATAATGTGGATGAAATTGTTCTGTATGACGACGCATTCCTATGCCATGCCAATGAACATGCTCTACCAATCCTGGACGCATTTTCGTCCTTAAAGCCAGGATTGAAGTGGCATACCCCTAACGGTCTCCATGTTTCTGAAATTAGCCCAAGAGTAGCGGCATCAATGAAACGTGCGGGATTCAAAACTATTAGATTAGGCCTTGAAAGCACATCGGACAACTTTCATAAAACATCTGGAGGAAAAACCAACTGGAAAGATTTCATCCGAGCTGTGGGCTATTTGAAAGACACAGGGTTTGATACCAGTGAGATTGGAGTTTACCTTCTTGTAGGGCTCCCAGGCCAAACCTCCGCTCAAATAGAACAGGATGTTGAAAAGGCCCTCGAAGCCGGAGCTTATCCAAAGCTGGCGGAATATTCTCCAATCCCGGGTTCTGCGCTTTGGCCGGTCTCGGTTAACGTCGGTCGTTATCCAATTGATAAAGAACCTCTTTACCAGAATTGTTCATTATTGCCTGTGGCTACCCCTGAGGTAACCTGGGAATTTTTGTCCCAAATGAGAAAAATGATTCGCGATAGTATTCAATCATCCGGAATAGGTCAATCCGGCCCCTGCCTGAATAGTGTCTGAATAGTTGACAGGCAGAGAGCATGCTGATAAAAAAGATATAATTCTTCATCCAAAAACAAATAACAAAATTGGGAAAGTGAGATAATTATGGCCCAACCGAAGGATGTTGTAGGCGCCGCTCTTGTCGTCGGCGGCGGCATAGCTGGCGTTCAGGCCTCGTTAGACCTGGCGGAATCGGGTTATAAGGTTTACCTGGTTGAAAGTCAGACAGGTATTGGCGGGCGGATGGCTCAGCTCGACAAGACCTTCCCTACGAACGATTGCTCGACCTGTATATTTTCCCCAAAATTGGTTACGGTAGGCCAAAACCCCAATATAGAACTTCTATCCTATAGTGAGGTTGATGATATCCAGGGCGAAGCGGGCCGCTTCAAGGTCCGTATTAAACAGAAATCCCGATACATTCGAAAAGATCGGTGTAAGGCATGCGGAGATTGCGCCACAGCCTGCCCGGTAAAAGTTCCGAACGCCTTTGACCAGGAATTGAGCAAACGCTCAGCGACCTATCGGTTGTTCCCCCAGACTATACCGCAAACTTTCGTTATAGATAAAGTTGACCGCGCCCCATGTGTAATGACCTGCCCTGCTCACATAAATGTTCAGGGTTATGTCGCCCTTATCGGTAAGGGCAAATACAAGGAAGCTGTTGAATTAATCTACCAAAACCTTCCATTGCCGGGAGTCCTGGGCAGGGTATGTCCGCATCCATGCGAAACGGCCTGTCGTCGGGCGGAAAAAGACCAGCCTATATCAATATGTAAACTGAAAAGGTTCGCTGCGGATCAGGTAGATTATTCATCACTTGCAATTCCGGAAATTACACCACGTGAGGAAAAGGTAGCTATCGTAGGTTCTGGTCCGGCAGGACTGTCAGCCGCTTATTACCTTGCTCTAAAGGGTTATAGGGTTTCTATTCTGGAAGCCGCCCCAGTGCTGGGCGGATGGCTTCGTGTTGGAATCCCGGAATACAGGCTACCCAGGGATGTGCTCGAAAAAGAGATCAACCACATTTTGAGTCTCGGGGTGGAAGCCAAAACAAATACAGCCCTGGGCAGAGACTTGAGTATCGATGATCTTAAGAATCAGGGCTACAAAGCGATATTTCTGGGCGTCGGATGCCAGAAGGGCTCGAAACTCGCCATCCCTGGAGAAAATTCTCCCGGCGTGATTCAGGGAGTGGATTTTCTCAAAGATGCAGCTTTGGGGAAAAAATTCGAAGGAATCAAAAAAGCTGTCGTCATTGGTGGTGGAAATGTCGCCGTTGACGCTGCGCGAACTTTAGTAAGACTCGGGGCTGATTCTACAATTCTTTACCGACGTTCAAGGGCCGAAATGCCCGCGTTTGAAGAAGAAGTCCACGCCGCTTTGGAAGAAGGGGTAAAAATTCAGTTCCTCGCTGCTCCGGTTGAAGTTGTAGTTTCCGGAGAAAAAGTCAAAGGTCTTAAGGCTGTGCGCATGCAATTGGGCGAGCCAGACGCTAGCGGGCGCCGCCGACCTGTGCCTGTCGCCGGTTCTGAATATGTTATTGACACGGACACGATTATTCCGGCAATCGGCCAGATTATTGATCCGGCTCTCTGGGATTCGATGGGGTCTTTGGCGCAAACTAGAAGGAATACTATCGAGAGTGACAAAGTCACGTTCGCGACTTCAATTGAGGGAGTGTTTGCGGGCGGTGACGCTGTTTCCGGACCCGCAACCGTTGTGGAAGCGGTGGCCGCCGGCAAAGAAGTCGCTGAATCGATTCACAGATTCATCAACGGTCTGGATCTTGCCGAAGGAAGGCCTTTTAAATTCCCTGAAAATCCGGAATACCCACCGATCCCCGAAGAGCTTAAAAGTGAACCGCGGGCAATCACCCCTGAAATCGCGGCAACGGAACGAAAGGGTTTTAAGGAAGTTGAGCTTGCCCTGGCTGAAGAAGAGGCGCTGAGGGAAGCCAATAGATGTTTGAATTGCGGTGTGTGTTCCGAGTGTATGGAATGCGTTAAGGCATGCCCTGCGCAAGCCATAGATCATACGATGGAAGACGCCTTTCTTGATGTTGAGGTGGGCTCAGTGATTCTGTCCACGGGTTACGAGATGATTGATCCCGGAAAGATTCGTGGTGAATTCTCGTACGGCACGGCCCCTAACGTCCTGACAAACATGGAATTCGAAAGAATGCTGAGCGCATCGGGCCCCAACGCCGGTGAAGTCAGAAGACCATCTGACGAAAAACATCCAAAAAAGGTGGCATGGATTCAGTGTGTTGGTTCACGAGACTCGCAAAAAGGCATGCCTCATTGTAGTTCCATCTGTTGTATGGCGTCCATAAAGGAAGCGGTCATAGCCAAAGAGCATGATACCAACATCGAACCTACAATATTCTACATGGATATTCGGGCTTATGGGAAAGACTTTGACGCATATTACGAAAGAGCAAAGAGCTCCGGCGCGGTTCGTTTTATAAGGTCAATGGTCAGCCGGGTCGTTGAAGATCCGTTGACCCACAACCTTCAAATTACCTATCTCGATGAACAGCAAAAGCTCGTGACAGAAACTTTCGACATGGTTGTGCTGGCAGTGGGGCTCAAGACGTCCGAACAATCGATAGAACTGGCCGGTAAACTGGGCATTGGCCTCAACGAATCCAAATTCTGCTCTACAACCTCTTTTGAACCAGTTTCTACAAACCGGCCGGGTGTCTTTGTCGCGGGTATGTTCCAGGGACCTAAAGACATCCCTCAGACCGTTATGGAAGCGTCAGCCGCAGCCGGGGCCTCATCCAAACTGCTGACTTCCGCCAGAAACACGTTGGCTGTAAAACAGGAATTTCCGCCTCAAAGGGACGTTTCCGGAGAAGAGCCACGAATTGGGGTTTTCATTTGCCGATGCGGGATAAACATCGCCAATGTTGTAGATGTGCCGCGTGTCGTAGAGCATGTCAAGACCCTGCCAAATGTGGTATTCGCTGACGAGAAGCTGTTTACGTGTTCACAGGACACTCAGGAACAGTTCCTTGACATCATCAGGGATCATAATCTCAACCGTGTAGTTGTATCCGCATGTAGTCCAAGGACGCATGAACCCATGTTCCAGTTAACAATGGAAAAGGCCGGCCTGAATCCATATCTGTTCACGATGACGAATATTAGGGACCAGTGTTCCTGGGTCCACGCTCACAACAAGGAAGGGGCCACATTGAAGGCCATGGACCTGGCCAGGATGGCGGTTGCAAGAGCCAGGCGCTTGGCCCCCTTGCAGAAATCGAAAATGGACGTCGTCCATGACGCTCTTGTATTGGGTGGAGGGGTCTCAGGCATGACGGCGGCGCTTAACTTGGCTGATCAGGGATTCCATGTTTATCTTGTCGAAAAGTCAGATAAACTCGGTGGAAACGCCCTGTATATTGAACGTACTATTCAGGGTGAGCCTGTAAAACCGTTTGTCGAAGATCTGGTTAACAAAGTCGAAAACCACTCCAAAATTGAAGTCTTTAAAAACGCTTCATTTACAAATCTGTCAGGACATGTCGCTCATTTCAAGGGAACAATTATCAATGGAGATGGAAAGGATATTGAATTCGGCGCCGCAATCATAGCGACTGGGGCTGTAGAGTCCAAGCCCAAAGAATATTTGTTCGGAGAAAGCAAGGCTGTTGAGACCCAACATTCTCTGGAAGAACGAATAATAGCTGGCGACCCAAGTCTCAAGAATATCAAAAACGCCGTGTTTATACAGTGTGTAGGTTCGCGTGACGAGGAGCGCCCCTACTGCTCCAAGATATGCTGTTCAGGGTCGGTTCGTCTTGCCGGCCGGTTAAGGGAGATAAACCCAACAGCGAACATTTATATACTTTTTAGAGATCTTAGAACTTATGGACTGCTTGAAAAGTTTTACGCCGAAGCCAGGAAGGCGGGAGTCATATTTGTACGGTTTGATCCGGAAAACAAACCGGTGTGCGAGATGGTTGGAGACAAAGTAAAAGTTACAGTCAAAGACCCCGCGCTGGATCGCGATATGACAATCACGGCGGACCTGGTAACCCTTGCCTCGGCTATTGACCCAGGAGAAACAAACAAACAAATGGGTCAGTTGTTCAAGGTTACAGTCAATTCCTATGGATACTTCGTAGAAGCCCACATGAAGCTTAGGCCGGTTGACTTCACGACAGAGGGAGTATTTCTCGCCGGATTGGCCCATTATCCAAAACCGATTGATGAGTCGATAGCGCAGGCTACCGCAGCGGCTCAAAGGGCGTCTATCCTCGTAAGCCAGGAGAAGATGACGTTCCCCGGTGTCATATCCAAGGTTAATCCTGACAAGTGCGCAGCATGTCTGACATGTGTGAGACTCTGTCCGTATGGCGCGCCGTTCATCAATGAGGACCACAAGGCGGAAATAGTCCCAGCCTTGTGTCAGGGATGCGGGATATGTTCATCCGTTTGCCCGGGCAACGCAATTGATCTTCAGCATTTTAGGGATGATCAGGTATTCGCTGAGATAGACACGTTGCTTGTCAAGGAGGCTTCGTAGGTCTGATCGCAGGTTAGATGGGGCTTCGACTGTTGTAAATGAGGTCGAACCGGAAAAATATCTTGGGATTACGTAGCTTATAAACAGGAGAAGAAAATGCTCCAGGCCAATATGACCGCTTCATCGCAAAATTCACCCATGTCGGCGGATTTAGTATCAGTAATAAATCAGTGTTATCAGTGCGGTAAATGTTCGGCTGGTTGTCCAGTCGCGCCAGAGATGGATCTTTTGCCTCATCAGCTTGTTCGTCTGGCCGTACTGGGAGATGTGGACAGGATTGTTCAGTCCAAGAGCATATGGCTGTGTCTGACCTGCCACACATGTGGGGCAAGGTGTCCTAACGGGATTGATGTCCCTGGTTTGCTCGACCCTATCAGGCACGACATTTTGAGACGCAAGGAAACACTGACTGATCCGAAGGTGGCGATTTTTCACAAGACCTTCA
>JAJYDQ010000134.1 GCA_021777225.1 Deltaproteobacteria bacterium
AACATGTCCAGTATAGTCAATACATAGTGACGCAGTCCGTCAATAACTATACCGGTCCAGTCTTCGCCCCAGATCTGATTCGGTCTAAATGGCTCATAATGAGCTGTTTTCCAGGGAGCTTCTCGTAGAGTCCATTCCCATACCAATTCCTGAGATTTTAGCGTCCTGTAACAGCTTGATGAGCTTACCCAGACATCTTGATGTCTTAATAATCCACTGATTTGGCGATGACTCAAATGAGGTTGTTTCTCTTTCATCGAGATAACGCTTTTCGTCTCACTTTCCAACAAAGCGTTGGACGAAGTTGGACTAGTTTTGTTGGCGTTGAAGCTCTTCCAGAAATAAAAGGTGGATCGAGGGATATTTAATCCCAGCAAGGAGTTAGTAGTTGAAACTCTTTGTGACTTGAGCCTTTCCACTGTGTCCAGAATCCTTTGGCGCTGCTCCTGAGTGTAAGCTTGACCTGACTTCCTACCCGTCAAACCAAGTTCATCTTTTTTTTCAAAAGCATTAGTTCCTGAGACAGTAAAGTCACCGTGTCCTTGAGCTTCTGATTCTCCCTTTGTAGTTCCTTGACCTCTGGATTCGGTTTGGCCCGGGTTCCCTTTAGAAACTCCGCAGCTCCCTGTTCCAGTCTCTTCTTCCAACGATACAGGGTCAAGGGATGAATCCCATGGTGTCGCGAGACTTCCACTCCATTGCCCGTGGCATCCCATTCCCTCAGGATCTCCAGCCTTTGATTGGCTGTGAACTTCTTGCGCTGTTTGCCTTCCACCGTTGTCAGTTGGACGCTCATGCATATCCCTCCTCCATGTTCCGGGGTTCATATTATGACTCCCGTCGGGCAACTAACAACTTTTTCTCTCAGTTTTTGTCCAGATTCGGCTGAAACATTATATAATGTCTCGAACTCATTCTCTCTCGCAGATCGTAGGCAGACTGAAAAAGGGCGCCACCGACTGGATTAAGGAGCTATCGGATGAATTTTCACATTTTGCCTGGCAAACAGGTTATGGAGCCTTCTCCGTCAGCTATTCGGACGTCGAAAAGGTAAAACTATACATCCAGAACCAACTAAATCATCATAAAACTGTGTCGTTCGATGATGAGGTTTTACCGACGGTGTGACCTTAACTGTTACCAACGAAGCCAACCCACGGCACAGCCGTGGGCTCATATGTGTTACCCCTGCCAGGGCAAATATGATTACTCTTAAAACCATTCCCCTTTGGGCCGCTCCTGCGGTCCAACACGTGGTGAGCCCATGGCTCCGCCATGGGTAATCTTGGGGTTGCATCCGTGTTTGTTACTCGTCGCCCTATCATCCATGGCTACGCCATGGGGATGTTTGATGTTGGTATTTTATGTTATAATCAATCCAATTAGTATTGCAGACGCACGTTGATATCGGGGGCCATTTTGAACATCGAAATTGAATATTTAGCTCTCTTTATTGCTTTTGGGTTTATATTAACCTATCTGTTAATACCTGTGGCCAAGCAACTGGCCTTTGCGCATGGCTTTGTATCATATCCCGGCGGCCGTAAGATCCATGACGGAGCAATCCCTGTTCTGGGCGGGCCCGCGATCTTCGCTCCACAGATAATACTTTTCCTCGTTTATCTTTATCTGCTGATTACTGACTCCAGTTCAATCGCTCATGACAGGATCCCCAAGTTTTTATCGTTATTTGTTGGCACGACATCGATACTTGTCCTTGGAACCATTGATGACTGGATCAAGCTCGGGTGGCGCAAAAAGCTCCTTGGACAGCTATTTGGCATAAGTATTCTGCTGGTTGGCGGCAACACAATAGGGAAGATTGTGGTCCCGTTTTACGGTTTGGCGGACCTTGGTCTGTTCGGGTATCTGCTTTTTGGTTTTATCGTGCTTGTGATCACCAACGCTGTAAACCTTATTGATGGTATGGACGGGCTGGCTGCCGGGATATGTCTTTTTGCGGCGATCACCTGCGGTATCCTCGGGTTCAACAGGGGATACATGTTTGTCACCGCGATATGTTTTACAATTGTGGGCAGTCTTTTGGCCTTCCTGAGGTTTAACTTTCCGCCGGCAAGCATTTTTATGGGGGATTCCGGGAGCCTTGCGCTGGGGTTCATGCTGAGCGCTCTTGCGACAAGCGACATTGTAACGGGATCGAGCCAGCGCTATACGAGTTTAACCACATTTGTAGCGTTGCTCCTGCCCTTTGGCATAGCCCTGATGGATGTTGCGCTCTCAGTTGCCCGCCGGTGGATTAGCGGGAGAAGGATTTTCCTGCCGGATGCGGGCCATATCCATCACCGGTTCATGGAAATGTTCCAGAGGCGCCGGCTTGTTATCGGGATTTTTTATATTTTTAGCGCTCTTTTCTGTGCTGTGGCGCTCCTGATCAATTTCAATCCTGAAAAATATTTCCCATTGATAATCGCAGGGCTGGCGGTTGGCGTTCTGGTAGGCGTAATGGCTGTTGTGCTTCGGATTAACCGAATCGACAGGATAACGACCAGCATCAAGAACCGGCACGACTGCCAGTTCCTGTCAACATTCAACACTTACATGGAGGGGCGGCTCAGGCGTGTAAAATCGCATGATGAACTGGTGGCATTGCTGGAAGTTGGGGTGCGCGACCTTGATTTTGACACAGTAGAAGTCAGTTCTAACGGCTTCAAACCATATACCTGGAAAAATAACCGGGACCCGCATCCGGATGCGCCGAAAAGGAATGGGTCTCGGCTGTTCAATTATTCTGAATTGTCGGTACGGTGGGTTGTTCCGACGCATGACGACCCATCGTATCAGAAATACCTTGAACTGGTGTGGTGGCGTTTCCTGAATGTGGTGGAGGAACGGAGCCGGGAGTTGAAGCAGTAGCCTGTCCTGGGTTCGGTGGGCACAGGCCGACCGACGAATAGCACAACCAATTCCCACGGCACAGCCGTGGGCTCATAAGTGTTGCCCCATCAAGAGGGGGGCAAATATGTTAACTCTCAAGAGTATTCCAATTTGGGCCGTTCCTGCGGTCCAATATTAATCTCTAGCATCTCTGAGCCGGTAGTTAGGCTACTTTAAATTGGAATGTCGAGTAATCAGGCATCTTCTTCGAAGCATCAAGTATTTCTAGGCTGACAAGGTCACCATGTTCATCGTAATCGAGGATAATGCCATTTTTGCCTTCATCGCTCTCCGCCACCGTTCCTGGCTTGAAGATTACGGTAAGAGTGTCAGTCTTGGAATCGTATGTCACGTTCATCTTGGACTCCGTATTTTTCCAGTTTACTAGTTTTGTAGGCTGTCACTATTACTGGAGGATTCCGGTCAACATCAACAAAAATTCTTAATAAAGCAGATCTCCGGGAAACCACTGACATGACACGGCCTTGAACCACGACACGACCCTCTCGCAACAGTTCAATGCTATAGGGGTTAGAGAGAACTGCTTGGACATCTTTGGCGGAAATTCCCCTGCGGCTGATCTGATGTTCGGCGTGATCCGAAAACACCGCTAAGTCAAGGTTTTTGATGTCGTATTGAGCCACTCAAAGTATCCTGCACTCTGTGTTTATGATGTAGCTATAGCCTATTGTACACAAAATTGGTTTTTTTGTTAATGCCCCGGACCCATGCAAATTGACCAGTGAACACCCAAATCATCCCCATACCCCCGGTGTGTTACCGGGGGCTGAATTATTATACCCCTGTTAGGGGTGATAGCTAGATGCAACAACATGCCCATGGGTAACCGTGGGTTTTTTGGTTCTGGGCGTGTCATCTCGACAGAGCCTTGCGACGAGAAATCTTTCCAAGCCGCTGTTTGACTATATGGGCGGTCATGTACGTATTCGGTAACGGGATGGATTTCTCCTGGGGGTCGAAATGACATACAGCGGCAACCTACCCACGGTGTTACCGGAAAACCGGACGAGGCAAGCCGTCGCCCCTACCAATATATGCCCCTGTCCGGGGCAAATTGGCATAACCTCTTAAATTAATTCATTAACGGTGGAAATGACAAGCAGGGGCCCCGGCGCCATGTGAATTAATCCGCTGGAACTAAAAACGCCTCAAATGGAATGTCTTTGAATGACTGAATAATTTCCGGGCTAAGACCACTCTCTCGCGACATGATTTCGGGAACTTTTTTCCTGAATTCCATCACACGTTGAATCTCTTTTTCAGTCAAACCGAGTTGGTCGAGCCTATATTCGAGGAGCGAGAGAGAGTCCGGCGGATCAATATGGTAGTGTTTTTTTTCATAGGCGCCAGTTAACGCAATCAGCACATCAAGTTCGTCGCCCTCCGGTGAGCCTGGTTCGCTACCCCATAATTCGTCTATCCTGGCCATTGCGTCTTCGTAATCGGCCTCGGTTCTAATCGGTTCAATTATCATGATGACACCACGGAGAAAAATTCTAGATCACCCTAGCGTTGATCCGATCATAGTCCTTATGATAACCCACCCAGCGGATGAGCACAACCTGACGTTGATAATCAATCTCGGCAACTATGCGATAATCATTCCCGCCGAGATTGAAGACAACTCTATTGCCGGGCAGGAAGTCTACTGTGCGATTATTGTTTTTGATATCCAAGGGAGAGTTCCAGGCCGCTCTTTCTGTGTCGATCAACCAACCGGGGAAAAGCTTCGTGGCTTTCGCGTCACCCGAACTCAGGAAGTCTAGAACTTTTTTACGCCCTCGTATTTCCATGCTGACATGAACATATCACAACCGATCCATTAGAAGAACTAATACCGTAGGGACACATCGCCCATCGTGGGCTCTTTTGGGTCATTGTTCGCCATTCGGTGGGCACAGGCCTCCGAGCCTGTGTGTTATTCATACAAAAATGACTTTCCTCCCCACGGCATAGCCGTGGGCTCATAAGTGTTGCCCCATCAAGAGGGGCAAATAGGATCACTCTTGAGAGAACGTCCCATTAACCCTGTTAGGGTTATACAGATTTTGTAGGGGCTCAAGATCTTGAGCCCCTACCGTGCATTGGGTCGTCTTTGGGCCGCTCCTGCGGTCCAACACACCCGGTGAGCCCATGGCTGTGCCATGGGTAATTTGGGGTCACGTGTTTTTTGAATCAAAGTATGGCGGGTTTAAAGCCGGGTTCGTTCTTTACATCCATCAATTCATCGCCCACGGCCAAAACAATGATCCCTTTACGAGAAGCGAATTTCACAAGGCTATCATCAACATACAAGGTGGCGAGAGAACCAATTATTTTTCTATCCGCATATTCAGGGAAATATTCCCTGACTTTCTGAATTGTTTTCACTAATTTATTGATATCAGTGGGCTTCAAATTGCTCTTGGTTTCATTAACCAGGACATAATCGCCACATTCAGCTATTGCGTCAAATTCTTTGGTCCTGCTCCTGTCGTTCGGATTGATTCGCCTTGGTCTTACCAGAAGACCACAGCCGAGGTTTGGTGGACAATTGACCAGCTCCTGAAGTATGCGGCAAATGCTCGGAGCTACGAGATCTTCGGTCATACGACCCTGTTTGTTGGCGATTTCGCCGAGTTGCTTGTTTAAATTGCGATGCTCACGACGCGTTTCATCCTTGAAGGTCCTCATTTCCTCTTTGAAAACACGCATCTCGTCTTTGAAATTCGCGGTATCTCTTTCCATCCGGTCAAGTG
>JAJYDQ010000057.1 GCA_021777225.1 Deltaproteobacteria bacterium
AAGGTGATCGGATTCCTGGATCGTTGCCAATAGCCACAATCCCTGTGTCCCTCCGTCCACCAGACTCACGTTCTCCGGGAATGTGTAGCCTTTCTTCAGTTCTTCCACTACACGTACGCCTACCCCCTCATCTCGAAGTAGTATATTCCCTACTCCCAGGATTGTTATTCGATCTGTCATTTTTTTCTCGAAAAAAATCCCTTTTTCTTGGCTGTGACCTGCGACCCTTCGATCTCCGCCAGACGTCTAAGCAAATCTTCCTGCTCCTGAGTAAGTTCTTTGGGGGTCTGAATATAAACAACCGTGATGAGGTCTCCACGGCCCCTACCCCGCAAGTGAGGGATACCCTTACCTGACAACCTGAAATCCTGACCCGCCTGAGTGCCTTTCGGGATTTGGATCTTCTCGGCGCCTTCTAGGGTTTTAACTTCGATCTGTCCTCCCAGAGCAGCCAATGGGAAACTTATCGGAGTCAGCACGATGACATTGTCTCCCTCTCTTTTGAATATCTCATGAGGCTGAACATTTATATAAACGTAGAGATCGCCCGGCGGAGCGCCGGCGTCTCCAGATTCTCCCTCACCGTTCAAACGTAACCGTGACCCGCTTTCTACACCGGGAGGGATCTTTAAAGAAAGCTTTTTGGAAATTAGTACCCTGCCTACCCCGCGACATTTCTCGCAAGGATCGGTTACAACGGTCCCAGCGCCTTGACAGGTCGGACAAGTGGTACTGATTGCGAAAAAACCCTGAGACCTCGTCACCTGTCCTCTTCCTCCACAAGTCGAACACACCGACGGAGGGGAACCACCACGCGTTCCGAGTCCATGACAGGATTCACATGACTCATGTTTGGATATTTCAATTTCAGTTTCTTTGCCGAAAGCGGCGTCCATAAAATCAATGTTGAGATCCAGCCGAAGGTCTGCTCCCCTTCTGACACGATTCATTCGAGAACCGCCCCCGAAACCGAAGAATTCTTCAAAGATGTCACCGAATGAAGAAAAGATGTCGTCGAAATTTCTAAATCCAGTAAATCCTTGTTGCTGGAGGCCAGAATGCCCAAAACGGTCATAAACTTTTCGTTTCTCGACATCGCTCAGGACTTCGTAAGCTTCCGCAGCTTCCTTGAACTTCTCCTCAGCGTCCTTATCACCTTTGTTGCGGTCAGGGTGATATTGCAACGCCAGCTTACGGTAGGCCTTCTTGATGTCATCCGCCCCTGCGCTTTTACCGACGCCGAGGACCTCGTAATAGTCTCTTTTTGTCATAGTTCCAACTCAAATATAATTAGGTAATCGCCTTAATGGCATGACCAATGTTAGACCGATCTGTACATATGTACACACTGGGATCAATTGTCATCCTCATGCCGACACTTTTTCGTCCTGCCCTTCCTGTTCGTCGTTAGCTTTATCTGCACAAGGCGTTATTTCACCTTGTTTGGTTAGCATGTTGATGACACAGGCGCCCCTATATTGACAGTAAATGTTGGGACTGTGGCAACATGCGCATTCCTCGCACATTCGGTTTCCATCTTTTTGGCAAAAATAGTTCCCCGGACGATCCGGGTGTCTGTAACACTTATCCATAGCTATGACAACCTCTTCTTGCGCAATCTTTCAAAAGAAATCAAAAAAACAATCCGCTTTTCGAGCCCACTCTTTCCAAGTTGCGGGCGACAATTAGGGCTTCCAAATTTCTGTACGAACCACCGTTAATTTTGCATACGACTTCGAGTCCACGTCCTGGCGATTTGCCCATCTTGGTAAGCAGATAGAATAGTTAATGGTTTCAACTGTATGTTGTGGGTTGGGTTATAGAATTTAATTGAAAGTCAAATTTTTTTTCAGTGGACTGACCAGGGTCGCGATCGTGGTAACTTCTTTCTATAAAAGTTACCTTGTTTTCTGAATCAATCAATAAAACCGTAGACGAACGAGTGCCATAGACGGAACTTGTAATAAATATCGGAGCAAGAATCCGCTCCCACTCCAAGCCTAATCCTGTGTCTGGGAGCAATTCATCGTCGGGACATTTTTGATCGGTAAGAATTTCAAAGATCGCTTCCGGACAAATCTCCCCGCCATTGGAAATGATATGACGCAGAGCGTCCCGACCCCTTTTAACCTTAGGCCAGGGGGTGTTCAACAAATGATTACTTAATCCATATGTTCCAGCCGTTAGATTTAGGAATTGTCCCGATTGGCTCGACATAAAATGAATTTGATTTTGATTTCCAAACAATAAACTAAAATCATTGTAGTTATTTGCTTTGGTCACAAGAGCTTGATAATATTTAAAAGGCTTGTCCATACAAGTCAAAAAATCACTGACCAAATGGCCTCTAGAGAGAGCACAGTTTTTTCTGCTGGCAGGATTACGGAAATTTGTGAGCGCTGCCAATCTCCCAGTCTTTGTAATTCCTAACCATGTCCCACCATATTTTAGGTCTCTGCCGGCCAGCACGTTGGGTTCATCCTCCCAAAAATCCGCGGGCGCTGTGGGCCTATCGTAAAACTCATCTCGGTTAGCGGCCATGACTAACCGATAATGAGAATGGCTGTGATATGACAGAAGAATCAAGCACATGGCGTCTCTTGAATCTGATATAGACGAAAAGAAACTGTTGATTTAATTGAATAGAACATCTTTAAAAATCTAAACGAAACCGTTCTCCCTCTTTTCGCGGCCTATAGTGGATGTGGGGGTGGACCCATAGTTATGGCCAGGAAGAACAATTGTATCGTCAGGAAGAGTGAACAGCCTATTCCTGATAGAATTTTGTAGCACCTCGTAAGATCCCCCAGGGAGGTCCGTCCTGCCGACTCCACCGACAAAGAGAGTATCACCTGTTATAACGTGTCCAGGAAAATAAAGGCATATTCCACCCAGAGTATGCCCAGGAGTGTGGATCACTCTTACCGATTCGTTTCCGAAGGTTATCAGGTCATTGTCCTTTAGCAGCAAAGTTGGAGGTGGGGAAGGCTCCGCTCCGAACATGGCCAGCATGCCGAGATTCGGATGCAAGAGGTCAGGAGCGTCCAGTTCATGAATCGCAATCGCAGCGGAAGTGGCCTCTTGCGTTTCTTTGTTTCCGGCAATATGGTCAACGTGGCTATGGGTATTAACTATGTGAGTTATTTGGGTTACTCCTCGATGCTTCGCCCTGTTTAAAATCGGGCCGGCCGGACCTCCTGGATCAATAATTATGCCGATACCGGTTTTTGCATCACCAAGCACATAACAGAAGATTTCGAAACCGCCAATTTGGATCTGTTCTATTATCATGAAACACTCCGGGTTTTGATAAACGCAGGTGGTTGATAAGCGCAATATGGCTCCTCAGCCATGTGGCGTCCTGTCAATTCATAAGCCCTGGCTCTGCATCCTCCGCAGAACCGTACATAATCGCACTTACCACATTTGCCTTCAAGCATTTTGAAATTCCTAAGTTCCTGAAACAGTTCTGATTCGAGCCAGACACGACTAAAATCCATATCTCTTATCGAGCCCGCTCTATCGTCAAAATAACCACACGGTTGAACATCTCCTACATGCGATACAAAGGCAAAAGATAGGCCTCCGAGGCAACCCCTGGTGTGCGCATTGAGTCCAAATGTGTTTTCGCTGACCTCCAATCCTTCACCGGCGGCTTGTTGCCTCAATATCCTGTAATACTGGGGAGCGCAAGTAGCTTTCGTTTCCAGTGTGGTTTTCCGGCCAATCCGGTAAAATTCCAGTAGAGTCTGCTCGTACTCGTCCGGTCCCATTTCTTCTCCGGACATGTCTCGAGCGCGGCCAGTGGGAACCAGCAGAAAGACATGAAACGCGACTGCGTCCAATTTCTCGGCCAAACTGACCATTTCATGGAGTTGATGACGGTTACGTCTTGTAAGGGTCGTATTAATTTGCACGCCGACACCAGCCGACCGAAGATTCTCAATTCCATTTAGAGAGGACTCGAAAGCCCCTGGGACACCGCGAAACGCGTCATGATCTTTCGAGGTAGGACCATCAAGGCTTACACTAGCTCGAGGGATTCCGACGCTGGCTATTTCAATAGCCATTTCGCGTGTAACCAGCGCTCCGTTGGTAGCCAATACAGCTCTCAAACCTGTTTTTACAGCATGGTCCGCCAATTTAAAAAAATCCTTCCGCAGTAAAGGCTCCCCACCTGTCATTATGAGTATCGGCGTGCCTTGTTCCCTAATCCCCTCTATAAGCTTTATGCTTTGATCGTAAGTAAGCTCATTGGGATCAATTGCATCCGACGCGCCTGCACGGCAATGCACGCACTTCAGATTGCACTGCCTTGTCATCTCCCAGGCCACCAGTCTCAAGGAAAATGGCTTCAATTCTACCTCTTGGTTGAAAGCTGAAGAATAGCCCTAGCAGCTTCAATGGCGTGATAAGTTATTATAAGGTCCGCGCCGGCCCTCTTTATAGAGGTCAGGATCTCCAACATGCTTCTTTCTCCATCGATCCAGTTGTTTTGGGCCGCCGCCTTAACCATTGCGTACTCACCGCTCACGTTGTAAGCCGCCACTGGCCTATTAAATGAAGTCCGGACACGCCAGATTACATCCAGGTAAGAAAGAGCAGGCTTTACCATAACAATGTCTGCGCCCTCATCTATGTCGAGTTCGACTTCTCGCATCGCCTCGTCGGTGTTGGCAGGGTCCATTTGATAGGACTTTCTATCCCCAAATTGAGGAGCCGATTGAGCTGCGTCACGAAACGGTCCATAAAACGCGGAACAATATTTTGCTGAATAGGCCATTATGGGAATGGATTCATGTCCCGACTCATCAAGCGCTTCCCTTATGGCTGAGACCCTACCATCCATCATATCGCTTGGAGCGACCATATCGGCGCCTGCCTGCACGTGCGAGAGAGAGACTTTAGCCAGAATATCCAATGTTGAATCATTATCTACATCACCGTGCGAAATCACTCCACAATGTCCGTGGTCAGTATACTCACAGAGACAAACATCGGTAATTACGATTAGTTCGGGGTATGCGTCCTTAAGTCTCCTTATTGCTTGCTGTGTAACACCTTCTTTAGCATAGGCCTGTGAACCCACGGCGTCCTTTTCCGATGGGACCCCGAATAAAATAACTGCAGGGACGCCGGTTCGTACGACTTCGTGAGCTTCTTTGACCAACACGTCCGTCGAATACCGAAATTGGCCGGGTAAGGATTCCAGGGGATTTTTTATTCCCTTTCCTTCAACGACGAAAATGGGAAGAATAAAATCAGAAATTTCCAATTGGGTTTCACGAACCATTTTCCTAAGCGCGTCGCTCTTTCTCAACCTTCTTGGTCTATATTCTGGGAAACGCATTTTATCTCCTTGAACTTTAAGGTTAACATGAAAGTCTATATTCTTGAGGCAGTCCGCTGTCAACACAAGGCAATAGAAGCGCGGACGAATTCATTTTTGTTGAAATTGTTTCCAAAGTATAGTCACACTTCATGTGAAACAGAACCTGATCCTACATTGAAAAATACATTAAGCGGTATTCTACCGCATGAGGTATCCCGCCAACATGGATTATTTACAATTTGATCAGCGTATTACTAGAGAGAAATTTCTTTTTGTTTTCGCTCATCCGGATGATGACGTTTTTATTGCCGGGTTAATGCGAAGACTAATTTCTTCAGGAACAGATACACTCGGAGTCTGGTTAACCAGCGGAGGGTATTTGGGGGGACAAAAACGCAGAGAGAATGAATTGCGAGAAGCCACATCGGTCCTGGGCCTTCCCACCGACCATTGCAAAATGCTTAGATTCCCTGACTTGGGACTAATTGATTCGATGAATAGAGCTTCGACAGAACTCGCGGAAATTCTCAGGGACTATCAGCCGGAGAATATTTTCGTTACAGCTTTTGAAGGTGGGCACCCGGACCATGACGCAGCAAACTTTATCGTTTATGAAGCGCGATTTCGCTCACAACTTCATTGTCAACTCTTTGAGTTCCCTCTATACAATGGATCAGGGCCATTTTGGACATGGCGATGGCGTATAAACGATTTTCCGCCAGGGGGGCCAGCAACTGTTTTCCAGACGCTCACTCCATTGGAAATCGATTGTAAACGTAAAATAATGAAGATCTATTCCAGCCAGTGGATGTACATGGTTCCAGCGCAGTTAGTCCGGTCAAGAAATGTGTTGATGAACCTGGGCGAACCCTACCGTCTGTGCCCTGAGAATCGGGACCACACTATTGCGCCACATACGAGGAAACTTAATTATGAGCGATGGTTCAACTTTTTTATGAAAATTCGATTTCGGGATTTTTCAGAAGCTGTAAAAAGAACCCGAACCTTTCCCACTAGTGGCTGAAAAATGTTTGATCCGTTTGGTCCGAATGAATCATTGGCCATTGTCACAAACGCAATGCCCCAACAACAAGCGAGTCATTGCACGGAATGAGTGAAAATAATTCGGCTCATCATAACCTTTCGATGAGCATTTTTGTTGAGCTTCGGCCTCTGGGCGCGCATGAAAATAATCTGAGCATTTATAACAGTTCTTCCCAGCTACAAATTTTCTGCATACTACTTGGACCGTTCCATCTCTTCGAGCCTCGACGTGAGCGCCAACCATGTCACCACTAACACCATCATGGCCGCTTTGAAAAAAGTTTTCATTTTCCCGTCTCCCAGAGAACTTGAACCCGAATTATTTGTGCTATTATGGTTACTGTGAGTTTTCGTCGAATCACTTCGAGAGTGTCATACACAAAAATGGCAGGACCATTCACTCGGAATAATTCTTTATCTCTGGGAATTAAAATGAGCACAGTTAAAAATGATTCTCCGGATTTGATTAGATTCTTGATGGGTAATGAGGCAATAGCGCGAGGCATCATAGAATCTGGTTGCGCATTGGCTAGCGCATATCCAGGGACCCCTTCATCCGAAGTCATGGAATCATTGACTCGTTGGAAAAAGGAGCTGTCCCACCCGATTTATTTGGAATGGTCTATAAATGAGAAAGTCGCTTTCGAAGTGGCTTACGGCGCATCTCTTGCTGGTAGCCGATCTGCGGTGATCATGAAGATGGTTGGGTTGAATGTGGCTTCTGATCCCTTGTTAAGCGCAGCGTATTTGGGTGTCCGGGGTGGCCTGGTGGTTATAGTGGCCGACGATCCGGGGCCTCACTCTAGTCAGACGGAACAGGATAGCCGGTTTTTCGCATGGTTCGCCAAAGTCCCTGTCTATGATCCGAGTTCTCCAGCAGAGGCGCTTTCAATGACCCGCAGGGCCTTTGAACTCTCCGAAAAGTACCACATTCCGGTAATGCTAAGACCATGTCTCAGAGTTTGCCATGCTCGTCAGAATGTCAACATGGCAGGTCCTCTGGAGCCCGTAAATGTTGGCCCTTTTGAAAAAAATTGGACAAAGTGGGCCGCTACTCCAAAATTCAGACTGGTGTTACATGGGGAATTGAACGACAAGATCAGGAACATTAGCTTGGAGGAATCAGATAGCCAGCCACTTCGCATCTCAGGCCCCAAAGAATCTCCGCTGGCCATCATTACTTCTGGTTCAGTCTCTGCTCATGTAAAAGACATAGTAGATGCAGATTCCCGTTTATCTGAAATCCCGGTTTACAAGGTGGACACGCCTTATCCAGTTAATCAGAAGGTTCTTCAGGAACTCATAGACTCAAAAACACAAACACTCGTAATCGAAGAAACTTATCCAGTGCTTGAACTTCAGTTAATCAATAAAACCAAAGTCAGAGGCAGGATCTCCGGCCACGTTCCTCAACAGGGGGAGCTTACTCCTGAAGTTGTCGAACGCATTATCATGAATTTCTCCGGCGTAGAAACCGAGGAGAGTGTCTCCCCAACAATTAGGGCCAGACGCCCGTCCCTGTGTGCGGGATGCCCCCACAGGCCTGCATTTTTTATGATAAAAAAGTTGTTCAGCGAATCCATATTTACAGGAGATATCGGATGTTACACCCTAGGCGTGAACCTTGGCGCGGTCGACACATGTCTTTGCATGGGGGCTTCGATCGGAATGGCCTCCGGATTCGCTCATGCCACAAATAAAACCAACGATGGTCATGTGGTTGCTACAATTGGAGATTCCACCTTTTTTCACGCAGGGGTCCCTGCCCTTATAAACGCTGTACACACTGGGGCCAATTTTGTGCTGGTTTTAATGGACAATAACATTACGGCAATGACAGGAGGACAGCCAACCCCAGCTACCAATTTCCTCGCTGACGGAGCCCCGGCGGTACAGGTCGACATGGAGAAATTGATTCGAGGTTGCGGTGTAAAATCCCTGGATGTAGTTGACCCTTATAACTACAGAGCCTTGGAAGAAGCTCTCAGCAAGGCCAAATTATTTTCTCACGAAAAAAAGTCCGGAGTTTCAGTTGTAATTACCCGTCGCGATTGTATAAGAAGTAGCTCAAGCAGCATTTCAAATATCAGGTTTCAGGTGGGTGAAAACTGTGATCGATGCATGACATGTATCCGAGACCTCGAGTGCCCTGCAATTTCATTTGTCAAACAGGAAAAGATTGTTCGAATTGATCTGGACTTGTGCTCGGGTTGTGGTTTTTGTGTCGATGTTTGCCCTTCACAAGCCATCGCTGCATGGAGAAATTTAACATGACTCAGATGATTCTTTGCGGTAGAGGCGGCCAGGGAATTGTCTTTTTAACGAGACTGTTGGGAGATATTGCAACCGAGAAAGGCCTAAACGTCATTTCATCGGAAACTCATGGCATGGCTGTTCGCGGAGGCTCTGTTAACAGTCACTTGAAGATTGGACCGTTTTCTTCACCACTGATAAGATGGGGGCAAGCGGACTGTCTTATTTCTCTGGATTCTTCAGAGACTTTTAACAACAAACATTTTCTAAAGAAAGATGGAGTTGTTTTTGAAAATTCACCAACTCCATCGGAATCGGATTTATATAGGGTTGACGCTACGGATATAGCGCGCTCAATTGGTCGAATACAGCTAGAAAATGTTGTTTTGTTAGGGTTCTCAATATTTTTAAGTAACTTTGAAATTTCTCTGGAGGATATTAAACGAAAACTTTCCGGGGGGTCTCGTCATGTGACGAGTGAACAGAACCTGGTTGCATTGAAAGCGGGAGTAAGGGTAGCTCAAGCTTTAATTCAGTGAGCTAAGTTACATAAGCTAACTTTATTGCTTTATTTGTTTCGGCGATTAGACTGTCTAATGGTGATGTTGTATACTGGTTTAGAATAGGGCTACGTGATAGAATCATTTAAAGAGTATAATCCCGGAGGCCGATTGTGAACATAGAAGACGTTTTGTTAGGATTGGCGGACAGGATACTCGATATTGATGAAGCTTCAATGGCTTCGCTACAGGAAAAATATTTGAAAAAGGTAGCCGAGTTCTCAGCGTCCAGAGATTGGGAACGAGCTATTATAGTCTATTTTATGATAAGTTCCGTCAGAGTCAAAAACAAAATTTTCAATGATCGCATCAAGAGCAATGGTCCCAAAGATCCGGCTAAACCCTCCAAAAGCCTTTTCAAAGTCATAAAATAGATCTACTGTTAATTTATATTCTAAACAAAGCCCAACAGGTATTTGACATTATATGTATTTATACCGGATCGGAACCTTTTTTTGATTTGATTTTCTAATAAAACAAAGTATAATAAGAGTGTCAAGGTTTTGTGTGTTTCATACAGGGGATTTAGCAATTCAGGACACGCGACGGACCTGGCGCAACATTGTCATGAATAGGCGAAACCACCTGTTGAAAAAGGAGAAGCGTCATGCGGAAGAAATTCATGGCCCTAATTAGCGGGGCACTAAGTTTGGCTTTTGTTATGGTACCGGGAGCATCCCGATGGGCCCAAGGCCAAGCAGGCTATGACTACAACACGTCTTCATTAATGCAGTCTCCATCCGGGGAACAAAACGGGCAGATGCCGCAGGCGTATTACCCATACTGGACCAATTATCTGGATAACCTTCAGCGTGATGGTGGTTATTACTCGGTAACAGGGAACTACGGGTCTTCTCCTGTGACGAGTTATTATCCGGCCAATCCATCTAATAACGCGACATCCCCTCAGGTTACAAGCCAGTCAGGAATGTACTATAATCCTCAAGATTATTATGGTTCACAGCAGCAGGGGTACCAACAGCCTCCCCAAGCGTCTCCTTATCAGTCGTATCAGGCCCCTGCGGCAAGTTTGCAGACTCCTGTAGCGCAAGGTAAGAAAGCGTCCAAGAAACACAAACCAACTACCGCTTCAATACAGTCCCAGCAACCTGATTATTACGGTCAGCAACAACCGGGTTATGCTCCGCAGCAGCAAGTTTACGGTCAATCTCCAAACTATCCGCAGCAGCAAGCTTACGGACAATACCAACAACAGCCTTCAGGACAGGAATCCCCTCCAGCTTACGGCTCTGACCCATCCGTTCAGGCAGCGCAACAAAAGGCCTATGAGAGGGCGGTAGCCCGACAGAAGGCGGCTGAATTGGCTGCGCAACAGCAATCCGCCATGCAGGAACTTCAGCAAACGCAACAAATGTATGTAGCAGCACAACAAAAACTCCGAGAGCAGGAACAAAAGCAGAAGGAATTGCAGAACGAGTATCATAAGAAAGCGGTAGGAGAGGCGTACGAGAGCTTACGGGCCGCCCAGCAAAGATACTACGATCTGATGGGGGTCTCAGGCGAAAACTCAGGACAGGCGCAGGCGGGCCAGACAGCAGTAGCGTCGCAGCAGGCGCTGCCGCAACAGCCAACTCAATATCCGCAGGCGGCCCAAGCGCAGCCGCCGCAGGCTTATCCCCAAAGTATGCCTGCAGCCAGTTACGGAAATCCTGCTATGCCACAGGCAAGTTATCCTGGGTCTGCGGGGGTCAACACTGGAGCGGCGCCACCTATGGCAGCTCCGTCAGCTTATCCACCCGGACAGGCTACTCCATTGCAGGTTCAACAACCGCAGCAGCAGGCCCAACAGGAAAGTTCCGGCGGCTTTTGGGGCACACTTAAAGAGATATTCTCCCCACCCACTACTGGACCGGTTCCAAATCAGCGCAGCATGTGGGAAAATCAAAAGCCTAAGTCCCTCGGCGAATAGCCACCTGAACCAAACACTAATTTGTTGTTTGTGACGACAAAAGACCGGTAGTCTAACGTTTGACTACCGGTCTTTTGTCGTCAATTGGCTTCCAAAAATTTCATGATCAAGTTCTATACGTTTGCTGAATCATATCATTCAGGTACTTTTCGGGATTTTGAACAGCTTCTTTAGGAATCACAAATTCATGGGATCCGGTTCGCTCCATTACCAACTTTAGTCCATGATGGTAATTCTGGAAAATTTTTCGGCATACCATCAACGGTTCCTCCGACCCATGTAGAGCCAGTCGCGCCAGTTCCAGCAGGGCGTCTTCGAGGAACCTGATCCTCAAACCATAAACTCTAAGAAACTCTTCCTCGAATCCCCGTATTTCCTTCTCGACTTTTATATATCTTTTGTACATGGTCTCAGGGGAAACGCCTTTTTCAATGGATGCGGTCACAATTACTTCCAATGCCAACCGGCCCAAGATTGATCCAAAACGCTTATAGAATTCGTCACTTCTCGATTCAAGCTCATTAAGCGCTTCTTCGCGCTCGCAAGCATCAATTTCGTCAAAAATCTCGCATCGGGAAGGATGGTATTCGTCGTTCAATATGGCATTCAAAAATGGCCTTGGATTTTCCACTAATTCTTTTGTGACCGTAAATCTGGTAACCTCGGTGGAAGGAAGAGACCGCTCGAAGCCTACCAATAACTTCTCCATCACGCTAATAAGAGCCCGTGCGCCGGTTTTTTCATTGTGGGCTTCTTTGGCTATAAATTCCAGAGCGTCGTCCGTAAACCTTATGTCTATTCCGTAAGCTTTAAAGTCCTGCTTCTTGGCTGTAACTACTGAAGAATAACGGTTTTTGAGAATCTTGAACAAGTCGCTTTCAGATAGGTCCTCCAGAATAGCTATGACAGGTAAACGGCCAATGAATTCCGACTCAAAACCGAACTGTATTAGATCTTCAGCTTTGACCTGACGAAACAAATCGACCCTTTCATCCTTCTCCTTCAAAGAAGCTCCGAATCCTAGCCCCTTACCTGAAAGCCTCTTGCTTATTATTTCATCCAGACCGTTAAACGCTCCTGACACTATGAACAGGATGTCTCTTGTGTTTAAAGTCCTTTTTAAACGCTTGCCGGTTTTTTGAAAATGAGCTGCGGCTTCCATCATGGATACCGGATCATGAGCGACTTTTAGATCGACTTCCGTTTCTTCCATTGGCTTAAGAAGGTTCCTCTGAACCCCGGATCTCGATACATCAATACCGATCAAATTTCCTGATGAAGCAATTTTGTCTATTTCATCTATGTATATGATGCCGTATTTTGCCTTCTCAAGATCGCCGTCCGCTTCCTGGACAAGGTCCCTCACGAGGTCCTCAACATCTCCACCGACATATCCTGTTTCGCTGAATTTAGTCGCATCGCCCTTTACGAAGGGCACTCCAATCTTTTTGGCTATCAGCTTGATCAAATAGGTTTTGCCTACCCCAGTAGGTCCGATCAAGATGATATTGTTCTTGATCCTCCCGATTCCTTCTCTATCATAAGTATCACCGTGTTCCTGAAAGTATCTTATCCTGTTGAAATGTGTACAGATCTTAGTGGCAAGAATCTCTTTTGCGCTATCCTGACGAATTACAAAGCGATCGAGATATTCGTGGAGTTCCGCCGGTTTCATATCGAAACGAACGTTACCCGGTTTATCTTCTTTGGGTGGTTCATTTCCCTGATCGGTCTCTTCCGCTCCCGGCCAGGGACCAAGTTGAGTTCCCATTATTCTTATTCGATTACCGTATTTATCGGCCAGGAAATCGTTTATCTCTTTCTCGATTTCTTTTGGGTCAGGTAGATTAGCCGCTCGTATATCGTCCTTTTGGTCCATTGTCGTCAGCCTTTCCAAATTGTCGTCAAACATCGTTGGCCATTTTTAAATAAAGATATATGCAGTCTTGGATCAATAGTCAATTGGGATGTTTGAAATATTGTCGAGTCAAAATTAGGTATTTCAATATTTAAGTTGAGTGGAATAGTCAAGATAAAACGAGCTTTTTGATGTTAATTTCTAAGTTTAGACTTGTTTTATACAAAAATATCATATAATAATGCATTGTCAGAGAATGCTTATTCCCTTTATCTCAGTGACTTGACTATCATTAACTGACTTGGCCTATTTGATTGTTCTACGGTAGTCTTAAATAGATCACTCCCTAAAAATTGTCGAGACGCAAGGAGATGAGTCATGTCGGACGTGTCCGCCTTTAACGTTTGCGCCTGCGAGGATCAAGAAATTCGCAATCTTTTAGAGGCTGTGTGGAGAGATTTGAATGAAGAACGAAATAGAGTTGTTGAACTGGAAAACATCAATGAAAAACTTCTTCTTGAAATCACCCAGCTCGAAAGAACTCAAAAGGCTTTGATTCAAAGTGAGATGCGATGTTCAACCGTGTTGGAGGCTGCCAGGGATTACATTTTTATAAAGGACACCGAGCTGCGATATGTTGACGTAAATTCCGCTTTACTTGAAATGTTGGGCCAGTCCCGAGACATGGTTATTGGGAAAACTTTTGAGGAGATCAAAGGCATTGAAGTGTCTCCAAAAGTCATAGATGCGGAAAGGCGAGTATTGAGTGGTCAAACAGTAGAGAATGAATACAGCTTCATGATCTCAGGGCGTCGCGTCAATGTGAGCGCTATTCGAACCCCTTTAAAGAACTCATCCGGCCATGTAATAGGACTTTGTGGAATTGCTAGAGATATTACTGAACGTAGAGAAATCAACAAATGGGTCCCGGAACATCTGGAAAGGTATACTTCTCCTGTTTTCAGGAAAGTCCTGGAGCAACTATCCCTGGCAGCTCCATCAGATTCTACTATCTTACTTCTGGGTGAAAGTGGAGTAGGAAAAGATTATCTTGCCAGACATGTTCATGAGCGTTCGAACAGGTCTGGGGCCCCTTTTTTCGCTATAAATTGCGCCGCGCTGACACCATCTTTGGCAGAATCCGAGCTTTTTGGCTATGAATCTGGGGCCTTCACAGGTGTGAGAGGCAAAAAACGAGGACTTTTGGAGTTAGCTGAAGGGGGAACTCTGCTGCTAAACGAAATTGGGGAACTTTCGATACCTTTACAGGCAAAACTACTATCCTTTCTTGATACCATGACTTTTACTCGTGTAGGAGGGGAAAAGGAAGTTGCTGTCAACACCCGCATCTTGGCGGCAACCAATAAGGATCTCGAGAAAGATGTGAAGGTGGGTCTATTCCGGCCGGACTTACTTTTTCGACTCAATGTATTCCCGGTTATCATCCCGCCACTTCGTGAGAGGCCTGAAGACTTACCTGTCCTGGTAGATGAAATCGTCAAGTCGCTTGCACAGAAACTCGGCTTTTCAAGGATCCCACCAATTGAGAAATCTGCGTTAATAAAAATGTCTCGACATGAGTGGCCAGGAAATGTTCGTGAGCTAACGAACGCGTTGGAAAGAGCGCTGATACTGTCGAGCGGCGCCTGCATTCGCGAAGCGGACCTTGGGCTTATCCCGGTTCGTGAATGTCCTCACCCTGTCGATGGTCAAACCAGCGAATTGGAACTTGTCGGGGAGGGTGAGTCATTTCCAGATACAGTCAAAAGGTTGAAACGGAGTATCATTCAAAAATCATTGGAAGAAACAGGAGGGAATGTTACGGCAGCGGCCAAACTCTTGGGAATAACCCGTGACGCAATGAGGCACATGATGAAAACATTTGGATTTCAGAAAAGTAATTTCAATGCATCATTGCGTCACTAACCCGGCAATAATTTTCTCAATTCATAGCGAGGTTCCTAGCCAATATGGCCTGGGCGTCTGAGTTCATTCCCATTTCTTTATAGACATTGGACAAGGATTTAACAGTCTCGGAATACAGAGGTTTTCCAATGAAAGCCACCGTTTCAAGGTGGACAAGAGCTTTTTTGTAATAGTTTGCAGCCAACGCCATATTGCCTTTGTTTTTAAATGTGTCACCTAGACCCTTTAAAGCCAGCCCCAACATCATGGAAGAATCAGCGTCCGGGTGGTTTTCCAGAATTAACGCGACCTCCTTATAGCTCTTTATAGCCCGTTCATACTTCCCCCACCTAGCATAAATGTCACCTAGATTTAGCAGACTCAGACATAACCCGTCCTGCGCGTCTGGCGCTGATTTTTTGGACTGATAAACAAACTTTAACTGGTCAAAACATTTAATCGCGTGGACGTAATCTCCCTGCAACCTGTAAATCGCTCCCAGGCTTTCAAGCGCTGCGGCCATCCTAAACTTCAGTATTGGCTGGTATTTTGAAAAACAGCAGAATTTATCGAAGGCCGATAGATAAAGTTTTTCCGCATCCATGAGCTTGCCCTCAGTCGCTAGCAGCCTCGCTAGGCCCATCATGGGATATGCTGCGGTAACACATGCCGAACGATTACCCGCCTCACACAATCGCAAAGCTTCATCGTAATAGGCTTTGCCGGCGTTGAAATTGCCAGCGAGAATTGTTAATTCCGCTAGTTGGCTCAACAACCTTATTGTGTTTGGGTTCGTTTTCCCATTGATACGGCTGCTAATTTCATATGCCTCACGCTGTAGCCTTATCGCTTTTGGGTAATTTCCAACCTCCCGAGTTAACTTTGCTAGAAGTTCTAATGATTTCAGGGTGTTTGAGGTCTCTAGACCATGTCGATCCCGTGAGTCGATTGCACTCAACCTGGCTTCTTTCAACGCCTCCTGAGTCCGCCCCTCCGCCGCAAGAGTTTGAGCGTTCGTGTAATGTGACTTCCAATTGATGGGAGAGGCGCAAGTGATGTTGAGAGAAAGGAACAATGTTCCCAAGATGGTTAGAAATATAGCTATTGGTTTCATGGGAATTACCTCCTGCCAAAGCAATCGCCTGATAGTAGTGTTGTGGATTTGGCCATCCCTCTAAATTGAGATGGCCAAACCATGCAAGGAGTTGAAGTCCTTCTAGCAAGGGACTTCATTCACCTCCAAATTAGCAATTTGTGGGCCACAACGATCTTTAAGAAAAAGAGGAATGAGATAATTAGGTAATTTAGGTACTTACCCGGTCTGGTGATTTTGTCGACAACGGAAAAGTTTGCTTGACTCTAAATGACAAAACGGGTCATTTTTCACCACTATTAGTTTAACAACAACACAAAAGCAAATATTCCCGCCACTAAGGACCATGGAGCATTTTCGCTCTGGTTCATTAACAACCGCCCTTATGCAATAAACACATTACCTCATCACGAGCCTTTCTGGAACCAGCCCGAAAACGGCAGCCCCCGCCGCATATATCCGCAGATTCGCATCCAGCGCAATCAGTTTCCGAAATAGGAACGTGGGTCATCCTGGCCCATGCTCTGGCTAAGCCATTCTCTACTGATCCCATGCGAATTTCGGGAAATAGCGCGCATTTGCATACATCTGCTGAAGGTAAAACAGCGGCAAGATGTCGCCCACATGTCCATCCTGAGGATGTGCCATGATAGGAACCACCGAAGGCATATAGCATCCTGTCCGCCGCATCCCGCATCCCCGACCGCAACTCCGGATACAGATCCCAGCGCCCTTTAATACAAGGGTAATCTATACTCCACTCTTTGACTTCCATAGACTCAACTAGATCTTTCATACTATCCCATTCATCCAGATTCAATCTGTGGACCATGGTGGCTACTGAAAGATCAATCCCCGCTTCGCGGACCAGTTCCATAGAGCGAATCGCCTTTTGGAAATTTCCCTGGCCTCGGATAGCTTCGTGCCCCTTTTCCATGCCGTCGAGACTGATCTGAATTTCATGAAAATTAAGCCGTTTGAGCAATTTCCTATTTATTGTTGTTCCGTTGGTCAAGAGAACTGCACGGACCGGGTATTCAGGGAGAATACCGTTCAAAAGATCAAAATGCGCGTACAAAGTCGGTTCACCACCGCTGACCAAGACCCTCAATCCCTGCATCTCAGTGAATTCATCCAATAAAGGACGTATTAATTCCGGCCTAAATTCTATGTGGGCCTGATCTCCAAGATAGCAATGAGCGCAGGAAATGTTGCATCTGCGCGTTATCACCCATTCCAGATAACGAAGTGACGGAACAGGAGACTTACCCCGGATTACAGGCCACCGGACTTTTTCTTTCGAAACATCCAGAAGGTCTTCCACGATGCAAAATTCTAGGAATTCTCGATCAGGGTCAAGATCTGCGACAGTTGTGAAACCATCGCATCTGGTGACGAAATCCAGGGCATCCTGGTTGATTTCATAGAGTTCATCGCGTGCAATCTGATATAAGTAGTCGTCTTCCAGGCTTTTTACGTAGGAGTCATTTGACAGACGCACATAGCAATTTTCTCCGAGTTCTCTGAGATTGGCCAGTTTTATGTCCGAGTCGGTTATCTCACCCTGTCTCAAGAGGTTGGAAATAAAAATAAGCCCACCGCACGGGACACAACTCTCCGGAGGTTGAACTGACGTGAAATCGCAGTCTTCAACATAAAATGGGCAGGATATACAGAGGTGATTTAATAGGAGTTGTCGTTTAAAATTACGATCAAAGGCCTCAGAAACCGGTTCCAGTTTTAATTGAGGCCTTGATTTCGTGAGGATTTGCGCCACATAATAGCCCCTGCAACGTTGATCCTCTGTTCTATTAGGTTTGTAATAAAAACAGTTGTTTTTACAAAGCCAATTTTCCGGTAGTGTTGTAATCACAGTCATAAGTTCAATGACTTACCACAACTCGGGACCACTGGACAACTAGCACGAACTTTTGCACTTGCAAAGGCCTTTGGAAACCTTTTCCACTTTTCTGATCTTCATGGCGACCTCCTACATTTATTTACTTCTAGTAAGAAATATAGACGCCCACGGGAACCCAGTCAATAAGATTAATTTGTAAATAATTAATATAATTAGTCAAATCACACATATAGTTGAAACATGTCATGATGTCCATACATATCAGAATGTCATAACATTTTGTATTACACACCCCGTCAACGTAATATCGGGCGCGTTACAGCTTTTTGAGAAGCTGGTTGGCCGCCGTGAGCATAGGATCCCAAACCGGTGAAAAAGGCGGGGCATAAGCCATATCACACTGAAAAAAGTCCTCCACCGTCATGCCTGCGTGCAGAGCGACCGCAATGGAGTCAATTCTGTGGGCCACTCCTTCTTTTCCTACCATAGAGCCCCCAAGTAATTTGCCTGTTTTGCGATCAGCCACAAGATTCACATAAATAGTTTGGTTTCCGTAATGAGAATGTGCCCTTGAGCGGCTCTTTATCATTTCCTGGACCGCATCGTAACCCTCAGATGAAGCCTCTTCAAAACTGAGTCCAGTTTTAGCAACTTCAAGATCGAGAACTTTGAAGACCGCTGTACCCATTATTCCTGGCAGCTCAACATCTCCCCCGGTAACATTGTCAGCCACGGCCCAACCGGCCCGGTTTGCCCTCAGCGCCAATGGGACCCAAACTCTTTTCCCGGTAATCATGTGGAATGCGTCAGCGCAGTCACCTGCTGAGAAAATGTCATGGTCGGAGGTTAGAAGTTTTCTATCAACGGCTATAGATTTCTTTGGACCAAGATTCAGACCCGCCTCAGCCGCCAACTCAGACTCAGGAGTGATACCAACACTCACCAGCACTAAATCGGCATGGATATCTCCCGAAGTCGTAAGCGCTTTAAGTCTCGACCCCTCAATATCAATTGCCTTAAGTCCTACACCCGGATGACACTCAACACCTTTGTCTGCAAGTTCGTGTTTGACAACACTAGCCATCTCCTCTGGCATGAAGGCGAGAAGCCTTGGGCCAGGTTTAACCATTGTTATAGACATGCCTAAAGAATGAAACGCTTCCGCCATCTCCAGTCCAATGTAACCCATGCCAACTATAAGTACCCTTTGAGGCAATGACTTCTTGAGGAATTCTTTTATGGTTCTACCATTTTGTAGCGACTTTAAGACCAGTACTCCTTCTAGATCCATTCCTGGAATTTCTGGACGAATCGGTCTTGCTCCAGTAGCGATAAGCAGCTTGTCATATTCGATCTGTCCAGTTTGAGCATCACTGGTTTCATACCAAACTTTTTTGTTCTTCCTGTCGATCTTTGTGACCTTGTGCCCAGTGCGCAGATCTATCCTCTGTTTAGACCTGAAAATATCCGCCCGGCGAACAACAAGATCATCCATGGAACGATCAGGGTCTGCAATATTGTACGGCATTCCGCATGCCGAGTAAGAAACATCCCTTGTTGCTTCAAGCACAATTACTTCCAGTTCCGGATTGTTACGTCTCGCTTTTGAAGCTGCGCTCATCCCTGCGGCGTCACCACCTATCACTACAAATCTCATGTTAGTTTCGCCTCCCTAAATTGAATAGGACGTCCCCGAACACCAAATCTTTGTTGGAACGCTATTTGATAAGTTCTTTGAATGCAAGCTTTACGGCATGTTCCAGAGACATATTGGGATCAGACTTGTTAATGACCCTCTCGGCCGTTTCCGCTGCAATTTTTTGTTTATAACCCAAATTGATTAAAGATGATGTTAGGTCCTCCTGGAGATTAGGCTTTACGCGACTGAGATCACCTGTCTTGGCTTTACCTGAGATTGAGGTCACTTTTTCCTTCAGTTCAAGCACAATTCTTTCGGCCGACTTTTTCCCTATTCCCGGAATGGAACTCAGTTTGGTCAGGTCCTTTTCGTGAACGGCCCTCCTAAAACCATCGGGGGAAATCCCCGACAGTATCGTCAGTGAAGTCTTTGGCCCAATACCCGAAACGCTCAAGAGCATTTCAAAAAGAGATTTCTCCTCCTCCGTAGCAAAACCGTAAAGCTCCAGGGAATTCTCTCTAAACGCCGTGTGAATGTGGAGCAAGGTTTCGTTTTCATTTGGCAATGATTCAAGTGTGTTTAAAGAAACAAAGACATTGTAGCCAACGCCATTCACATCGACTATCACTCGATTAACCCCCCGATATATCAATGGTCCTCGTAAACAGGCTATCATTTCACAACCTTCCCGGGAAAATTCGTGTGGGCGTGGAAAGTAGCCATTGCAAGAGCATCAGCCAGATCTGATGACTTCAGTGCCGGCAAACCTAATATTTTTTGAATCATGAACATGACTTGACCTTTGTCGGCATTGCCATATCCTGTGATCCCCTGTTTGATCTCTCGTGGACTGTATTCAAACAATTCCATGCCGTGCAGAGCGCCGAGCAGTAGGATTACTCCCCTCACCTGACCCAGCTTAATCAGGCTCTGAATGTTTACAGAGTGAAATAAAGACTCAACGACCATCACTGAGGGCCGAAATTCACAAATGATCTTATCCAAAGCCTTGTACACAGCCATCAATTTCTCAGACTGGGCTGTTTTTACACCCGGACGAATAACGCCACCTGTAACATAAGTCGGATTTGAGCCGTTTTTGCTCACAATTCCATAACCTGTGGCGCAGGTTCCAGGGTCAACACCGAGTATTAGCAAACTTGACACCCCTCACTAAAGCTAATCTTGCTATCCATGATGTTGTTATCCGACAACTTTCGTCTCCGTCAAAGTATCTGATCCTTAATGTTAGGCCGAAAGCTTCATCATTTCCTCTTCCGAGATGTCAAAATTTGCGTAAGCCATCTGAATATCTTCGTGGTCATCAAGAGCATCCATCATTTTTAGCATCTGCTCAGCCTTTTTGCCGTCAAGCTTTACCGTGTTCTGTGGTATCATGGTAATTTCCGCTAGCTCTACCTTCCAACCCTTGTCCTCTATGGCTTTTCGCACAGGTTCAAAATCCGTGGGGTCGGTCGTGATCTCAAAAGTGTCGCCTTCCATCTTTACGTCTTGGGCGCCGCTTTCAAGAGCAAGCTCCATTACGTCGTCTTCAGTCAATCCCTGGATCGGTATCTCCAGGACACCCTTCTTCTGAAAGATCCAGTTGACACAGCCTGATTCACCAAGATTACCATTATACTTGTCGAAGATGTGCCTTATCTCCGCTACTGTCCGGTTTTTATTGTCAGTCAGCGCTTCGACAAGCACTGCCACGCCACCGGGACCGTAACCTTCGTAGGTTATCTCTTCGTAGTTAACCCCTTCAATTTCACCAGTCCCTCTCTTAATGGCCTTTTCGACATTATCTTTAGGCATATTTGCGGCCCGCGCAGCGTTCAAGGCCGTTCTCAACCTCGGATTACCATCCGCGTCCCCCCCGCCCATCCGGGCGGCTATTGTAATTTCTTTAATGATTTTCGAGAAGATCTTCCCTCTCTTGGCGTCCGCAGCGCCTTTCTTGTGTTTGATGGTGCTCCATTTATTGTGGCCCGACATCCGTCACATCCTCCGATCAGGGTTTTAATTCGAGTGTTCTTGACATTATAATAATAATATATTGGAAATTGTTATCCAGTTTCGAGCATTTTTCGTGCGACAAGCGCATAAGATTTGAAACTTTTGCGATTGTTCAGGTTCTTTGAGTATCACGAACGCGGTAAACTTTCAACGAAGGTGACAATTCTTCAAACATTCATTCTATGTTAATACTGATTAGTGATAAATCGGCGGGCCATTCAGGTCAGTAACGTTATTCGGCCGTTATAATTAGGCATAACAATGCAGAGGCTTCAGAAAGAAACTTATGGATCGCGACAGAATTATTTCGGGACATCGAAATTCGGAGACCGAAGAAATTGAAATAGACCTCAGGCCTAAACGCCTTGAGGACTATATCGGTCAAGAGAGGCTCAAGGAAAATCTTTCCATTTTTGTACAAGCGGCGTCCCAAAGGGGCGAATCGCTCGATCACATACTTTTTCATGGTCCCCCGGGCCTGGGGAAAACCACTCTGGCAAATATTATTGCACGAGAAATGGGATCTCAGATCCGCACGACATCAGGTCCAATTATCGAAAAAGCTGGAGACCTCGCAGCAATACTTACCAATCTGGAAAAGGGAGATGTCTTGTTCATCGACGAGATTCACAGACTGTCTCCCTCTGTGGAGGAAATACTTTATCCGGCCATGGAAGACTTCAGGCTGGATATAATAATAGGCCAGGGGCCAAGCGCCAGGACGATCAAGCTAGAACTTTCGCCTTTCACACTGGTTGGAGCTACCACCAGGACTGGACTTTTGTCTAATCCCCTGAGAGATCGGTTCGGTATAATTTTCCACCTGGATTTCTACTCGGCGGAGGAACTCAAAAAGATCGTTAAACGCTCTTCGTCAATTCTGACTACCGAAATCACCGAAGAAGGGGCACTGGAAATTGCCACCAGATCAAGGGCCACTCCTCGAGTAGCAAACAGACTCACTAAAAGAGTTCGGGATTATGCGCAGGTACGTGGTTCCGGTGTCATCGATATTGACACTGCACGTCAAGCCCTTGATATTCTTGATGTAGACGTTTTAGGACTTGACAACATGGACAGGAAACTTCTCGAAACTATAATATTCAAGTTTGATGGGGGGCCGGTCGGGATAGAGACCCTTGCCGCAGCAATAGGTGAAGAGAGCGAGACCCTTGAAGATGTTTATGAACCATATCTGGTAAAAGAAGGCTTCATTGACCGCACCCTGAGGGGTAGAATGGCGACAAGAAAGGCTTATGAGCATTTCAAATCAGCAAGAAAAAACTGACGGGACACTCGACTGCAGGTGGCCTTCCAACAAGGTCTTATTTAAAACATCCTGAAACTTATAGACTGACATATGCCCAACAGGATTCAAGTTCTCAACGAAAAAGTCATAAATCGGATCGCCGCGGGCGAAGTCGTGGAACGTCCCATGTCCGTGGTCAAAGAACTTGTTGAGAATGCTATCGACGCAATGGCCACGTCTGTTCAATTGGACATTGAGGACGGGGGCCGCAAATTAATTCGGGTTAAAGATAACGGTGTGGGGATGGGCCATGATGACGCGTTTCTTGCTCTGGAACGACACGCTACATCCAAGTTGCGTTCCGAACATGATTTGATCGGTATCCCGACTATGGGGTTTCGAGGTGAAGCTTTGGCAAGCATCGCTTCCATTGCCAGAATGAGATTGATGACAAAGGACAAACATGATGAAGTAGGAACTATCATCATTTCAGAAGGTGGAACATTAACTAACTCCGAGCCTTTTGCGATGGCTAGCGGCACGGTAGTAGAGGTTCGGAATATATTTTTCAATACGCCGGTGCGCAGAAAATATCTTAAAAGCGCGTCATTCGAATCCGGTCATATCCATGACCTGTTTTTAAAGATGGCTCTGGCTAACCCTTCAATAGCATTTACATCCACAGAGGATGGCAAGACCAGAGTAAAAACACCAGCGGCAAGTTCTTCCAGGGAACGCGTATTTTCTCTTTTTCCTAAAGACGTGGTCGAAAATCTAGTAGAGCTGAATTGCCGACTGGATAACGCATCATTGTCAGGTTTCATAGCTAGACCGCCTTTTACCCGATCTTCCATGCGCTGTATATTTACCTTTGTTAACTCCAGGCCTGTTAAGGACCGGTTGGTCAACGCTTCCATCATAAAGGCATTTTCAAATCTCGTTGAGCGCGGTCGTTACCCTTTCGCAATAGTGTTCATTGAGACAAACCCCGAAGATGTCGATGTCAACGTACATCCACAAAAAAACGAAGTCAGATTTCTCAGACCCGGGGCTATTTCCAGTCTTATTACAAGAGCTGTCAATGAGGCTGTGATTGCGAAAGTTCCGAACGACGCGCGATCTTTTGGCGATTGGTCAAAACCTACCCCATTTGTGTCGAGCGCCTCGCGGTACATTTCCAAAGACTGGCAGCGTCGAGGATCAATCGATTTTTACAGGAGAGATCGAGGGCCTGATAATTTTTTTTCAGAAGTGGAAACAGGGGCCGACTCCATGGAGCGCCTCAATCGACTGAGGTTTTCGGAGTTTAGTATTCTTGGAAAACTGCCTAATTCATTCATCGTTCTTTATGATGAACACGACATTGTGGTCCTCGATCATCATGCCGCTCATGAGAGATTGATTTTCAACCGCCTGTGCAAACCCGACACTCAAAACCAGCTCAGAGAATCACAGGATCTGTTGGTACCCCAAGTCGTGGATCTATCTGCGCTGGAAGCGGAAGCCCTAAGAGAAAACCTGGAAATTCTACACTCAGCTGGTTTCGTGCTTGACGAGTTCGGTCAGAATTCTTTTGTGATCCGATCCACCCCTTCGTGGCTTGAAGGCACTGACCTGGATGACCTGTTTAAAAGTATTGTGGATACGGCCCTGGAAACCGGACTTAAAACTGATCCGGCAATTTTAAAAAATTACATTTTCAGGAACCTGGCTTGTAAGGCGGCGATAAAAGAAAGCTCAAATGTTACCACAACTGAAATTAGAGAATTACTCGTCAGCCTTGACGCTACTGATGGACCGACTGACGTTTGCCCTCACGGCAGACCCATCCTTGTGAGAATATCATTTGACGAGTTGCGACGGAGGATGGGCAGAAAATGATAGAGCTGTAGTTTTTTAATGAAGCGTTAGTTTCACCGGTTTCGCCAGGTTGATATATACGCCATTCGGAGATTGTCCTCTAGAGGTAGTGCCGACATACATCTTCAGAGTGTCCGCAAGTTGTGCGACGGATGAATTTAACAATCGCACGCAACCGTGAGACTGAGCCGACCCCACGCTCCATGGAGAATCAGTCCCGTGAATGCGATAAGTGCCTGTGTCTACCATTTTCATACTCGGCGCTACAATATCCAACTCAGAATTGATGTCATCGGTTTGTGGCGGTGGAGCGGCCTGGAGCTTTTTGAAAAAGGGCATCATTCTCCCACCATAAACGGAATGGCTCGGCGCTTGCCCATAAGCCCAATCTCTATCTTGTGGAGGGATCCATAAGGGTTTATCGTCAAAGATACGCGTTATGTAAAAGGAACCTTTCGGCGTTGGAAATTCAGAAGAACCCAATCCCGCCTTGCACGAGAAAAGTACGGTTTTTCGACCGTCATCACCTATGCCATAAAGCTTAACGGTATAATTTGCCTTTTCAACGTCTATCCGAAAATCGGAATACAGGTCTACCGGGTCACCTACCTTTTTTCCAATTTCTTCCAATCTGTCTGCAGGATCAAGCATACTGGAACCATCTCGAACACTTGGACCGGGTCCGGCAGAAACCACCTTAACCCTGTCTTCACCCATGGGTTTCAAAGATATCGAACCAGGCGAAAGCCGATTGCTCCGTTCGGCCTGCTTGAGGCTGGTTCGGGTGGTCGAAGAATACATGTTCGTTTGAACATCAGTCATGCTGCGTGATCGAGCGGACCTCTCACTTTTTGGGCCGGATGGCGTTCCCCACTCATAGTGTGCGGTTCGGTGTAGAAGCCGGCCTGGGTTGTCAACCTGCCAAGGGACCCCAAAGGAAAGTATTCTATCTGTTACATTAGTGGTCATACTGGCAGAGGATTCCGTATGGAAGCCGCTAACTATTAACACAAGACCAATTAATGAGAATAATGAGCAGATCGAGCAGTAACGTCGCATTCCTAAACTCCACATGTTTGCCTTGGTTACACTGAATCATATCACTTCGCGGTTTAAACCTAAAGTAATCCACATGGTCTTGAAATTATCCCAAAACCTCCGAAAGTCAATGGCGAACAGTAAAGTTGTCACTCGCAAATTTTGTCTTGTAAGTCGCGTTCGACAGGATTAATTTTTAAGAAAAGCACGACGTTTCTAGAAAGAATCCTGAAACGCGCGCTGATAGCTAATCCTAAGAGGAGCCCATATGAAGAAATTCGTGCGAGCGCCAATGCAACGTTCGGACCGAGGCGCGCCATTGAGGAAACAATTCGAAGGCTTAAGGGCCACTGAGCTATATTGCCCAACCTGCAAGGCGTCGATGCCGGTAAGAGAAAGATTGTTACTTGTATTGCCGGAAGGCGATAAATATGAGTATCTCTGTGTCCGTTGCGGGACCTCCCTTGGTGACAAAATTGTGAAGGAAGCCCCAAAACCAGCTTTGATAATTTAATCAAGACAGAGAGGCCAAAAACCTTTGCGGATAGAACAAGCCGCGAAAGTTCAAAGACCAACATAAAGACTGGCTAAGGATTTTCCGACCTAGCGGCCTTATAGAAATAGTAGAGCCCCGGCATTCCGACCACGAAGCAAATTACGAAACACAAAATTCTCAGTAAGACTGTGGCCATGATTGCGGCGGTAGTATCGAGCCCAAGAAGTCGGGGCGCCTGAATGGCTACAGCATCGAAAATTCCCAACGATCCCGGAGTAATTGGGACGAGGTTGGCTACAGCCCCAAGGCTTGAAGTGATTAGAGTACCTAAAAAAGACAGCGGGCTGCCGACAGCTATGTAGAGTAAGTAAAGCGCGGACGTCTGAAACAAATTGATGAACAATAACGAGATCACCACTCTTGTCAAAAGCGCCGCATCCTTGGAAATACTTACCCATGACTCATTAAGCCGACTTACAAAAGCCATCATTCTACCTGAGCCACATCTTTTAAGGCGTGGGGGAAAAAGCGTGAGGTAAAGACATCCAGCAAGGAGAACCAGTGAGATAGCCGTTAAACTAAG
>JAJYDQ010000135.1 GCA_021777225.1 Deltaproteobacteria bacterium
CGGTGGATAAAAGCCAATTTGTCAGTAAACGTGACAATCTCACTAATGGCCCAGTATTCCCCACAGTATGAGGCCAGAAGATTTAATGAGCTGAACAGACGAATCAATCGCGCCGAATATGACCGGATTGTCGATGTATGCTGGGAGTTGGGATTTGAGAATGTTTTTATCCAGGATTTTCAGTCGCAGGATCTTGGTATCCCAGATTTTGCTGATGATGAACCGTTTAGATGGGGGTAATCGCTCGCCATTTAGTTGAACGAAGCCTATTGATAACATAGAAATGAACCAAGAAAAATTCGATTTCTCAATTTGGGAACGCAGTCTTGCCCGCAAAGAAGAAGAACGCAGGAAATTGCGTCAAGCTGTGCTGGTCCGACTGGATGAAGCGCTCAATGCGTTATCGGAGAAATATTGCTGGACAGAGATCTTCATATTTGGCTCAGTGACCCGTGAAGGCGCGTTTTGTGACGGTTCAGACGTCGATGTTGGAATAGAGGGCTTAAACCCTCTCGATCATTATGCCTTGGTCGCAGATATTTCAAGTTTACTGGAAAGAGACGTTGATATAGTACTTCTCGAAGAATGCGACTTCGCCGAAAAAATTAGGAAAAAGGGACAAAAATGGCCGATGAAAATGGAATAGCCGTGTTCCTGGCGGAATTCGATTATCAGATTAGGGAAATTGACCGGATTTATGAGATCATTCAAACAAGAATGCCACCCGACGTAAAGAATCCCATGCCGGACGAACTAGTTGAAAGTATAGGATATTGGCTTCACAACCTGTACTGCGCGTATGAAGATCTTTTTAAAATTGTATGTTCATTCTGGGAGAACAATATATCTTCTGCTTCACGCTATCACGCATCCCTATTGAAGCGCATGGTTTTCGGAATAGAAGGAGTAAGGCCCGCTTTGCTTTCGGAAGAAAGCTTCAGGATACTCGATCAACTTCGAGGTTTTCGGCACGTGTTCAGGGATGCATATTCTCATGGTCTTGACGAGGAACGCGTCATGATTCTGTGGAATCGGATAAAATCATCAAATCCGATCATCAAAAAGGACCTTGCGAGTTTCAGACAGGCTGCCGTTTCGATTGCCTGACAGTCCCTAATCATCGACTGTTGCGCTTCATTTTATTAATTAATAATTAAGTATAACTAACTGGAATTTTATTGCAACATGTCGAATTGTGTAGTAATACAACTTGCGTCGTGAATACTCATTTCGCGATCGGGGGAATGTTACGATCCATTCCACAAAATAAAACCTAGCTATAAAAAAATCGGGGGGAATCTAATGAAGAAGAGGGCCATATTCACTATTGTCTCATGTAACTATTTTCATTATGCCAAAACACTCATGCAATCTGTCAGGAAGGTTGATCCATCATCTGATCTTTTTGTAGTTTTAGTAGATGATGGTTATGATCCCACAAACTATGCGTCCGACATCTTTCATGTGATCAATTTCAAAGACATACCTATCCCTGATCGAAAGAGAATGTGTTTTCAATATGATATTCTGGAACTCAACACCGCTGTTAAACCCTTTGCCATCAAGTATCTGTTCAATAAAGGTTACCACAAAGTTGTCTATCTCGACCCCGATATATTCGTCTACAGCCCACTCGAAAAGACATTTGACGCACTCGAAGCGCATGACGCAGTCGTCACGCCACACCTGACAAAGCCTCTCGCCGACAAATTTCGGCCTGCCGATCTGGATATACTTAAGGCGGGTGTCTACAACTTAGGGTTTCTTGCGGTTCAAGCCACGACTGAAGTCCAGAAATTTATTGATTGGTGGGCGGAGAAACTTGTGGACCAGTGCAGGGTAGCGATTGCAGAAGGAATATTCGTTGATCAGAAATGGTGCGACTTTATTCCTTCATTCGTAAAACAAGTCCTCGTAGACCACGACCCTGGAATGAACGTGGCTTACTGGAACCTGAAGCACCGTGAAGTCAGAGAACTGGACAATTCATATTTCGTGGGGCCTTCTCCTCTGATCTTTTTCCATTTCAGCGGGCTGGGTTTAAACGGTATGTCGCTCCTCTCCCGGCACGAAGACCGTTTTGAATCTCAAGGGCTACCTAAAACCGTTGAAGAGCTAAAAAACAATTACCTTCAAAGACTATGTGAAAACGGGTCCAAATTTTTCTCTCGGCAAAAGTATAATTTTGATTATTTTTCCGATTCGTCGATCAAAATTCCAAAGGCCGCTCGTGAATTGTACAGAACCAACGCTGCGATCAGATCAATATTTGGTTCAAACCCGTTTAATATCTCCGGTGATCCAGGGTTCCTCAAGACTTACAATAAGAAAGTTTTTGGGCCGAATAATCCACTAACTGCGCTGTGCGAATCGATCTATCGGTCAAGGATTGACCTTCAGGTTCACTTCCCGGGTTCATTAAGTAGCGATAGCGCTGATCTATGCTACTGGTTTGTTAGAAACGCTCAACGGGAATACGACCTGGACGACATCTTTATTAAAGGGGCGCGAAAAAATCTGGCAAAAATGTCCAGGCCTAAAAGGAAATTGACCGATCTCCCTCGGTTGGTATGCAACAAAATGTTGATAAAAGCGGCTCAATTGGCAAGGCCCCATCACAGCGAGCCTAACGGCCAAGATTCGCAGTCTGCATTCGCTAAATTTCGAGGTCGGATTTTAGGATTTACCATAAGGCAGTCGACAACGACAGCCAAAAGGATTCTTGGTATGGATCGTTGTCACAGAATACGGGAAGCTTTAAACGAAAGCATAGTACGATCGTTTAGTAGCAAGAGCTTTAAAGCATCAAGACACCAATCAAAATTATCTGAAGAGAGCCCTGGACTAAATGTTATAGGCTACCTGGGCGCTGAATCCGGAGTGGGAGAGTCTGCGAGATCGACAATACGAGCCGCTACTGCGGCAGGTATCCCCATCAGCGCCATCAACTTTACCCATGGTTGCAATTCCCGAAAGCTCGAACAAACGGGTCTTGATTGCGACAATATATCAAGACATTTTGTAAACATTGCTCATGTAAACGCTGATCAAACACCAGCTTTGTTCCAGGAAATGGGTACTCATTTTTTTTCGGACCGCTACAATATTGGCTACTGGGTTTGGGAAACAACAGAGTTCCCTTCCGAATTCCTGAAATCATTCGAATGCTACGATGAAATTTGGACCGCTTCAGAATTTTGCCGAGACGTAATAACAAGAAAATCTCCAAAACCTGTTCTAAAGATTCCCCACTCAATCAACCTAAACCCCAATTCGTCTATTTCAAGATCCAGTTTGAGGTTGCCTGAAGAAAATTTTCTGTTTCTTACCATGGCCGATTTCCTTAGTGTCCCGGAACGGAAAAACCCTATAGGCACAATCGACGCATTCATTAAAGCCTTTGGACAATCGCCGAAAGACGTGGGGCTTGTAATCAAAATTAGTAATTCCTGGTATCACCCGGAAATAAGAGCCAATATCATTGATAAAATTGGAAATAGCAAATCGATAATCGTCATTGATGATTATATGGACAGACCTTCAGTGAATGCATTGATTGCTGCTACTGACTGTTATGTTTCGCTTCACCGGTCAGAAGGTTTTGGTTTGCCGATCGCCGAGGCCATGAGTCTAGGCAAACCCGTCATTGCAACAGGCTGGTCCGGTAACATGGAATTCATGAACGACACCAATTCGTTTCCTGTCAAATATGAAATTGAGAAAATTCCATTACAAAATGGTCCATACAAGAACGCAGGCTTTTGGGCGGAACCGGATTGTGATCACGCTGCGGAACTAATGAGTTATGTGGTAGCAAATCCGGCACATGTTCAACAAGTTGGGACCTTAGCCAAAACAATTATGGCCAATGACTATGCGCCGCACACTGTCGGAAGCCTTATTCGTGACCGGTTGACCTGGATACGGGAATCAATGAACTGAAAACACGGTAACATCTTTTGGGGAATGTGGAAGCAATGTCATTTGAAGGGGGAGCATGGAACCAACCCCGGCCAGCGCAATAATGAGAACAGTGGGGTATTGCGTATCGCTGAGCGTGTTTCTCATCACAAACCTTACGATATGCGGAAAAGCGCCCGGTCTCATTGGAATCATCTTTTTGACATGGCTTCCGTTTACTTGTGTCATCTGGGGGGTAATCTATTTAAGATTTTTCTCGTGCCCGCCTTGTAATTGGGTCAACGTTGAGGATTGTCTCATAGCGGGCTTCTGGTTGGCGAGCCTGGCCCTGCTGGCGCCTATCTTTTTCTCGCCCAGCCTCCATTTTACGGTCTTTGTGTTTACGATCTGGAACGGGATAGCTGTATATTTCCTGTTTCAGAAGCCTGGATCTCTGCGTGTTTTGGATTTGCGGCTGTCAAATCTGTGGTTGCTATTAGTAATTGGTTTGTCGATGTCTCTCTGGAGCCAAACGGGAATCATTCAGAAAATAGTATCGTCTGATCACATTACATTCCTGCCGTGGTCAGACCATTTTGTTCACGCTTCCATAATTCAACGCCTGCACGAATGCTCAAGATTAGGGACCCCGCAGGAATTCGCGATGATGTCCGGGATTCTAGTTCCTTTATATCATTACGGATCATACCTTATCCCGTCAGTCCTCCGGGCATTGAGCGATATCCCAGCGATCAACATTTCTACAGCTTTCTGGTTACCGTTTGGCTCAATTCTGTCCGGACTTGGCGCATTTGTCCTCGGCGCTGCTTTATGGCGCAAAATGGAAGGGATAGCCTGCGCTCTGGTCATAGTTTTATTGCCGGACCCTTTTATGTACGGCTGTGGTCTCGGATACTTCAGTTACCAATTCCTCGGTCAAACAGGGGCCGCCCTATATTATGCTGAAGCAATAGCTGCTGTTGGATTGAGTCTGGTGGGGCGGGGCATAGCCGCCGGAAATAATCGGCAAATATTGGCGGGTCTCATTCCAATTCTGACCCTTGTCTTCTTTAAAGCTCATGTGTTCCTGATTGCGTTTCCAGCCACATGCCTTTGGACAACCCTGTTTTCGCAATACATGAAAAGAATTACTCGAACCCTTTGGATTTTAGGCCTTATCGCTTGTCCTGCAATGATTTCATTGGTTAGTTCCCACATGGGTTACATTGCAGTTGAGAATCCTTGGGCGCTTGAGTTTTTTCGAGGTATTTTCGCAGGCGCCTCACCGCACGATCCATGGATATACACCTGGCTGTTTGGGTTGACTCAACAAACAATGACAATCTGGGATGACGTCGTTGTTGGAACTATCCTGATGTGGTTCGCCGCTCTAGGGCCACTGCTGATAATTGGCCTAGCCCTTGTTGTTTGTCTTGGCGCCAAAAAGCGACTAAATTTTGTGGACGCTTTACCTTTTCTCTGCCTGGGTGTCTGGACCGCTCTGGTTCTGATTATGCCCGCCAACCATTACGGAAATTTTGATGAATTCCATCACCGTCCATTCCACGTTGTCTACTATATCTTC
>JAJYDQ010000058.1 GCA_021777225.1 Deltaproteobacteria bacterium
GCCTTGTATCGGGTCATGATGACGGCAATCAGGCCTGGCACCAGGAAATTTTGACTGCGCACCTCGGAATTGAACCAAATCCTTGGACGCATATCAACCGGCGCCTGGAGGGATTGGCCCTTGAGTCGAGCCTGCTGGGCAAGCCAGACCTGAATCGTTCCTTCGATATAACCCGATACAAGGCGACCCGTGTTGGCGTCCGAGCCTTCGATAATCACCTGGATAGGCGCGCCTCCAGAGGAATAAATCATCCGTCCGAAATCTGAGCGCAGATGGACGATCGCGTCCGCCCGCCTTTCATTCATGGCTGCGATAGCTTCGGATATTCTTGAGTAAACCGTCGGCGAGAAATAACGCGAGGCCATAAAGGAGCCTGCAAGACTGGCTGTCTCCGGACCTGGGGCCTCCACTACCAGGGCCACAGGGACGTGCTCAGCATCCAGCGATACCCCGTAACCGAAAAGCAGCAGCAAAAAGAACGGCATCAGGAAGGCGATGGCGATGCTGCTAGGATCACGTAGGATCTGAAGAAATTCCTTTCGGATCAAGCCATTCATTCGCATCAAGGCGCCGAAGCGGACTGGCGGAGGGGGCAAAGATTGGCTCGTCTCGATCATGCGGCGTTAGCTTCCATTCTCTCGTGTTCTTCAAGTAGGTCTATGAAAGCGTCCTCCATAGTAGGTTCCGGTTGGGAATCTGTCCGCATCCTATCCTCAATCTCCTCTGGAGTTCCCAAGGCGAGAATTTCGCCGGCGGCCATGATGGCCAGCCTGTCACAATATTCAGCCTCTTCCATGAAATGAGTGGTCACCATCACGGTGATCCCCCGTTCGGCCAGCGCACTGATGCGGCGCCAGAATTCACGGCGAGCCAGAGGATCTACGCCTGATGTGGGTTCGTCAAGAAATAGGATGTCAGGCTCGTGCATCAAGGCGCAAGCGAGCGCCAAACGCTGCTTGTAGCCCAGTGGGAGATCGGCGCTGGTGTCTGAAGACACCGGTTGAAGCTCGAACTGTTCCAGCGCCCAGTCGATCCGTCCTGCCCGGCGCCGACGATCCAAACCATAGGCGCTGCCAAAGAATTGCAAATTTTCTAGAACACTTAACATACCGTAAAGCGAAAATTTTTGAGACATGTATCCTATGCGGCCGCGAGCCGTTGCGGCCGAGTGACGCAGGTCCAATCCGGCTACCCTCAAAGTTCCCCCACTGGCCGGCAGCAAGCCGCAGAGCATGCGAAACGTTGTGGACTTGCCCGCGCCATTGGCCCCCAAAAGTCCAAAGATCTCGCCGCGACCAACATCGAACGTGATGCCCCGCACAGCATAGAAATCCCCGAAGCGCCGCTTTAGATCCTGGACCTCGATTACCGGCCCGCTCGTCGCTGAGAGGGCTTGACCGGACGACAGCTCGCCGATATCGAAAGACATCCTCTGTGAAGTTTCGGCCACTCGTTCGCGGAGCAGCGAAATAAATCCGTCTTCGAAGCGCGGCTCAACTTCGCGCAGCATGACGTCGTCGGCGCCTGGAAGTAAAGAATCCGCATCTGTTTGCACACCTGACTTCACAACGACTCGGACCTGTTCTCCCTGGATGACGGCATCGACAACTAGGGGGTTGTCCATCAAACGCTGCTGCATGGAGCGTTTTTGGAGCCCAGAAGCAGAGATACTAAATGTTCGGCCTTTCATAGGGGCGCTGAAATTCATAGGGGTCCCTTCCCCAAGGATCTGTCCTTCATGAAACAGCACAACCCAGCTACAACGCTCGGCTTCGTCCAGGTAGGCCGTGCTGAGCAGGACGCTCATTCCCTCGTTTTTAACCAGGTCTCCCACGATGGCCCACAACTCTCTACGCGAAACAGGATCTACGCCTACCGTTGGCTCGTCGAGCAGAAGAAGACGGGGAGAACGGACCAGGGTGCAGGCTAGTCCAAGCTTCTGTTTCATTCCACCGGAAAGCCGCCCCGCTAACCTGGAGGTGAACGACGCAAGACCTGTCATGTCCAGGAGCTGAGAGTAGCGGGCTGGCCGCTCTGAATGACCAACCCCCTGCAAGTCGGCGTAAAGATCGAGATTTTCTCGAACAGAAAGGTCCTCGTAGAGTCCAAAATGTTGCGGCATGTAACCCAGCGAAGATTGAACTCGTGAGGGGTGTTGTAGGATGTCGGCGTCAAAAAAGGTAATCCTGCCGGAACTGGGAATGAGCAAGCCGGCGGCCAGGCGCATGATTGTGGTCTTACCAGCGCCATCGGGGCCGATCAAACCGGTGATAACGCCAGGACGCACTTGAAAACTAACGCCTTGCAAGGCTTCCACGCTCCGGTTACCTGACTTGAAAACCTTGGTAACGTCCTTGAAATCAAGAACCTGACCCGCCGATTTGGCCAAGTCTGAGGTCGAATCTTTTGTTAACATCAGGAACGTCCAGCGCCAGGCGGATTGGGGGTTGCGGCTTGTTCAATATCGATGGTGACCGTCGCCGGCATCCCAAGCCGTAACTCGTTTTCCCCCTGGCGTACGAACACTCGTACCTGATAAACTAGGCGTGTACGCAATTCGGTGGTCTCGACGGTCTTAGGGGTGAATTCCGCTGTTGGCGAGATGAAACCTACCCAGCCATCGTAAAGCTTTCCTGGATAACTATCCGTGGTGATCGTGGCTTTCATGCCGAGGCGAAGTTTACCCAAGTCTGGCTCGGACACGTATGCCCGGACCCAGAGTGGGTTGGTCAGAGCAAGGATCAAGACTGGATTTTGAGGTGTGACCATGGTACCGGGTTCAAGGATCCGGTCGCGGATGATACCGTCGGCTGGCGCATAGAGCCGAGCGTCTTTTAGTTCCTGCCGCCGCAGGGCCAGGTTAGCCTGAGCGGCTTTCAACGCCGCTCTACCGGCTTCAATGTCTTCAATCCTCGAGCCTGCCAAGGCTAGTTCCCAAGCCTGCTGGGCAGCCTTCCAAGTGGCTATGGCAGCCTTAGCGGCTGCTTCCGTATCGTCGGCCTTTTGTTGGGATACGGCATGATCACGCAAGAGTTCCCGTGTGCGTTCCCATAAGAGTTGGGCGTTGTCTGCATCAACTCGGGCTTTGTTGGCGTTGGCCTCCGCCTGGCGAATTTCCTCGATCCGGCTGCCGGCCTCAAGCCTCTTGAGAACCTCGCCCTGTTGCAACGCCAGAGCCTCGGCCTGTTTGAAAGCGTCTTCCAACCGCTGGGTTTCAAGCTCGGCTAGCAATTGGCCACTGGTCACCCTATCTCCCTCTTCGACGTAAATCGAGGCAATACGCTGACTGCCGTTAAACGCCAGATTCACTTCACGAAGGTCCACGTTGCCATAAAGGACTAATTGGCCTGCATGGGTCGGCTGCCTATGGTGACGCCACCACCAGAACCCTCCAGTCAAAACGATCAGGATAAGGGTCGACAGGGCAAAGATTCGGATAACATTTTTGCTCATAATTGAACTTCACAGAAATTATGTAGCGGTATTGCCCATTCTGAGATGTTTGTCCCGGAATTCGGTCTCTTCAGTGTGCTCTTGCCACCTCAAGAAGACCAAATATGGCCCATCGAAATTTGATCGAACTAAGAAGTCTTTCGCTCAGAAAAACCATAAACAGCGTCAAGCGCTTTGTAAGGACTGACTTGGGCTCCGTACTGCGAGACAGGATAACGTATCCCTTTCTTGTAAAGTATGTCCAGGTTCCTGAGAATCCTTCCACAACTCTCAGGCGGCAAACCTATAGCCAGCTCATCGTCCATGGCGGCTCCGAACCTTCTCTCTCCATAACAGGGAATTGACAGGGCCGGTTCCCTGTCGACAAAGGCCCTCCCTATTACATCGGAACAGGAGCTTTCTCCAACCGAGTAAAACACGAGCCTTTGAAAATTGTCATATTGGATAGCGTTGACCATCAGTGACATTTGCGCGGGATTTCCATAAACAAGGGCAAGATCAGGTTGAAATGGGTCGTAAGCCAATGGCGCCAAAATAAAAGCGTTATACTTTCCGAACGGAATTCTCTGCATTACGGCTTCGCAATTCGCGGCGTCCTGTTTCTTCTCGAGCCAGACCTTGCTGCGCATTTCTCCACTGGTAACGAATTCGTCAAGTTGCGATAACCCCAGGACTGAAGCGCAACCAGGGGTAGCCAGATCTTCCGCTGTCCCGCCTATCGTCCAGTCAAAGGTCCTTACAATCGTAATGAGCTGACATAAAGAAAGTTTTTCCGTTGGCTTCCTGATCCACTTGTAATTACTGAGGTCTTCCGCATTTTCGAGTAGCTTTAAACCTACTGGAAACGTTTTCAGACGCAACAGGCGCTCCATTCCCCTCGTCCACTCAGACCATTTTATATCGTTTGTTTCCATAATTTAATCATTGACCTTCCGTTATGAACGTTGCGGGTTACCGATCCTATTTGCACCGTTCTAGTGAAAAGCTTCGGTTCATGATGGCGGCGATCAAGTCCCGTTCGTTTTTGATCTCGTGCTGGAAATTAGTAACGCATGTCCCCACAGCTTCTCTGGAATGGGCGTCACTCCCGCCGACTTTAATAAGGCCCATAGCGTCAGCTACCTCACGGGCAAAGTCGTTTTCATCATCAGTAACTTTGCCGTTACAAATCTCCAAAGCGTGAACTTGAGAGAAAGTGGGGTTCTCAAAAGCGTCATTTACGTTCATCTGAAGTATCCCAAACCCAAACAGAAGAAAGCCCCTAAATGGATGAGCCGCAATCGCTATAGCATCATTTGTGTCTACGATTTTCTTTAGCTGTTGAGGTGTTACCAATCCTTCCGGTTCAGTATCAATTCCAAATACCAGGATATCACCACCTGTTGTCGTTACTTCTATGCCTCTAAACACTGCTATCCCGTATTTTTGACTTAGTGAGTCGGCCTGTTCAGGAGTCCACACTCGATTGTGCTCAGTGAGGCAGATCCCGTCTAACTTGGCTTCAATAGCCTCTAACATCATTTCATCAGGGGTCATCTCGCTACATGATGACATAGGGCTCGTGTGGCAATGCAAGTCAATTCTCATCGGTCAATAACCTCACTAATTGATTCAGCGAATTTTCGCAATGCCTTTCAAATCCGGGTAACTTTTGAAAAAATCTTCAATGAAACCGGCCTTGTCCAAATCCGAAGTTGATTCCATAGCGCAGCGCAAACTGTTGGCAAGCTCGGACCTGGCAAGGCTCCTAAGACAATCAATCATCAACGCTGCCATGTGTCGACAACCGTTCCGGCCTAGCTCCTTTTTTATTCGTCCCTCGATCTGACTATCGATTTTCCAACCTTCCGAACGGAGAAAAACTTTTTCCGCCAGTATACACCTTACCGTAGTGAACCTTTTTAATCGCGCCTGAATTGACTCAATCGTCAGAGTTGGCCAATCCACCATAATCTCGCATTGCATGGCGTAGAGTTCATCTTCCAACACCCCGGAAATGATTCTCTTGTTGAGACCCTGGTTCTGGACACCGCAGGATTTCATTCGTCTATATATGGGCATGGTTGTAGAAATCAATTTTGAGTCTCCTTTCACTCGATATTCTGAAATGCGGCGCAACTATCTTTGAGTCGAGGATTAGCGCCCAGGACTTTTATCATCTCCGGACCAATTACCACGTCATTCAGGAAAATTCTCGGGCCGTCGCTTGATACTCGAATTTGTTCACCACCTTTTTCAGCCGCCTTGCCAAGCTCAGGAACAGTTATGGCGTTTACCAGCATTTCCATGGCTTCCAAAACGAGGTCCGCTATCCAGTTTGACCCGTTCTCGCCACCGACGAGTTCCCTGACAATCTTTGTCATCCCTGGGCCGACTCTAACTCCTATAAGCTTTGCGGCAGCGGAGGACATGTCCGGAATGACTCCGAGGACATCCCTCTTCAGAATTATTTCGGATCTTCTGATGTCCAAAGTAGGGGCCTTTATTTCGAGAAAAATGGAAACTTCAAATAGATTGTCTCCGGAGTTCAACTCAATTTCCCACACGCCGGGTCCTGACTGATTGACTGTTGTCAGGCTGTTTGTTTGAAAGTCGAGAATCATTTCAGCCACCTTTACCGAGATTTTTTGATATAATATCTAGGAAACTGGTCAATTTTTGCCGCTTTGACTCAAACGGGGCTTAGACCAGGATTCGAGCCCCTATTATAATCAGGACTATGGCGCCTGCCCGTTCCGCCCATTTGCCCAAACTTTTGCCTGCATAATGCCCAATCTTCATTCCAACTAAAGTCATCAATAATGCGGTAACACCGATGATTATAACGGGAAACAATATCTTCATCCCTATCAGGCTAAAAGATATTCCAACCGCCAACGCATCCAGACTCGTAGCCACTGAAAGGCTCACAAGGCTCCAACCTTTTGTCGGATCAAATCCTTCGACACGTTTTGCAGTGTTCCAGGATTCCTTGAGCATCTTGAGTCCGACAAAAACAAGGATACCAAAGGCCACCCAGTCATTTAGCCCCCCAAACATACTCGATACTGTCGCGCCACCAAACCATCCGATAAATGTCATCATCGATTGAAAGAGTCCAAAATGCCAGGTCAGTCTGAATATGTGGCTGAAAGTTACAGGATTAAGGCCACTCGAAACTGCGAGAGCAACAGCGAACGCGTCCATGCCCAAAGCAACTGCCACACTCAATAGTGTTAGAATGTCCAAGGTTATAATTTCCATAAATCGATGTGAACATTACGACTTCATGAACTTAACAAATCCCGCTATTCCACGTCAAGAAAGGATCACATTTAAGACATGACACGAACTTGGGGGTTCTGTGTCCCTGAATCCTATGAGAGCGGTAGACATTTTCTCAATGAGTTGATACAAAAAAGTGTTGCGAGCGGCAATACGATTGCAACCGGGATAAAGTCTGAATCTGTTTGCAGGTTCTTCAGGAAAGGAACCAAGTGCGGCTACAGAGACACAGGATGACTCATGTTCAAAAAGGATGATGATTTTGGCCATGAAATATGGCCTTTGATAGCGGCTGTTTTTGGTGTTTTCGTTTGGCATGTGATGTTTTTGTCCCAATTGAACTTGATACCTGACGAATGCAGTTACTGGGCATGGTCACGCCATCTGGACTGGTCTTACTTCGACAATTCAGGGATGACGGCTTACCTGATAAGATTATCTACAGAAATTTTTGGGCGATCAACGCCATTTACTGTCAGGTTTCCCTTTCTTGTTGCTGCGTTCATCACGACTATCACTGTTTATTTCTCAGCGTCCCTGGTATCCGGTTCCCGTTGGGCCGGGGCATATTCCGCTCTTTTCTTCAACCTGGCACCTTTATCCCTATTTGGGGCCGGCACAGCGGTTCACGACAACGCCCTGATCATGTTCTGGGCGCTTGCGTTGTGGTTCGCAGCAAAATTTCTAAAATCAGAAAATCCAGCTAACTTTTATCTGGTCGGTATAGCCTGTGGACTGGCGATCCTCAGCAAGTATACGGGGGTCTTGATCGTGCCGGCCGTAATGTTATGGCTTATTGCGTCGAAGCGTTACAGGTATTTGCTTGCGCAAAAGGAGCCATGGATAGGCGCCATTATCGCCGCCCTTTTTACCTTACCGATTATATGGTGGAATTATCAGAACGAATGGGCTTCGTTCAAGCATATTCTCTTCATCGGTTCAACACACGGCGGGTTTTGGAGACGGGTTTCGGATGGTCTGGGTTATCAGCTCTCGCAGTTGTTGACCATTTCTCCATTCTTCTACTTCGCAATAATAGCGACGATTATCTCTTCGACGGTTGCACAATTTTGGACGCGCAATGACAACCAGTTGTTACTCCTGATGATGGGCTCTCCGCTTCTTCTGTTCAGCGTCATGGCTTTTAAAGGGCATGCGGAAGCGAACTGGGCGGTAATGGGATATTTATCGACAGGGATTCTCACGGTAATGGCCCTTATGGATTGTAATGATCCTGCCACAAAATTTATTTCTAAACGTTTTGGTGTTCGGAGATTCGTGCGGATTGGGACCATAATCGCCGTTTTACTCGTAGTTTTGATCACAGCGCACGCTTGGGTGGGATTGGTTCCCGCTTTTGTAGAAAAACGTATATGGAAGGCTGACAGAATCATCTGGGAAACTCGAGGTTGGCACGGATTAGGTCAATATTTGCCAGGTTTAATCCAGAAGGATGACGTAATCGCCGCGGACTCATATCAACTTTGCGCTCTCCTAGAGTTCAACATACCCGGACAGCCTAATGTCAGGTATCTCGCTCCATGGGACAGGCCCACGCAATTTGATGTATGGAACAGGTCCTATGATGATCTGGCCGGCAAGAACATCCTTTTTGTAAGCGCCAAACCACTGGGGCCAACAAGTTCCGTGCTGATGACCATTTACGAGAACTTTTCCTCTGTTGATCAACTCCCTCCCTATCAAGTAATGTACCATGGGGAATCGATTCGCCAAATCTACATATGCAGGGGCCACGGTTTCGACCCGTTTAAGCCTCGCCGGCTAGGTCCCAGATCGCTGTTTTATCCGGGACAGTAAATCAACCATGATTCCGGGTTTGTTAACGACACGAGATGTCTCCGACAGTCCCCAAGACAGGAACAGATGGTTCTAGTCATGACGTCGAAACGTTTTACGGAATCGGCATTTGTTGAGTTCACTCCTGATCTTCAATGAGCCTTAGGACAAATGTTCCGTCTTTCTGTTCGTCCAGTTTCAGACCATAAAACTTCAGAGAATCCTTCAATGGACGCCCAAAAAAGAGATCGAGGGTTTCGGCTCCTACTCCTAGTTTTTCAGATACAAATTCCCTGACATGGTGATCAAAACTAAGAAATTCCAAAATATTGTCTACCGTTTGGCCCCTGGTTGCGGCTAATCGGCTAATCTCTCTGGACAGATCCTCATAGGAGCATTTTTCTTCGTGCTTCTCAATAATTTTCCATATATCTCCGGCAGCCTCAAACAGGTGTCTCCTGGTCAGCGGTGATTTGCCGCTATAGGCCTCGGAATCTGGCGCCCAGCATTCCTGGATCCTGCATTGTGTTGGACGTTGATCATAAATTGAACATTCACGGTTCCATTTCTGATAAAAAATACAGGTCTTTTCTCCTGGAGTTTCTCGTATTTTGATTCTCTCCTGTTCGTTTGGAACGCTTCTTTCACTGCGGCTGTCAAATACCGTTTCTCCTTTGCGCAAAGTGAAGACGTCCTTCGGTCCAATCGTCTCCGACTCAAACAAATTCATGTCTTCGATTAACAGGGTAGGACTGCCATTGGAACAACATTCCCCACATTTTACGCAATAGGGTCTGGTCGCATACGCCGCTGTGAGGAGACGTTCACGAACCTGTCGCCAAATTTCCTCTTGAGTCCGGGTTTCTTCGCTTTCCGGCTTGGGACCAAGTTCTTCCAGGTCTTGCATGACCGACTTTAAAAGCGTTTCAGGTTCAACAGCGGACCCCACTTTCCACAACACGTCTCTAGCCTCTTCTTTCAGAGCTGTGACAAAAAAACTCCATTCAGCCTTATTGAAATCCTTTTCCATGTTCGCCTTCCAAAAAACCTTTTATTAATCGGGGAAATTGTTATGCTTTCTATGATATAGGAAAAAGATACAATTTAAAAGAACGCCTTGCTCCAGGGTATTGGTCCGTCTATCCCTGCAAATGCCTGAACGATCGGGAGTCCATATTTTTGGGGATTTGTTCCGGGAACTGTTGGCGAGGTTCAGAGGTGGAATATGAAAATCAATTATGTCGAACTGGCCAAGCTTGACGATCTTCAGCGGAAGAAACTAACGGAAAGACCGAACGTGGGGCTCAGGGATTTGATCCCCAGGGTCGTTCCAATTATAGAAGACGTTAAATCCAGGGGAGACATTGCTCTATCCGATTACACTTTAAAATTCGATGGCGCTCTTATGAGTCCAAGCGATTTCAGAATCCCTAGAAAAACGATGGAGACGGCACTGGATAAAATATCACCCGATCTAAGGAACGCCATTGAAAAATCTATAGACAACATAACCCGGTTTCACGATTTTCAAAAGGAACCTGAAATTCGGGAGATAGAAATAATGCCAGGGGTAATGGCCGGCGAAAAGACAATACCACTTAACTCTGTGGGAATTTACGTCCCACGGGGCAAAGGGTCTTTCCCTTCAATGATGATGATGGCGGCAGTCCCGGCCAAGGTCGCTGGTGTCAAGAGAATTGTCGCTGTTAGCCCGCCTGATAAATTCGGCAAGGCGGACGAGGCGACTATGGCGGCCGCGCTTATGATCGGCGTCCATGAGTTTTATGCTGTTGGAGGCGTTCAAGCGATTGCCGCCCTTGCATGCGGAACTCAAACAATTAGGGCTGTCGACAAAATAGTCGGACCTGGTTCAGGTTATGTTCTCGCGGCCAAACAATGGCTTGCGGCCGAAATTGATACAGGTCTGCCGGCCGGTCCAAGCGAAGCCATAATATTGACCGACGGATCGGTTGACGCAATTACAGCGGCGACTGATCTATTGATCGAGGCGGAGCACGGTCCCGATTCTTCAGCTTACCTCGTGACTCCCGACTCTGATTTGGCCAAAGAAGCTTTGAAGATCATCCCTTGACTTGTCTATAATTTGCCTGAAGAAAGAAAGGCTTATTGCGAAACTGTCCTGAGTAATTCCGGAGGGGTAATCCTGGCGACCGATATGGAAGACGCTGTCAGATTTGTTAACGACTTTGCCCCGGAACATCTTCAGGCGCTAACAGCCAACCCCAGAGATATCCTTGATCAAATAGTTACAGCCGGCGAAGTTCTGCTAGGAACATTTACTCCAGGGACTCTGGCTAATTACTCAATTGGTCCAAACGCTATACTCCCGACTTCAGGATTTGGTCGAACAGCGTCTGCTTTATCCGTAAGGGATTTTACCAGAAAAATGTCTTTCGCCGAAGTCACAAAAGAAGGTTTCGATTTACTTGCGCCCAAGACGCTGACTTTAGCTCGATATGAGGGTTTCGCTGCGCACGCAGCGGCGCTGGTTCACAGGCTGGAGCCGGTTCAACAATAATCAGGATCCGGAAAATACCGGAACGGAGATAACCACATGTCCGAATTGACTCATTTCGATGCAAATGGCCAGGCAATAATGGTAGACGTCGGACCAAAACAAATAACTGAAAGAATTGCTGTAGCGCACGCCACGGTTTACATGAAACCGGAAACACTGAAACTTGTTTTAAGGGGTGAAGCCAAGAAGGGAGACGTTCTGGGGGTTTCTCGTATCGCGGGAATAATGGCGGCGAAGAAAACCCCGGAATTGATTCCACTTGCCCACCCTCTTCCACTGAATTCCGCAACCATAGAATTTTCACCAGATATTCAAAACAGCGCTATTGAGGTCGAGGCGCGGGTCAAGGTTACAGCTAGGACCGGCGTTGAGATGGAGGCATTGACTGCCGTCTCAGTCGCGTGTCTGACGATTTACGACATGCTTAAAGCAGTAGACAGGGCCATGGTGATTTCCGATATTAAGCTCATGGAAAAGTCTGGAGGACGTTCCGGACATTTTGTAAGGTCATAAATTTTCTGTTCAGTTTTGGAGTGAATTATGTCGCAGGACAAGACATTTGAAATTGTGGATCTTGGAAACGATGAATTGATAAAAATAGTCGGCATGTTTGTCGGGCACGTAATAACGCACTACGGAATCTGGTTCGCTCAGGCCGCCTTGAAGTTGGGACTCTCAGAGGCCCTGGTTTCAGAACATGATGTTGCGCAAAGACATTTTCAAAGCGCCATGACCAGATTGGCCCCGCATTTCAATATAGAAACGAGAAATGGGATCCCGGCGATACTGTTTGAGAAATCTCGCGAAGAGTTGCTCCTACTAATAAGTGATATCGCCAAGATGTGGGTAACCGGGGATGGGTTGTGGTTTCAGGCGATAGAGAATCCTCATGGAATGGGGTTGGCCAAAGTTGTGAATGATTCCTGCTGGTCGATATTTGCGAGACTCGAAGCCTTTAAAATCAAGAGGTTCCTCAGTGTCAACGAAATGGACATTCTCGATACACTTGAAAAGGCGTTAAAGCTAAGAATTTATGCAAGCATAAACTCCCACTCCTCAGAACGGGACGAGGATGGTAACCTATTATTTTATATGACTGAATGTCGAGTTCAATCAGCGCGCAGACGTAAACAGATGAATGATTATCCTTGCAAATCAGCAGGAATAACGGAATATACCGAATTTGCGTTTGGGATAGACCCTCGCATCATTACCGAATGCGTATACTGCCCGCCGGATAGGGTACCGGATCAGCAATTTTGCGCATGGAGATTTAGTCTTAAAGAATAGTGAGGTCTGTAATTAATCCCCCGGCTGATTGAGGTTAGTCCTAACGGCATTGATCTTTCCCACCGGAACATCCTCCAGAAACAAGGTCTCGCATCTTTTGGGCGTCATCAGGCCGACCAACTCCTTCATAAAACTCCGCAAGATGTTCAAGACTGTGGTTTGTCATAGGATTACAATCCCCGTAATTCTTTTGTATTACCTCATGAGCCCGGAGTAGCAGCCGCTCCGATTCCTCATATTCTCCCAACCCGACTAGAGCGGAGGCAAGGTTGTTCAACGAATCCGCCACGTGTTGATGATACAGCCCAAAATTCTCCTCTGCGATGGCCAGTGAGCGTCGATACAAGGGTTCGGATTCCGCGTATCTTTCCAGATTTTCGTAGAGACCGGCCAAGTCGTTGAGAGCGACGCCTACTTCAACGCTTGACGGACCGTGCAGTTTTTCCTCAATGGCCAAGGCCCTTTCGTAATAGGGCTTGGCAGCCGGATATCGCCCCATAGCCCGATTTACCGAAGCCAGGTTATTTAGGCACTTGACCATCATGTCGGATTCAGCTCCAACCGACTTTTCAACGATGCGTGAGGCCTTCTTTAACGCCGATTCAGCTTCGGTGAACATTTCAAGTTGAAAGTACGCCCCTCCAATGTTGTTAAAGGCTATAGCGACTTCAGGGTGGTCTGGACCAAGTGCATTTTTCCGAATTTCAAGCGAACGTTCCCACAAAGGTACAGACTCCTTGAGCTTCCCTTGAGTTCTATACATCTCCGCCAGGTTGTTCAGGCAGCGCGCAACATTTGGGTCGTCCGGGCCAAACTCATCTTCAGCCTCTCTGAGAGCGGTTAAGACAACCTCTATAGCTTCAGATCGTTTACCACTTTTGAAAAGTTCTACAGCTTTCCTGTTATTTTCTTCCCACATATCACTTCTCCTGAGAACCGCGCAAATCAACAACCGACAGCTAGGTTACGCGCATGGAATGGGGCCGTAATAAAAAACGAATTTTGAGAAAAAGTAAGCTCGTTTAAAGATAAAGTCAATGTTTGAAGGGAAATCAGATATTCTTTACTGATTGAGTAAGGAATTTTTTTTCTTGAGATATTAGACTGTAACGTGTAAACGTATTTTGAAATGTGTCAACATCGATTCCTTCACGGCTATTTTGATGTGGCATGTAATTTGGTCGATTAAGGCGCAAATATAATCGGGTGCGCCCTTAAACCGGATTTCAAAAAAATTGGATACCCTGGCAAGTTAACAAGGAGGAATAAAACTGATGGCCAATCTTCTCGTTGACGAGCGCGACGCAAAATTCGTGCTCTATGAGCAACTGAATATGGAAGAGCTTTGTGAATCAGACGCGTTTTCCGAATTTTCTAGAGAAATGTTCGACATGGTTATGGAAGCCGCGCAAAAACTCGCAGAAAAGGAGATCTCTCCTACTAACGTTGAAGGTGACGCTGTAGGAGTAAAACTCGAAAACGGAAAAGTAACAGTTCCACCGTCCTTTCATTCAGCTTATCAACGTTATTGCGAAGGTGGATGGGCTTCCCTTCCCATATCCCAGGAACACGGCGGACAGGGATTTCCCAGCGTCCTTTACGTAGCGGCGATGGAATTGTTTGTGTCCGCGAATCAGGCCTTGATGATGTATCCGGGTCTCACCATTGGGTCAGCTCGTTTGATCGAGCTTTACGGGTCTGAAGATCAACAGCGTATGTACATGGACAAAATGTATACCGGCGAATGGTGCGGGACAATGTGTCTGACCGAGCCTCAGGCAGGTAGTGATGTCGGCGCATTGCGAACCAAGGCCGTCAAGAGACCTGATGGAACTTACTCAATTTCTGGTGGAAAGATCTTTATCTCTGCCGGTGACCATGACCTGACCGAGAACATAATCCACATGGTCCTTGCCAGACTGGACGGGGCTCCCGCCGGAACCAAAGGGATAAGCATCTTCATAGTCCCCAAATTCCGCTATGACGACTCCGGTAATCTAATAGACAACGATGTGACCACCATGGCGGTCGAGAAAAAAATGGGCATACATGGATCATCCACATGTGCGCTAAATTTCGGAGAAAAGGACAATTGTATTGGTTATCTGCTTGGAGGAGAGAATCAGGGCATGAAAATCATGTTTAACATGATGAATGAAGCGAGACTCTCTGTTGGTGTCCAGGGACTTGCCCAAGCTAGCACCGCATACATGCATGCCTTGAAATACGCCAAAGAGCGTTTCCAGGGACCCGAGATTTCCACGATGAAGGACCCAAAAGCCCCGAAAGTTCCCATTATTCAGCATCCGGACGTTCGCAGAATGTTGATGTGGATGAAGAGTGTCACCGAAGGAATCAGGGCCTTGCTCTATTATGCGGCATATTGTGAGGATAGGGTTCACATTGCAAAGGATCCGGAAGAAGCGGCCAAATTCCAGGGATTCCTTGATATTCTCATCCCCATCTGCAAAGCTTGGGGATCTGACATGGGTTTCAGGGTTACTGAGTTGGCCATTCAGGTCCATGGCGGCTATGGGTTCTGCAGGGAGTATCCAGTAGAGCAGTTTATGAGAGATTGCAAAATATCATCTATTTACGAGGGCACAAACGGCATTCAGGCCCTTGACCTTGTAGGTAGAAAGCTCGGTTACAAACAGGGTTTGCTTTTTAAGAATATAGTTACCGAAACAGGGGCCCTATTAAAGAGCGCCAAGAAAAATTACAGGTTGAAAGACACTGTCGAGCCCTTTGAAACAGCCCGCAAGCATCTTATTGAGGTTACCCGTTACTTTGGACTTAAAAGCATTACTGAAGACTTCATGACACCAATTTTATATGCAACCCCTTACCTTGAACTCTTTGGAGATGTTGCGGTCGGTTTCATGTTGTTATGGCAGGCGGTCATAGCGGACAGACGTCTGGAGGAGCTGAACAGCGACGCTAAGGCGGATACTCCCGAAAAGAGAGCTGACCTTCTGAAATCTAACAGGAGCGCCGCTTTCTATCGTGGCAAAGTGGCGTCCGCCGAATTTTTTGCCAACACTATTTTGTCTTTGGCGCCCGGCAAAGCTAAAGCGATCATGAGTGGGGAACGCTCCGCCATAGATCTTCCCGAAGAATCTTTTGCGTTAGTTTAATATTCTGTGGAGTCAGCAATATGAAAACGAGAAAAGTAGTTTTAGTTGACGCGATAAGGACAGCCTTCGGCCGTGCGGGTGAAAAGGGTGTCTTTTGGAATACTCGAGCAGACGACATGGTTGTCAAAGTAATCCGAGAACTTATGCGAAGAAATCCAAAGGTTAGACCTGAGATGGTTGAAGAAAACGCGTGGGGCGTTTTTTGTCAGGAAAAGGACCAGGGGCTCACATTGGGGAGGACCTCGGTCATACTTGCAGGCTTACCTGAGACGTGCGCCGGTTATTCTATCGACAGGATGTGCGCCGGCGGAATGAGCGCCCTTACCACGGCGGCGTCGGAAATCGCTCTGGGTGGATGTGATGTAGCTATCGCGGGCGGTGTTGAACACATGGGACATCATCCCATGGGCGCTACAGCGGACCCAAATCCGAGGTTCCTCACCGACAAACTAGTCGATTCCAGCGCAATGTCGATGGGGATGACCGCCGAGAACCTTCATGACATGTTCCCGCATATAACAAAAGTCATGACCGATGAATATTCGTTGATCTGTCAACAGAAGGCTGCCAGGGCGATAGATTCGGGCAAAATTAGCGAGATGATCGTTCCGATGACTGTCTACACAAAGAATGGGTGGGTCGTTGCGGACAAGGACGAACAACCTCGTCCACAAACCACCATGGAAGGATTAGCGTCCCTAAAGACTCCCTTCAGAGTGATGGGAAAAATTACGGCTGGTAATTCTTCAGGATTAAATGATGGCGCTGCGGGCGCACTTTTGATGACACTTGAAAAGGCTGAGGAGTTAGGGATTGAGCCCAAGATGGAACTCAAATCCTTTTCATACGCCGGAGTAAAACCGGAAATCATGGGAATAGGCCCAATTCCGGCTACACACAGGGCCCTAAAGGCTGCTGGACTTAGCTTTGACGACATCGGCCTGGTAGAACTCAACGAAGCTTTCGCAGTACAGGCGGTTGCTTTCATGGAGGAATTTGGTCTGAGCTTCCCGGATGATCCGAGATTGAACATATATGGTGGCGCAATAGCCTTCGGGCACCCGCTTGCGTCATCCGGCGTCAGGTTGGCTTTACATATGATGCATGGATTTAAAGAACATCCCGAAGCCAAATATGGCTTGGAAACAATGTGCGTCGGTCTCGGTCAAGGTGGCGCTATAATATGGAAGAACCTCCAGCGAGACGGCAAAAAAGATAAAAAGGAAAAATAGGAATTACACAGTTTCATCTCGTATAGAAAGGAAACGCCATGGCTGAAGCGCATACTCAGTTCCATACTAACTATTACAATTCCCGCGTTGGTAAGATAGCGATAGTTACCATGGATAATGGTGAGGATTACAAGAAGCCCAACACGTTTGACGAACACGCGTTAACCTCTTTACACAAAGCGATCAACCGTATTGAAGCGGACAAAGACATCAAGGGGATGATGCTTTGCGGTAAACACTACATTTATGCGGCCGGCGCCGATTTGATGCAGGTCCCCTTCATCAACACATTCGAACAGGGTCGCAGCATTGGAGCCGCAGGCCACGCCGCCATGAAGAGAGTAATGGATCTCAAGATCCCGACCTTGGCGGCAATAAACGGCGCTGCCCTGGGCGGTGGTTTGGAAATATCGTTGTATTGCGATTATCGGACTATCTCGAAAGGGGTTCCCGCCGTCGCCTTCCCTGAATGTTTTCTGGGTTTAATCCCGGGTTGGGGCGGATCTACCCTCACCCCGAGGCTAGTCGGCCCGGAAAAGGCCCTTGAAGTAATAGTTTATAACCCGATGAATCAAAACCGGATGTTGAATGGGGCCAAGGCTTTCCAGCTCGGCCTCGCAGACAGGCTCTTTGAATCCGTGGAATTTTTTGATGAATCCCTAGTTTTACTCGAAGACCTTATTGAAGGAAAAGTCAAGATTGAACGGAAAACTCCCGACATGTCCAAGCTTAAATCAAGTTTGGACGCCGCTCGAAACTTCCTTGACATGAGAGTTCATGGAGCAGCTCCGGCTCCGTACCGTGCTCTGGAGCTTGTCGAATTTGCTTGCGACATGAGTCATTCCATTGATGAATGTTTCGCTGGGGAAGACAGAGCGCTCGGAGATCTAATCAAAAGCCGCCAATGCAAGGCTGGAGTTTACAGCTTTGACTTGATTCAAAGACGCGCGAAAAAGCCCGTTGGTCGGCCCAAGGATGTAAAATCCCGCCCAATCAACAAGATCGGCATTATCGGCGCCGGCCTCATGGCGTCTCAGTTAGCCATGCTTTTCCTGAGAAGGTATGGCGTTCCTGTTGTGATGAAAGACATAAAACAGGAATTTCTCGACAAAGGTTTGGGATACGTTAAAGGCGAACTCAGCGCTCTGGTAAGCAAGGGGCGAATGACTCAGGCCAAGGCTGATCATCTCTTTCACATCCTGATCGGAACACTGGACTGGAAGGATTTTTCTGATTGCGATTTTGTGATTGAGGCCGTATTTGAGCAGATCGAAATAAAACAGCAGGTGTTCGCTCAAGCGGAAGAAATCGTCTCGCCCACTTGTGTCCTGGCGACTAACACCTCCAGCCTTTCAATAACAGAAATGGCGTCCAACCTCAAATATCCGGAGCGCGTTGTCGGGTTCCATTTCTTCAACCCCGTCGCGGTATTGCCATTATTGGAAATAATAAAGGGCGAAAAGACCGATGACCAAACACTAGCAACTGCGTTTGAGTGCGCAAAGAAACTCAAGAAAACGGCGATCCTTGTCAAGGATTCTCCCGCTTTCCTGGTTAACCGAGTGTTGACGAAACTTCTTGGCGATTGTTTTCAAATGGTTGATGAAGGAGCAGATTTCATGCAAGTGGATGAAGCTGTGTTATCACTTGGATTACCAATGGCGCCTTTTGACTTGCTCGCTTTTGTAGGGACAGCGGTAGCATTTCACGTATTGGAGACATGTAACAAAGCGTGGCCGGATCGTTTCTCCATTAGTGAGAACCTGAAGAAGATGGTCGAAGCAAAGGTCACCGCAATCTATAACGGAATGGGCCCTGGAAAGTCCCTTAACCCTAAGGTTGCTGAGATTTTCAAAAATCGGGGGGACAAAGAGTTCGTTAAGGAAGAGATAGTAGACAGAATCTTAACGAGTCTTACCCTCGAAGTTGATCAAATCTTAAAGGAAAAGGTAGTTGCGGATCCGAAAGACATAGATACCGCGATGATCCTCGGCGCTGGCTGGCCGTTCTTTAATGGCGGCATAACCCTTTATCTGGATGTTGTAGGTTATACCCCAAAGGTATTGCAAAAGGTGTTCTTTACCTTCTAGCAATGGCAGCTAATTGACTCAGCGGAGGAAACCCCCAAATTAGGGAAATTTCCTCCGATTCCCCATCAAATAGAAACCCCGTGAGAAGTTTTTTCTCACGGGGTCCGGGAAAACCTCAGAAAGTCCAACCATGTCCAACTAGCTGGATAGGTCCTCTAATGAACATATTGCATTCGTTATCTTCGTAGAATATTCAGCTATCTGTTTAAAAGAATCAAGGATCTTCAGGTAGATTGTAGAGGCGTTGGGGGAACAAAAGCCCTTTTCCAGGCGTTCCCAATGGTTGAATCTTGCTTCTTCAGCAAGCTCTGATACTTTTACGCTTTGCGCCTTGATATGATCAAGAATAACGCTGTTACAGGTCAAGAGCGAATCACGGAGGTTCTTCAATAGTTCAGTCGTAACCGTGAACAGTTCGTCAAGTTCGCCCAGGGCTTTATCGCTGAAAGGAATTCCTTCCCTTATCTTGATCTTCAGGCATTTCAATATGTGTTCGAACATCACAGCGATTCGTTCTACACGGCTTGGAAGCCGAACTACCGTGCTAAAAAGGTTTTGCCCAAAGGTCTCTGAACCCTTGACCAGCTCAGATGTCGAAACCACTTCCAGTTGCTCAATTTCCAGAATCAGTCTGTCACATAAATCGGCTTTTGAATCACTTTCACTTTTAAAGCCGACGGATATGAATTTAGTCAATTCTATGAGTTTACCAAACATGATAACCAGTATTTCATCCGGGGACTTTGAAGCGTCTACCGGGATGTCTACGGCTTCGTCAAGTTTTCCGATTTCGGAGTTGAGCATCGGGCTCAACAAACGAAGCGGATTCCAAACATAATTTTTGTCTTTCATAACGAGCGCCTCCCTTCCATGTCTGAGTGCAATTCAGTATCTCCAGAATTCGGCAAGAGTTTGAATATCACCCAGGATAAGTGTGACAGGACTCTGTGCACGTTAAATCATCATTTATCCAAAATAACTTTTTTTAAACGTTGTCTGAAGTCTTAGCTTCGGACTGCTGTTGCGTTCTTGCTGCTGAGGCCTTTTTCGCCGCCTGTTCCGATTTTATCTGTTCTACCGCTTTGGCCTGACGCTCCGGGTCGGTGTATCTAAAAATGAACTGTTTGCTACACGCCCAAACTCCTGCTTTTGCACAATCTTCGTCGCATTTTTCATGGTCGATTTCGATACGGTCTTTGACCATTGTGACAATGTCTTTGGCCTTACGGGTACATGCGCCGCAATGGATACAGCCGGCTTTGCAAATGTTTGTGACCGCTTTACCGGAGTCCCTGCTGTTGCAAGGAACGTAGCACAAAGCGTTCTTCGGCATAAGTTGAAGCACCTGTTTTGGACAGGTTTTTATACACACTCCGCAACCTGTGCACAGCTCAGGGTCTATAACTGGCATATTATCTTTCATGTGTATGGCGTGAAACGGACAAGCAGCCTCACAGTCACCATAACCTATACAGGCGAAGTTGCAATCATATGGTCCGCCGAATGCTATCGCCGCTCCCTGACATGTATCAAAACCAACATAGGAATATTTCTTCTTTACCTCTCCCTCATTTCGGGAACAACGGAGCACCGATACAACCGGACTGGCAGCCCCGGCCGCCTTCCCCGTAATCGCCGCCACCTTTTCGGCAACCGTTTGTTTGCCCGGAGCGCACTTGTTTGTTGGACAGCTGGGGTCTGTTACAACAGCTTCGGCATAGGATTCACATCCTGCGAAACCACACGCGCCGCAGTTTGCTCCTGGTAAACAAGCACGGACTGCTTCGATTTTTGGGTCAATTTTGACAGCGAACCTTTTAGCTGCGTACGCCAGAATGATTCCGGACAGTGCGCCAAAAATCGCGAAAAAAATTATTCCCATCGTGGCTATTCGCCAAACATCTTCCATATCAGATCACCTCTAAGGACCTATATTCTTGAGGTCGCTATTTTCTATTCAATGCTCCTAAAAAATCGAAAGACCGGAAAATCCCAAAAACGAAAGCGCAAAGAGACCTGCCACCACAAAGGCGATAGGGAGTCCCTTGAATACGGTCGGCACTCTACACAGTTCGAGCTTTTCCCGAACGCAGGACATCAGAAACAGTGCCAGGGCGAAGCCCAGTCCGGCTCCTAGCCCTAGTATGAGGCTCTGGAAAGGACCATGGCCACTATCGGCGTTTATCAACGGGACTGCCAGAATTATGCAGTTCGTGACAATAAGGACCAGGAAAACGCCGAGTTTTTTGAACAGATACGGATTAACTTTTCTCAAAATTGTATCGACAGCCTGCACAAAAATAGCTACCGTGCCGATAAAAACAATAATTTGCAAGAACCCCAAATGGAGTGGTTGCAAAACAAAAGTGAGCAAGGCCCAGCACATCACAGCGCTTAGAACCATAACTATTGTAAAGGTTATGCCCATTCCGATGGCTGTTTCCTTTTTCTGGGAGACGCCAAAAAAGATACATAGCCCCAGGTATTTGGTAAAAACAAAGTTGTTGATCAACATCGCCCCGAGAAATATTGTGAAGAGGATTTGACCTTCGCTTTTCTTAACCAAAAACTCCACATTTCCCAAAACTTTCCCGTCAGATGTGACGTTCTTGGCTTGAACCTCATACTCACTCGACAGGTTCAGCGCCTCGCCAAATGTCAGGATTGCGCTTGTCTTTCTGGAGTTTAGGGCAATTGAGGCCACAGGTATCTCAATATCCGGGTCAGTCTTTTGAAACACTCTGTAGTTCGCAGGGTCCTTGGCCCATGTTTCGTCCACAGGCGCTCCAAAGGATATCTCGATTTCCGTGTCCTTCTTAAATGAACCAGAACCAGTAGCAGCCTGGACCAAGGCAGGAAACACCATCAGAAACAGCAATATTGGTAAAACTATTAGCAACGCCACATTTGAGAAATCTTTTAGTTTCATGTTAGTGGGCCCCTCCTGATGTGGGGATTTTTCCCGTAATCTTGTATTCGAGCCAGTTGAATGTAGCCATTATGAATCCAATGACGAAAAACCCACCCGCTGGCAACACCATAATGAGTAATGGGTTGAATCCCAGGATGTCATAACCGAACAGTTGGCCGGTTCCGAAGAATTCGCGTATAGCGCCTATGAGGCACAAACCAAATAAAAATCCGAAACCCATGCCCAATCCATCAAAGAAAGAAGGAATTAGGGGTTCCTTTGAGGCGAACAGTTCCAGTCTTGAAATGATGATAGCGAAAACGACTATCAATTTGACGAAGAGTTCCACCTTCTTGTAAACATCCGGGGAAACAACCGGCAGAATCATGTCGATGACTGTAACCCATAGTGCTATGACTATTACATAGGCCGGGATCCTTATCCTGGGGTGGATGAAAGACTTGAATATTGATACTGTGCAACTGGAAAAAACCTGAACAAACACTACGGCCAGCCCGAGCATCAATCCATTTTCAACTGAGGTCGTAACCGCGACCGCCGGGCACATACTTAGCGCAAGGCGGAAGATGGGGTTTTCAGGTATCAGTCCGTTCCAGATAAGTTTGAGATTGCTGCTCACTTTTTACCTCCGCTAAAAAGCCACGCTTAGTTGTTCCTTTTTAATCGCCTCATTCAATTTGTCGAGGCGGTAGACGAACTTCTTGACCGTGTTCACAACTCCGTTTGTCATCGCTCTGCTGGAAATAGTCGCGCCGGTCAAGGCATAAATATTGTCTTTCAAGTGTTTCTCTTTGATTTCTTTTACCTGCTCAGGTGTCAATCCTTTCGCTTTAGCTTTGGCGGGATCAAGAGCGGCTGCGTAATTTGGCGGAAGAGGTTCCTTTACCACTGTGAGTTTCTTTAGCAAGTCGATGGTTTTGCCCACAAACTGATTTCTGAAGAAGCTCTTTTGAATCTCGGCCCCTAGTCCCGGGTCCTCTTCAGCAGATGTTACGGCAACGCCGGTAACTGTGAAGTCCGGGTTCAACGACACCATCAATTTTATAAATGATTTGAATCCCTGAGTCACTCCGGGAACAACATAGCCAATTCTTTTGCCCCCTTGGTCGGCGACAAAGATAGTCTGAGCGTATATAGATTTTGAACCTTTAGGCAGAACAGCGTTTATCGCGTTGTCTCTTGCCGCTTTATCGGAAAGAGCGGATAGCTCGACAGAGATAGGGGTCACTCTTATGGGGTTACCGGAAAGGTCCATTTCCGCAAGCACTACCTTGTTGTCCTTAATTGGTAAAACATAGCCCAGGACCGTTTCCCCTTTTTCAGTTGTTATGACATATCTATAAACAGGGTATACTTTAAGGTCGCTTGGGACTTTGGCGCCGGCGCCGTAACCAAGTAAACTCTGGATGGTTTGCTGCTCTATTTTTTCATCATTTAGTTTTCGCGCGTGCTCTGTCTTCGCATATACAAAACCGAGTATTAAGGAAGCTACTATGCAAACCACAGTTAAACTCAATGTAATTTTGAAGATTTCTTTCATTGAAACCTCTTTCAGGAATAGGTACTATTTTGCAGCCGCAACCGGAGCGGCTTTGGGTGGAGCGAACCGCCTGGGTTTGAACCATTCGTCCATTGCGGGTGTCAAGCAGTTCATGAGCAGTATCGCGTAGCAAACGCCTTCGGGATACCCACCCTTAAGCCTGATCAGCACCGTCAAGCCTCCTACGCCGACTCCAAATATTAGTTGCGCTGATTTCAGTGTTGGTGATGTCACGTAATCAGTGGCCATATAAAAGGCGCCGAGCATTAGTCCGCCGGAAAGCACGTGGACTAATGGATTGCCGCTAAACCAGGTCTGACCACCGAAAATCCAGGCGACGATAGCGGCGGAAACCAATGTGGACACTGGAATGTGCCAGGTGATTATCTTACGGGCCATTAGGTACAGACCGCCAAGCAAAATCAGCAAAGCTGACGTTTCACCTATACAGCCTGGCTTGAATCCGAGGAAAAAATTCCAGTAAATAGAGTCTAACCCCCCGAATTGATGTGTTAGAGCGGTTATCCCGTACTGCTTAATGACAGATAGCGGGGTCGCCGTTGAAATGGCGTCTGCACTTCCAGGGCTGAGAAAAACGTCCCATGCGCTCTTAGCCAACTGTTGAGGCGCTATCCACGCAGTGGTTATAGCTACCGGAAAGGACGCTTGTAGAAAGGCTCTTCCAACGAGAGCGGGGTTCCATACGTTGTATCCGAGGCCACCCATAAGTTCTTTGGCTATGAAAATAGCGGCTACCGCCCCTATCAATGGAAGATAGTACGGAACACCGGGCGGTATGACAAACGCCAACAAAATCCCGGTAAGCACTGCGCTTCCGTCTTTGACAGACACCGCACGACCCATCGCCTTTTGCGATATAGCTTCTACAAGCATGCATGAAAGCACACTGACGATGGTTATTATCAGGCTCCTGAACCCGAAATTGTAAATGGACAGGATCAGCACAGGCGCTAATGTCGCTGATACTGTCCACATGATCTGGGACGTAGTGGTACCTTTCCTTATGTGCGGGGATACCGAAACAGCCCAGTCAGGTTTAGGAATCATGTTTCTAGAATCTAGTGTTTCGATTTTCCCATCCTCCCTTGTAAGTTATGGGTTTGAGTCAAAATGTTGACCAGTTGTGTAATAATTGAGAAACCTCATCTCCGAAACACTGCAATCCTCCGGTTTTCACACCAGAGACGGAATTGAGCCAAGCGTTCCGGACAATCAGTCCCAAAATTCATCCTCGTTTTTTGATCGCTATTTTCGCCAGTCTTGCAAACTGCACAAGAGGCCGTTTGGCGGGACAGACATAAGCACAGCAACCACACTCGAAACAATCAAAAATACCGAATTTCTCAGTCAAATGACCCTTGCCGGCTTCAACATAGAGACCGACTTCCTTTGGGCTGAGCCCCATTGGACAGGCTTCCATACACCAACCACAATGAATGCATGGACCAAATTCTCCGAGGTCCGTCTCGGAACTATTCAAAAACAAAACGCCTGATGTGGTCTTGGTAACCGGGATATCAATAGAAGAAACTGCAAACCCCATCATAGGGCCACCAGAGACTATTTTAACCAAGTCCTTCGTTCCACCGAGATATTCGACAACATCAGAAAGAAGAGTTCCGACCTTTACCTTCAGATTCGCCTGCCGGTTCAAGGCCCTTCCGGAAAACGTAGCCACCTTCTCATATAGCGGCTTTTGCATTGAAACAGCTTCGAATATCGCCATGGTGGTTGATATGTTTTGAACTATTACACCGACGTCGAACGGTAAACCGCCACCAGGCACTGATCTCTTGGTGAGAGAATAAATCAACTGCTTTTCCGAACCTTGGGGATATTTGACCTGCATCCCTTGAACGCGAACTACGGTGTCGTCCTTTTCAGAAGACTGAGCGGCAGCCTTGTTCATCACATTTATCGCATCAGCTTTGTTCAATTCGATACCGATCACACACTGCTTGATGCCCAGGACCTTAAGAATAATCCTTGCCCCTTCCACTACCTTCTCCGGATATTCAAGCATCAACCTGTGATCGGTGGTCAAATACGGCTCACATTCAGCCCCGTTCAACACAAGTGTGTCCACCTTGGCGCCAGGCGGCGGAGAAAGTTTAACATGTGTAGGGAAGCCGGCCCCTCCGAGTCCTACAATTCCCGCCTCCTTTATCCTTGCCAGAAGTTGTTCACGAGATAATTTTCTCCAATCGTCCACTTCATAGGAACGCGGGGGCGCAGAAGGATCTCGATCAATTATTACCGCTTCACATCTAACCATAGTTGGGTGAGGCCTGGGCTCAATAGCTTTAACCACTCCTGTAACACTACTGTGAATCGAAGCGCCAAGCGCTTTCTCGACTACCGCTATTACCTCACCTTCTTGTACTTCCTGTTTCTTCTTAACTATCGGCTGTGCGATAGCCCCGAAATGCATGGACAATGGCAATACCACCTGACTCGGGGGTGGCATTTCTTCTATCGCCAGCCGTTCGGATAATTCCTTGTGTTCTTCGGGATGAATCCCGCCTTTCGCAAATGTTGTTCCGGCCATTTTTCCTCTTGCTTTGCCTTGCGTCAGGACCCAGTATTCAAGTTAGCGTCGAAGTCATAAACCATTTCTGACTGCCGACTTTCGGACGGATTCCGGACGAGCGTTATCCATTCAATTGTTTCTTGATTACGAGAGTGCGCTAATAGCTCTCGGTAGGCAGCGCTCTTTCCAATTGAGCAATCTTTATATACAGCGGTTTACACTAATGAATCAGCATGCTCGTGTCAAGAATTTATTACGACCTGAATGCGTGAATTTGATTGTGGAGTCAATGCTTCGAGGGTCAGTTGGTGAAAGTGTCTCTCATGGCTTGAGTTTGGAAATGAACAATCAGAGGATCAATAAGGTCATCCAACTTTCCTTCCATG
>JAJYDQ010000059.1 GCA_021777225.1 Deltaproteobacteria bacterium
AGAAGAGCTGATTGAAGAGCTTTACCGACACATCAAGGGAATCAATCAATAACCAGTCATCTTCCGTTGGAAATATAGGATGAATGAAGTGCTGATTTGACATGTTAAGCTATTTATGAATCGATATACTAGTTGTAAAGCGAATCTGAGTCATCGAGTTTCTTTATTTGGCGCACGGCTTGGCCGCAGTTGCTTCCGATGAGATTTTCCTCCATATCTCCAATTGATTGAATAACGAAAAATCCGACACTCTCAAACTCAGCCGATTTCCTCCGCAATATGCTGTCGGCCGCAGATCTATCATCTGCAATAGTCAGTTGGTTCTCGGAACCCGCGATAGTTGGATTAACTGGCGTGAGTTTCACTAAAAAGTAGCTCGGATCAAAGTAATCGCGCAACCGGTCAGCATTCACAGGGATATCAGGTGACATCGCAAAATTGAGGCACACTTTGCGTTGGTCCCGGCGAAAGAACTTTTTGCCATAGTCCCCCAACCACCTCCACTTCATTTTTGGATAGGGCATCAGTTTGTCTCTGTAGGCATCGTCAGTAGAGTTTATTGACAACTGAAGTTGGAAATCACCGAAATGGTCCCTGATCTCCAAAAGTCTGTCAAACCATCTATCTCGGCCATGTGGGGTCATAGTGGCGATGCAAGGGATTACGTTAGGATATCGATCCTTGAGCCACAGAAGCAGTTCCAGGACTGCGTCATTCAGTGACGGTTCCCCCATCCGAGCGAGCTGGATCTTCAATTTGGCGCATTTCTGGGGATCAATTTCCTTATGAGCTGACAAAACTGTCATCACCTGGAACTTTAAGTCCTGAAGAGTCAGATTACCCTTGAACTCGCTGCCAGCGTCGCACATCAGGCATTTCACCGGACAGCCAAACTGTGTGGAAATGACGATGACCCACTTGCGGCTACGGTCCCCATTATTGGAACCGCACGCGTCAACAAATTCGACCAAGTATTCAGGATCGTCTCGCATCTTGGCCACATAAACATTAGCTAAGTTCGGTTTCCCTGTTTTCATGAGAATTTCCATGTTCCTCAATGTCCTTTCACGTAATCGTACACAATCATTGCTTTCCTGACACCATCACCGAACGCTATGGCGGCCTGACGATAGCTGCCGGAACAAACGTCTCCGGCCCAAAAGAGGCCTCTGCCGACCTCGGCGAACGCGGAGTCAGAAATAGCGATCTCCGCGGGGGTCGTTCCTATCGCTACCAGTAGATAATCAACACTTATAGTGGTATTGAGACCGTCCGACAGGTGGATCAACATTTCTTGGTCTTTTGTTTCAACCCATTCGATCGTCGCATTGGGGATTAGGTCAACACCCAAGCTCTTCGCTTCCTGGACCAGGATTTCGAATGCCCTGGGTTTGCGGCTTCTAATCAAAACCACGACACTTGCTGATTTTTCAGCTAGAGTGCAAGCCTGATCAAAAGCAGCTTCTCCACCCCCTATGATAGCGACTCTTACGCCTTTTTTCCTGGGTAACTCGCGCCATGAATAGAACAATTTGCTATCATGCGGATCAATCCCTTGAATGGCCAGTTGTTTGGGGCGAACCCCCGTAGCCACAATTACGGTCCTGGCTTCGTATGTATTAAGGGAGCCTTTCAAGACAAAATTGGCGGCAGGATGGTCAATTAACTCACATGCTTCAAATTCCGTTGATAATCCGGCATGGTGGACTTGGATCATCAATCTGCGAACCACCTGTGTTCCACTGTACGGACGGGTCAACCCAGGAACGTTTTCCACTTTTCTTGCCAGTCCGAGTCTCCCACCCCAACGGTGTTTCTCCATGATTTTGATGTTCAGTCCCATATGACTGGCCTGTAATCCAGCCGCCAACCCAGCTGGACCGCCTCCTACAATTACTAGATCAAATATTGTCACTGGCCGGCGTTTCTGAGCTGGTCCGTAGGCGCTATCTCCGCAAAACCGTGCCCCAAAGCGCTTAACGCCGCCGTATGATGGGAGGTTGTTTTGGAGCAGCAGGCGTCGGAAACCACAATCGGCTTAAAACCCAGCATGAATCCGTGTCTGGCGGTAGTATCCACACAAAGGTGAGTCATTACCCCACATATTACAATTGTCCCAATCCCTTCCTGACGCAAAATCTGTTCCAGGTCAGTCTTGAAAAAAGCCGAATAATATTCTTTCGGAATACGTCTAATCCTTTGGTCCACTATCAAGCCTGGATAAAGCGAGCATTCCCTTCCTTGAGGTAAATGCCTCCATTGATCAAGCATTAAATTTTCCGTCTCTGAAGGCGCGCGATGGGCGGTGGCGATTACCGGCCGCAATAGGCCGATAGCGTGACTGACAAGTTGGTTGATTTTAGGCAATATCTGTGCACTCCCCGGAAGGTAGGCATGCGACGTTTTATCAAAGAAATAGTTCTGAACATCTATGACTAACAACGCATGCCGGTCTGATCTGATCTGGTTCCCCATGCCGTTTCCCCAAATAAAAAGCCACCCTTACCTTTGAGGTTTGGGTGGCTTGATGAACTTAAGCCTATTTCATAACCGGAATCTTTATAGCATGACTGTCAATGGGAGTCAAAGTTTGTCGATGGGGTTTATTCGGTTGACACTCGTATAAAGAGGAATTAGAGACTGCAGCCAAGGCCTTGCCGGTACAGCGGTCCTACATTCGCCTCATGGCTATCAAGGCCTTGATAATGGGTCTGCCTCATGAGCAAGTGGCGACCTTGTTCGGCGTAAACGAGGACTCTGCTTCCCGTTGGGTGAGACGTTTTAATCAACAGGGTATTGATGGACTTACAGAAGGTTCGAGGTCTGGGCATCCCCCAAAAATCAGCGGAGAGCTAACCGATGAATATTCCAATCTGGTCTTACATCCGAAACAAGTCAATGAGACTCACTGGACCGGACGCAAGTTTCACGGATATCTCACCAGGCATTGTCAGCTTACAGCACGCTTTTGTGGTGGCTTCACGATGAGGATTTTCGACTGAAGGTCCCTCGTCCTTGGCCGGATGGCCAGGATGAAGAAAAGAGAAAGGCATTCATTGAACTGATCAAGAAGTTTCTCGGCGATCAGGGCGTGGATCTTTGGTTTCTTGACGAGTACGGAGTAGAAGGCGCTTTGCGAAAAAAGGAGACAAGATCCTTCAAGCATACGGTGGAGCGCATCTCCGAATGAATGTCACCGGCACGGTCTTGCCAAGAAAGGGTGAATTCAATGCGCTCGAATTTAGCCATTCCGATACGGAGATCTTTCAGATCTTCCTGGACCATACCAATCGAGACATCCTGTTTGACCGCCCCCGCAACCTGCTCATCCTGGACAATGCGTCTTGGCACAAGAGTAAATCACTTGATTGGGGCCGATTTGAGCCGATTTTCTTACCACCTTATTCACTAGATCTTAACCCCATTGAGCGCCTCTGGCTAGTCATGAAGGACGAATGGTTTTCTGGATTCTACGCCAAAACCAAAGATCAACTCATCGACCGACTCGCCGACGCACTAAGATGGCTCATCAACAGGCAAGATGAAAACATCAAAACTTGCGCTATTCCGACAGAACTTTAGAGAAGCGCTATACCATATTCGAACTGGCAGTGGGCCACGGTATGCCGTTCCGAGTCATTATCCGCGATTAAAAGGGGTGTACAGGAGGCCGTTTTTCGTTTAGGGAAAGCTCCAGAGTATCATCAGACAGATAACTCCACTGCGGCCACACACAATATCACTGGAGGGAAACGGGCTTTTAATATTGATTATCAGGAGTTTATCCATCACAAAAGATTGTTCCACCAAGACCCCTACTGGAACATCCCGTGCCGATGATTGAGAAGAATGCGGAAGGACAGGTTTTTAGTAAAACTCTTTTGAACATTCTTATGGACAGTCTATTGATTTATAGTTACCAAAATGGTAACTTACTCTTAAGGGCATAGATGACTGGTTGGGAAAATTGGCGAGGTCTCAAGCCGTATTAGGTTGGTGGGGGTTTTAGAAATCGAATAAATGGACATCATTTTTAAGACAACCAAGATGGCCAAAATCTTCAATTCCCTCAAGTTGCTAATTAAAGAATATGGCCCAGACAAAGCTAAGAAGATCAAGATGCGACGGGATTTCTTAGAAGCTGCTGAAAACCTTGGGCAAGTTCCGGCTTTACGGCCTCATCATAGGCACGAACTGACGGGAAATCGAAAAGGTCTGTTTGCCGTGGACTTGACTGGTAATTACCGACTGGTGTTTGCTCCTAACCACGATCCCCTGCCAAAAAGGGATGACGGGGGGCTAGACCTGGAACACATCACCGCCATAAAGATATTAGCTGTGGAGGATTACCATGGTGATTAACCGTGTTAAAAACGAATACAGACAAGATTACGCTTCATCCCCCGGGGAGATTCTCGAAGAGACGTTAGATGGTCGCGGAATTCAGAAGAAGGACTTCGCTGACCGCTGCGGGCTTTCGGCAAAGCATATTCATCAGATAATTGGTGGAGAAGCCTCTGTAACGCCGGGCACCGCAATATTGTTTGAGCGGGTTTTGGGAATTGACAGCCAAATATGGAACAATTTAGAAGCCAATTACAGGTCTTTTAAGGCCCGTGAGACGGCAAAACAAGAGGCGGAAAGTCTTTTTAAATGGTCCAAAAAGTTCCCTGTTAAAGAATTGGTTAACCGTGGATTCATTGAGCAACCCAAAAACAAGAGTCATGCTGTTGAGTACTTGCTGAGTTTTTTTGGGGTGGCTTCCATAGAAGCTTGGAATTCTAAATACGGTTCAATGGCCGTCTCTTATAGACACTCACCATCTTTTGATAGTGAAAAAGAACACCTTGCGACGTGGTTAAGGATAGGAGAATTACTAGCCCAACGAATTAACACTAAACCTTATGACAGACTTCGTTTTAAACAAGTCCTTTCCGAAATAAGATCACTCACTGGTCGTGATCCTGGGGAATTTGAGCCCAAAATAAAGGAACTATGTAGACAGGCGGGAGTGGCGATCATTTTTGTTCGAGAGTTTTCTAAAACTCATGTAAGCGCAGCGACTCGATGGTTAGGTCAAGAAAAGGCTCTGATTCAATTAAGCTTGAGATATAAGACAAATGACCATTTCTGGTTCAGTCTTTTCCACGAAGGAGCCCATATTTTACTTCATGGAAAGAAGAGTGTTTTTATAGATAATTCAAGCGACAAATCAGAAGCAGAAGTACAGGCCGACAACTTTGCTGCAAACATCCTCATTCCACCCCAGAGATACAGACAATTCACCGGTGGAGGGGTGTTTAATGGTGGCTCAATCTCCTCGTTTGCCGAATCAATAGGTATTTCCCCCGGAATCGTGGTAGGCCGATTACAATATGATAAAAAGATGGGCTTCGATCAGTTTAACCACTTGAAGGTTCGGTTCGAACTCAACCAGGACGGCTGATAGTTCAAATGTTGGGGTCACGCAAAAGTCCCACAATGAGCTTATTAAGAAAAAAACCACTCCGAGTTGTTAATAGCTAACATCTTGGAATGGTTTTAGAATAAGTGGTACCGAGGGACGGAATCGAACCATCGACACAAGGATTTTCAGTTCGAACACCATTATTAATGGGTAATCATTTCAGTTAGTTACATTACCGACCGTTGCTCTAAATCGGATAAAATTGGTTGAGATTAGTAGTGATGACACGCAAAACTCACGCAAGCTCAGCATTGTTTGGCGCTACATGTCAGTACCTCATTTCAGCCCTGGATCAGGTTATCCGTTTATCTCTGGAACTCACGCCATCGCCTACAATAAGATCATCATTATTGATGTTCAGACTGTGATTGTGGGAGCTTCCCGTTTGTCGACTGCAAGTCGACTTCATGCGTTGTCGCCTATCGAGAAGTCGTCATCACGAGGTCGCTCCATTTTCTTGCATCTCATAAAAGCTTCCCATATCGCATGTCAGAAGCCATTTGAACGCAAAATATTCCATGCACTGCTCTCCCACGCAGACCTTAAGCCCTAAATCTTCGCATGTCTGTATGAATCGAAACAGTCTCAGGGGGACATTTTTATCCAGTTGTTTTTCTTGAGAACCGAATTCAGAAGCCGGTGTTGCAATGAAAGGGTATACATTCACTACGTCAAAGTAGCGCCTGTGATCTATCAAGAATTGAATAGTTTTCTCAAAATCGGACGGCTTCTCATCTGGAATGCCGATCATTAGAGAGGGCGCAGGAGCGATCCCGCTTGAATGCAGCGTCTTTATGAAATCGGACATCTGTTTAGATGTGATGCCCTTATTTATTGCGCTCAGTGTCCTGTCACTTCCAGATTCCAACCCGAAGAAAATCGACCTACAGCCTGCTTTCCGTAGAGCCTCAATTTCAGCGCGAGAGAGGTCCGCCCTAGACATCCCACACCACGGTTTGTTAAAGGATCTAAAATATTCGCAGAACTCTACCAGATTGCGCCCTTTCAGAGAATTGTCCCTGCAGACTAGTGCTGCTGGATCATGCTGATCGATAACTGCCGCCACCTCCTTGATCACGGCCTTGGCCGACCTCTCGAGATATCCTGAATTCCAACCTCGACAAAGCGAGCAGAATCTGCATCTTCCCCAAGAACACCCGTGCTTCAGCATGAACGGAAGAAGATCAAACATGTATTTTTCTCGGTTCTGATAGAATGGAGTCGGTAGCCGATCATAATTGAAAGGTTTTTGGACTGGATTCCTCCTACCGATACTGTTCAAGTGCGCCACCTCAACCCCGTTTTTCTTCAACTGATCTTCGTTAGTCCATGAACCAAGAGAATTACTGACAAAGCGCACTCTCGTATTAGGTGATGCCCGCTTGATGGTACCAGACAGTCTCAAAACAGCCTCGGTAGGGACGGTGGGAAACCAGGAGGGCGGTGTCACATACACCAGAGAATATTTTTCCCAAGATATTCCCTCATATTCCTCGTCTATATGTGGCCCAAGCTCCTCGTAAAAAGGATGAAGTAAAAGGGCATCCGATACTACCGGACTTTTATCCATGCGATCCAATATTGGCTTGAGCTTTCCCACATTTCTCAAATGCGTTTCTGCATTAAGATCTATCACGTCCAGATCATACGTTCCTGCTAAAATCGCTGAACCATAACCGAGAAAACAGCTAGGATGAAAAGGCAAATGGGGAAGACATAGGGTTACAAGAGCAGCCCTGTCACCGTCATGGACCGGGGCATTCAAGCGTTTACGCATTTTGCGACAGCTAGATTCTTGGTTCACCCCAGACACCGCCTGACCTCCCTGAATTGGTTTGCCTTGTGATATCATTTTGTTAGCTCACAACTGGGGAATAGCCACCCAGCCTTCGTTTCACAGAGCTACCTGTGGTTTAATATTATAAGCGCAGCGAACGGCGTATCAGCAAACTGCGTCTAATTTAAAACAGCATGAGACAAGGTCCAAGGCGCACCCGGACAAACAAAAAGAAACTCAAATCCGCAACATAGGACTAACGCCTTGAACCTTCATTTTGTCTCACGTTAATAATCCCAGGCATCCCAAAAGGCAGCGATTCAGCAAGCCCGAGTTATCTCAGCTATTTTTGGAGCTACTGCACCAAAGGGTTCTTTCATTATCCTGCTAGTACAAGGGAACGATTGCTCCGAACATCTGATTGCTACATCCATCCGTCGCGAATTTTAACATCTTCTTACAGTCCTCTGGACTGACCGAGTAACCTTTGGTCTCCAGAAACGTCTGGAGTTCCATTTCTGATGGACGACCATGGATCTTCTCGGCGAACTCTTTCCCCAGTCCTGGATTATCCAAACCCGTATCTACGATGAAATCAACAAAATTCTTTTTTAGCATGTTTCACTCCTTCTTTCTGTTAAATCATACACAGTCTTGACTGTTCCTACGATTTAGATCATCGCGGACTCGCTGTTTTTGCTCACATGAAGTCGCATAAAAAGCGAGCGATTGAAAATTGAACCGTCCGACACCGTCTTCCTCTATATGAAGGGATACGTGAGCATGACAGATTATCCATAGCTTGAGGCTTTTGCCAACACTCTCTTGCAATATGGTACTTGCGGGAACATGTCCCTGTCCCATTCTGAAGGCCTCACCATCCCATCCATGCTGCAAAGCCTCGAGTAAGCGCATTCCCCGCAAGTCAATCGATCCGGCGACACCGCATGCCGATAGTCTGCCGACTTTGTGATTTTCGAGAGAATCCCGGGTTCATAGACGCCAAAATCATCAATAGTCGAATGGGCTAGTGTGATACGCTTTTCTGATGTGATCAGGATGCTTCCCGGTTGGTATAAAGGAGGAGAGCGAGGTATCCAGTGCATCTTGAGAACTCTGGAAGCAACCGTGGCTAGGGGGTTGTTCAAAAAATCAATTTTCAAGCCATATAGGTTTAGAAGGGCAACCATTCGGACGAGACCTAAAAAATCGCTAGGACTCAGAACCTCTTTGGATAGATCAAATACATCAGCCGGCACGCGAATGACTTGTATAAGGTTTAGCTGCCCTATGTCGGGAAAAGTGAGGAAAAGCTCCTCTGCAAAACGAGGCAAATCTGGAATGAGGCTCCTGCCGACCGGAGTAAAGACATGAACCGGGAGACCGGCGTTCATCGCGTTGTCTATACCTTTTAGGGCCCTGTTGTACAACCCTTTTCCCCGCACACGGTCATGGAGTTGTCTGGGCCCATGAAGGCTTATTGAAATGACTAGACCTTTGTGAGTTGCGAGCTTGCGACCTACTGCACATGACAGTAACGTGCCATTGGTGTTCAAAAAGGCAGTTTGATATCCCAGGGCAAAGGCATAATCTAAAATATCCAGCAAGCCATTCCACAGGAGGGGCTCCCCTCCCGTAATGTGAAGACGCCTGTAACCCGCTTCGTAGGCTTCAGCAACCATAGTCCGGACCAGATCCGGAGCAAGACTCCACATTCGCGGTCCACGGGCCCGGACAAAGCAATGCGAGCAAGCGCCATTGCAGTGGGTTGTAACTTCAACACTCAGGGTATCACTATTGAGGCTCATGAGATGCCCTAAGTTTCATGGTATTCTTCCAGATGGCTACCACTGGCCCTGAATGGATAGGCAAGGGATCGAAATTCGCCTCCAAGCCCCGTCATATTGTGGGCCTCGACTATAGACGCGGCCAGTTCTAATTCTGCATATATTCTCTTTTTGATGTCGTCAATGATGTTGTGTTGAAAGATATGCATTAGAGCGGTTTTTTTGGCAGCCTCGGCAGTTGCCCTGGTTTTAAAAAGGCTACCTTTCCAGTAAGCTCTTATTCTCTCAGGGAGACAAAGACAAACTGAGGTTTCTACCCCAGTGCCGACATCTTCGCCGATATCTCTAATGTCATCAAGAAGCCTCCAGGCAACGCCAAAACAACCAAAGGCGGTCTCAATGTCACTTGTAAAATCTGAGATTCCGGTCATTTTCATGGATAAAAGACTAGGGGCGATCATGAGAATAGCCATCTGTCTCCGGAAAAGATCGCAATATCTATCGAGGGATTCAAGTCCTGTCGAATCTTGGTTGCTCGAGTAGTAATCGTTAATGAACCTGCTAATAGTTGTCTCGCCTGCCGGTATACCCTTCGACAGATTTAAGAGAGCACGGTTCATAGAATTCCAGGCTTCGGTTCTCAACTGCAGCGTCAGAGGAGAGACAGAAATCTGGTTGTCGGTGAGGTGATCATCCAAGGAGTGAAGAAACATCGCCATGGATTGGGCTGTCACGGCGTTTTTTACATCCTTATCCTGCAATTGTTTGCCCGAGTGAAAGGAATCGCTTGTGAGCCAGTAAACGATTGACCATATAGGCGGATAATAGTTAGCGAAGAAATCCAGTTCATCGCCAAATTTTACTCCTGAGTACTGCATAAGAAAAAGAATTGCGTCGGCCTGAGCTGACTCAGGCAAGGATCTACAGAGCAAGATCACTTCATTGTTAAGCTGCTGATAAAAGGCGATTTCCATTTTTAAAAGAGTATTCTTTCCGAAGTCCACATTTTCACAGGAAAGTAGGAAATCGTCGATATTGGCTCTCATTTGACCACGCCCTATTTTGTCATTGCGTAAAAAGGCCTCAGATCTCAAAAGACTCAGGGCTTACCCGGCTAACCGCCAAATTCAGATCCTCGAGATCATGGCGGAGCCTTAAATCGCGAAACATCGTTTTCGCGTTTTGCAGAAGCTCCTTGGATGTGTTGACGTCAGAACTCGGCAGTTCTCCCTCGATTCCCGAATAACGCATACCCATTTCAGCGTACGTCCTTGATAGCTGGGGAAGCGCACCGAGTCTTTCCCCTTCACTAATTGCTTTTTGCCACCACTTGGAGGCGCCTTTCTGATCGTGGATCAACCATTTGTAGACACCCATTAGTCTATAGGATTCCGTTCGATATAATGCTGCTTTCTGGCAGGTTTTGATTAGCGTCTTTCCTGATTTGAAAGCATTTCTGCGATGTTCAGAAGCTTCTTCCTTGTAACCGTTCGCAAGAGAGTCTTCCAGGTGACGGAGGTGGTAAGCAAACTGACTTCTATAAAAGCCTGACAACTGTATGGGAGCCGCCTTCACTTCAGAACTGATCTGGTTGGCTTGATCCAGCGACTTCCCAGCCTCTTCCATGTTCTTCATCAACAGGTCTATCGATGCTTTTAGGGAATACATATTCAAAATGGACAAACCCCATCCCTGTTTCTGGGCTAGGTCAATTCCTCGATTCAGTTCGGCGGCGGCTTCGTTGATGTCGCGGCATTCAATGAGTAGATAAATATTCAGCAGATATTTCAAAAGGCGGTAGATGTTGTTTTCATAGTCTTCAGCGATTTCATTCAGCTTTGTAACCATAAGTTTTGCCGCATCAAAATGCCCCTGGAATATTTTCGGAAGTCCGTGCCAGTAATAGTGCAGGGCTACCTCCCATACTTCCCCAATTCTGAGGTTCCTGTTCACCAAATCCTCGCTGCACTCCGTAAGGTCGTTCCACTGGCCTTTGAGAAAAAGGTGCTGCGTATCCAGGAGATTGTATATGATCAATTGCTTGGCGTCATCGACGCCTAGTCTAGGTTTTGCATAATTCAGTACTCTTCTGGCGATGCTGAAGGAAAGGCCGGTGAAGGAGAATAGTGCGCTGGCGCCGGCAAACATCGCAATCCCGAATTTGAATTTCGTCAGATCGAAATTGACAAGGGTAGCCTGGAAGAAGAAGAATTCGATGAAAAACCGCTTGGGATCGATAATAACTTGGGCCTGACCTTTCTTGTAAAACAATTCGATAGTCTCAATGTCGGTCTGTGTAGGAACTCTCTTAAACCAGCGTAACGGAAAGTACAGGGCCAGGAGGAACTTGATGAAACTCAACAAGAACCTGAACGCTGTTGACAACGAATGTTTGGGTAACTCGCCCCAATAGTAGTTCAGGGCCTTGTCGAAATGTTCCTCAGCCTCTTCGTAGCGTCCTCGGTTAAAGAGAGCCAGCCCTATGTTCTTTTCAAGGATGGCAACCTTTTCGGGATCGGTACTGTCGTCTCGCAGCGCTCGATAAACGCTGAGAGCTTCTTGGTAATAGCTTAGAGCCTCATTGGATGCGGAAGATCTTAGGGCCTCCTCACCGGCCTTGATCAGGTAATCCTCAGTCTTCTCGAGACTCTCGGCTCTACCGTAATGATAGGCAAGGATGCCGTAGAATTCATGGAGTCTATACCTGAATATTCGTTCTATGGATTCTGCAACTCTCAGGTGTAACTGTTTTCGTTGTTTAAAAGGAATTGATTCGTATGCAGCCTCCTGAACCAGGGCGTGCATGAACAGATACTCCAACTCCCCCATTCTCATCCGGGACCGGATCAGTTGCACATCCTCCAGATACGCGAGCCTGTCATCAATGTCCGAAATAGAATCTGCGACGTCCTTAACGACGCGGTCGAAAAAGCTCTTTCCAATCACCGCCGCGATCTTGACCAGCTCTCGAGTTCGCTCATCCAGCCGGTCTATACGGGTTGTCAACACACCTTTAATTGTGGAAGGGATAACCACTCTGTCGATCTTCTCCGTGACTTCGAACCCGCCGTCTTTCCTGACCACAGCCCCCTCGTCAATTAAAGAACGCACTATCTCCTCGATGAAAAAGGGATTTCCGCCAGCCCGCATTATGATTTTGTGCTTGAGGGCGTGGGGGAAACTGCTTGCCGCGAGCATGTTGTCAACCAATGTCTCACTTTTCTTCCCATTCAGGGGTTGGATATCTATTAGCACGTGGGGAACATGATGTTCTTGCCTTAGCTTTGCTATGCTGCCGTAATCCTTCTCGACGTATCCCGGTCGGAATACATTGATGAAATCGATCCTGTGTTTCTCAGCAAGGGGATAGAGCGACTCCAGTAGCGATATGGAGCTGGCATCCGCCCAATGGATGTCCTCCAAGACAATTACAGTTGGCCTCAGTTGAGCTTCTTTGATCAGGAGTTCCTTTACATTCTTGAAAATAAGCCTCTCTAGCGCTTCACCCTCTATGCCCATAACCCTTTCAGCATACCTTCCACTGAGCTTCATGCCCATGAGTGTGGCCACGAACGGGAAGATCTCCGTCGTTTCTTCTGGGTAAATTGCCCTTATGGCACGCTCTAGCTTGTCTAATCTCGCAATTTCCGAGTCACCCTCCGCTATCCTTGCCCAATTCTTCAACAGGTCGATAACGGGGTGAAAACTGAGGTTCCTTCCTATGGATATGGCCCGGCCTTCAAGGGTGGTCACCCTCTTCATTACTTCACGCTTCTTCAACTCTGCTATGAGGCGTGACTTTCCTATACCCGCCTCGCCGACCACATTCACCACCGAGCCTTGGCCCATGATGGCCTTGACAACCTGGAACTCAAGCCTGCTCAGTTCCTCATCTCTTCCCACCATCTCGGACTTGACTTGCCGGTAGAAACAGGCTGTCTGTTGGGGGCCCTTTCGGTTCAACACCCTGAGAATACGGATGCCTGTGGATTGGCCGCTGACTTTCCTGAATCCAAGGTCCTCGAATTCAAGAAAATCTGCTGCGAAAACACGGGTGTCATAGCCCACCAGAATTTCCCCAGGACTCGCGAGGCAGCTCAAGTTGGAGGCCAAATTGACGGTATCGCCTGCCACGTCAAGGGCTCTTTTCTCTGGATCCACTTCAGCAGTTAACACCAGACCGGTGGTTATTCCGCTGCGCATAGCGAGTGAAACTCCAAATTTCTCTTGGAACTCAGGACTCATGGAATTCACAAAATCGTGAATCTCTTTGGCTGCACAGATTGCTCGGACCGGGTCATGCTCATGAGACCGAGGTACACTAAAAAACGCCAGAAATCCATCCCCCTTTATCGGCTCGATGAAGCCGTCGTACTTGGCCACGATCTGTTTAACGCTGGTAAAGATTTGTTCAGTGATCTCCTTGACCTGCTCGAGGTCTAGCTTTTCGGTCATGGCTGAGTTTCCGGAGATGTACGTAAATAGCGCTGTGATGTGTTTTCGTTCCGGATCAGGATTGAAACGACTCATGGCTGGCTCAGGCTGGGACTCAAAATCAGGATGTGTGTCGAACAGGCTAGTACCGCAATGCCCGCAGAAACTCATCCCTGTTGGGTTATCTACTTGGCATTTCCGACAGTTCATGGCATATCCCACCCGATTGCTGAGAGTGGGTGAGATGGGCGGGAATCCTCAATCTCAGCGAAATCCAATCCCTAGGGAGAAACTATAATTATCTCTTCACCCTAAGAATTTCGATTTAGTCTAATAGGCAGCAGAATATATGTCAATCCGTATTCCTGTTACCCACGTTTCTGTTTATTCCTCGGCGCCAGAGTCTCCTGGGGACCTCAACATCGGTCCGTAATCGCCCCTTGGTTAAACTCACAGCTCAGCCAAAGAATGTAAGCGAGTTCATTCCAGATAACATCCAGCAACATTAATTTTCCTTTCCCCCATAACATATCCTCCAGTTGCACTCTTCAGCCAAACCCCGCACATCTCATTCAATTCATCGATGAGCTGTTCCCTGGTTTTGTTTTGATCTTGCATTTCAGGCCCCCTCATCAGTTCTCGTCAAGAGCCTCTCGAACGGTGGTTAGAAGTTTTTTCATATTGTAAGGTTTTTCCACGAATCCTCTCGCTTTAGCCTCAACGATCTCATCGTTCAGCCCATTCTCAGAATAACCGCTGGCCACAAGAATCTTGGCCTTGGGATCTATCAAAAGCATCTCCGCCAAACATTGCCTACCATCCATTTCCGGCATGATCAGGTCCAACAGAATTAATGAGATCTTATTCTTATGCTTGCGGTATATTGCCAGCGCCTCTTTTCCGTTACAAGCGGTGATGACCTCATAGCCAAAGTTGTTAAGAAGTGTTGTTCCAAGGTCCCTGAGACTCTCTTCGTCATCCACCAGGAGAATAGTCTCTGCCCCCCCTTGCATCGCGTCCACAGATGCTGAAGGTTCTAATCCTTTCTTAACCTGGGTTGCAGGAAAATAGATTTTAAATGTGGTTCCATGACCAAGTTCGCTGAGACATATTATATGGCCTCCATGCCTCTTAACTATGCCGAACACCGTCGCAAGACCCAGACCAGTACCTTTTCCTTTTTCTTTAGTTGTAAAGAACGGCTCGAAGATGTGCTCTAGCGTTCTATTGTCCATCCCCTGCCCAGTGTCCGAAACAGTTAGCTGGACGTAATTTCCAGGCATGATCTCAACATGTGATGCACAATATTCCTTGTCCAACCCAACGTTTGCGGTCTCAAAGATCAGTGTCCCACCATTCGGCATAGCATCCCTGGCATTTATCCCGAGATTCATCAGAATTTGGTTTATTTGGGACGGATCCGCTTGGATTGATTCCAAGTTTTCACTGAGACGCAGATCCATTTTTATGATCTTTGGGATTGTATGAGACAGAATATCTTGTGCCTGAAGTATTTCCAGATTCAAATTGACAGAGACCTTCGTTGTCTCAATCTTCCGGCTAAACATGAGTAGACTCTTGACAAGATCAGCTCCACGTTGACCGGCCTGTTGGATTTTCTTTAGATGAGAGTAGTCTCTATCCTGGTCATCTTTACGTAAAAGCATGAGTTCGGAATAGCCCAACACTGCCTGGAGGATATTGTTGAAATCGTGGGCTATGCCACCGGCTAATGTGCCTACCGCTTCCATCTTCTGGGCTTGGAGAAGTTGCATCTCGAGCGACCTCTGAACTGTGATGTCCCTGATTATTCCCCGGTAACCTTCAATCGTTCCATCCTCATTTCTGCGGACTGTTCCCGTCAACAGGCAGTTCATGAAACTTCCGTCCTTTTTTCGAAGATCAAGAGGATAATCTTTTACGTAGCCATAATTTTGAATCTCAGACATAAATCCGACTCCGTCGGAAGGGTCAACATTAGTCATGATGACATTCTTACCCTGCATCTCTTCTCTTTCGTAACCAAATAGATCCAGGAAAGACTGATTGACGTCAACGAGGGCGCCGTCGACTTGGGCTATAAAGATACCATCCTTGGAATCCTCGAATAGACTGCGGTATTTCCTTTCGCTCGACAATAGCTCCGCCTCAGCGTTTTGGCGATCCGTGATGTCTTCACACGTAATCAGATCTTCTCCGGCAACCAACTTTACAAAATAAAAATGGATTATTTTTTCAGTCCCGTCCTTGGTTATAACTGGAAAAACCCTGGATCTGACTTCTCCTTCGACGCAACGCTTGAAATCCTCAATCCATGCAGAAACAGCCTCGTGCCTAAGACCAGGATCTGGGAAAGCTTTTCTAAACCACTCTCTACCATTCGGCACTTCGCTCAGTTCATAACCGAATATCTCACTGAACTTAGGGTTTCCATAGGAAAATGAGCCATCAGACTGGATGATGAGCATGCCGAAAGGCGCGCTTTCAGCGAGTTTTTGAAACCGCTGTTTCTCCATGTTCAGGATGTTTATAAACAATTTACGCTCAGTTATGTCACGAAAGTTCCACACCCTCCCGACAATGGCATTTGCTATCTGTTGTGGTCTTGAGTAACGTTCGAAAACCCTACCATCTTTGAACTCCACAGCATCAAAACTTTCCATTTCAGGCTTGGCGTATAACTCCTTCACCTTATTGAGAAATGCTTCCGGGTTTACAAGCTGGTCTAACACAAATGTGAGGATTCTGTTGTTGTCGCAAGACTCTATGATATATTGCGGTATTCTCCAGAGATCCTGAAATCTTTGATTAAAGGCGGTAATCTTGTCTTCACGGTCTACCACGAGAATTCCATCAGCAGTTGACTCAAGCGTTGAACGAAGAAGAGAAAGAGACTTCTTAATCTCATCCTCAGCTCGTTTACGGTCAGTAATATCTCTAATCGTCGCCTGAACGATCATCTCACCATGCACCTCGAGGCTGTTCAGACTCATTTCCGCGTCAAAGAGCATGCGATCGTATCTGCAATGCTTCCATTCAAAGAACTGCGGTTGCCCAGAAAGAGCCGCCGCTATTTTTTCATCGGCCCTTACCACTGAATCCTTCCCGTCCGGTTGTACCGGTGGAGAAAGCACACGGAGATGGTTACCCACAATCTGATGTCTTGCGCATCCAAACATTTGCAGGCTCGCAGTGTTGCAGTCTATGATTTTGCCATCTTTCACAATGAACATGGCGTCGTTTGACGATTCAAATATGGTTCGATACTTCGCCTCGCTTTCTTGAGCCTTTTCCATAAGTGACCGTTGAAGGATAAGCCGGTGTCGGAATTGTTGTCTTGTAACCAACAATGACCAGACCATCCCTCCAGCAAAAATGGACCAGAAGCATCCGATACCCCAGATCCATAGTGTCAATGGCCTTTGGGAACTCCAACCAGCCGTTGGCATGGCGGCCATTTGCCAGGATCCGCCAGGCAACTTGACGTCCAAGACAACCGGATTGAGTTGAAATATCCCATCATCGCCCCAAAAGGTGGCCCTCTTCGCTCCGAGAGCATCGTTGCCACGAAGGACGTAATTGAGACCGGACGAAGGGCCAAGGATTCCGGCTTCTTTTAGGAGCGCTTCCTCCCTGATCACGACGCCTATTTGCCCCCAGTAGTCACCGCTCCCAAGAGGCTGCCCCTTAAGCGTCACCAATATGGGAATCTGACACACAATACCCACGCCACCTTGAATCAATTCGACTGGATCGGCAATGGCCGCCTCTCTTGTTTCGATAACTCTCCGCACGGTTTCGCTTTGACCCGGAACCTTGGCCAGATCGACTCCAATGGCTTTCTCATTGCCTTTCATGGGATAGACATCTACAGTTGAAGTGCCTCTGAGCAACGACACATTTTGAATCATTCGGTCCTCAGCGGCCAATTCTTCAGCAAGAGACTGAAATGTCCCATGATCGATGTCACCATTGATAGAAATAGAGGAGACGATGGGTTTGACCAATAGCGGAGGAGACGCCAAAGCAGCTTCTAATCGGGCTTGCACGGTACGCATCTGATGAAAGGTGTTTAAACGCTCCCCCTGTGCTTGCCGTCTGTGCTCAGAAACGCTGAGGAACCAAGTAGCACCGAGGATCGTAGCGGCGACAACAAGACCAGCGAGAATAGGAAACAGAGGATGACGTCTGAATGTCAGCTCCATTGATTGAAAACCTCAAGCTTAAGATTAAGATATTTTACTTTATAAACTGACATATTACGACAACAAGTTTTACCTGTTCAGCGACAATTACATTTATGGCTGTATGTCCTCTATGGTATCAGGATTTTATTTGGTTATCGTATCTGACAGGCATGAGAAAAGGAGAAATCGCCAGACTGAGGTGGGCACATGTTGATATCAAGCTAGGCTGACAGCTTTCCATGCTACGGAAACAAAAGAAGGAAAAAGTAAACGTGTTCCTATTCATAACTCAGCTGGCGGAAATCACGACCACGCTTTCACGATTTGCAACATACATGGAAGGATAATGCGCGTAGAAGCGGTTTAGACCATGAGATTAGAGAACCAATTCTTGGTCACAGCAATAGGGCTTTGGATGTCAGTGAGAGATATGGGATTATCAGCGACGAAGAACTTGTTCAGGCCATTGACAAATCCAGTTACGACCACAGGTTAACCCAAATTTTAGTTGCGTTCAACGCCGAGAAATAGATGCTGAAAATACTCAACTGTGACCAAATTGAAAAAGTGAGTGTTTATGTGACTTTTAGGGAAAGTTTTTAGGTTAGAAACTTATTGGAATCCTCGGTCAATACGTGGTGCCGAGGGACGGAATCGAACCATCGACACAAGGATTTTCAGTTCGAACACCATTATTAATAGGTAATCATTTCAGTTAGTTACATTACCGACCGTTGCTCTAAATCGGTTAAAATTGGTTGAGATTAGTAGTGATGACACGCAAAACTCACGCAAGCTCAGCATTGCTTGGCGCTACATGTCAGTACCTCGTTTCAGCCCTGAGAGCCATAAACGTGGCGGTCTGTGGTATTACACTAATGAAGCCCAAGAATCCTAGTGGTGCATTTTTTCGGTTGCGGCTCGCAGAGTCGTTGAGAAGTCATGCCCGGTTATGGTGCATTTCTCCAGAGGCTGACCATCTCGGTACTGTAGATCGTACCCACCGGTGGCGCGCGGCACAGCAATGAGATGACGTTGATGGAGCATTTTATGATGGTTTTTACAGATGAGTATTATACCCTCACGTGACTCCCGTCCATCTGAGACGCACTCATTGTAGAAACCACCCTGTATCCCATGTTCAGGAGGCATCCGAAGTCGTTCACGTAGGGCATTATTTCGTGCTGTCCCATCATTATTGACATGATGTAGATCTATAGCTTCCCAAGCTGTTTCTCCGCACGCACAGCCATTGCCCAGTATGGTACGGAGGGCAGTATTGACCCGTATGGCCCGTTCACGACAACGAATAGCACGATTTCGCTGCGAAATAACTGGAAGTGGAACATTGAAACCAACATACGGCGAAAGATCAATGTTCCCCGCATGAACCTTCGCGTGGCAGTTACGACAGAGTGGAATCAAATCGATACGAAGATCATCTCCGCTAATAATACCCTTCACTACCATAGCTCTGTCACCACCTCTATAGCCCATCCCTTGAAGTTTCGTTCTACGAGCCTTCCCGTCCAGGAAGGCGTGATGAATCTCCAAAGCTGGCATGTAATCGTGATTACAGACCAAACAAAACGGACCACCGATCAAGGTATAGGCTGCAAGATTGTATTTTATGCGCCGGGCGCTCATGAGGACGCTCTGTTTCTGAGGATCCGCGTCGTAATAAGCACGTGTTTTAGCAATATACTTCTTTGTATTTGCGGCGTAACGAGTAGCGCTCTCGGCAAGGCGGCACGCCTTGCACTGCACGGCTAAACCGTCTTTATTCGATCTATTCTTGTAATACTCTGCCACCGGCTTTTCCTCACGGCATCCCGTACACACCTTCATTCCCTTATTGGTCGCAATGGGCACTGGTTACCTCACCTCTCTTTCTGTGATCATATGACGGTACATCGATCAAAACCATTGATCCGTATTCAAATAGCCCGGTGAGTATCTGATGTGTCTACGATACTAACAAAATACTGGATGAATTATCAGCAAATATCGGAATCTTCGAAGACAGAACGGAAATGTAAAGAACTAGACTTTTTCATTGTAACCGAGTTCTTTGTTAGATTATGTTAGAAATGGTCCCAGAAAACTGGACAAAAGGATTATTGAGATATCACCAGCATGGTTCCGGGACATGTTGTGGGTAGCATATTTGACTGATATGCGTCGGGGTGAAGTCCACAAGTTGCGGTGGCGGCACATTAATCTGAACAGTCGAATTATCACCTTTCATGCCACGGAAACCAAAGAGGGTCAGCCCAAGCGTGTTCCTATCCACGAGGATTTATTGTCAATGTTCAATAGACTTGGCAAGATTCGGTCTTTGGCCGATGATAGAATCTTTCATGTTAGCAATCAGTCATTGCGTATGCCGTGGGTTCGGGCCTTGGAAAAGTTGCAATGGCAAGACCCAAGACCACGTTTTCATGACGTGCGTCATACATGGAAAACCAATGCTCGGAGAAGTGGAGTTGATTCAGAGATACGTGACGCAATACTTGGTCACTCTGATAAGAAATTGGATGTGTAAGAACGATATGGATTCATTGACGACTATGAACTCGTCAACGCGATTGACAAGTTTTCCTACGACAATGGCTCAACTCAAATTCTGGTCGCTGCTAAAACAGGATGTTAGCATTTCCCAAAACCACCCGATTAATGAATCAATTTGTTGTCTTTTTGAGTGTCTAACTATTTGTTTTATTTGGTACGCCCGGCAGGATTCGAACCTGCGACCTACGGATTCGAAGTCCGGCGCTCTATCCAGCTGAGCTACGGGCGCAGAGAGACATGAATTGTAGTGGGGAGAGCGATGGGACTCGAACCCATGACCGCAGGGGCCACAACCCTGAACTCTGCCAACTGAGCTACGCCCTCCACACTGTTTAGGTTACAAAGCTTCATTGAACAAGTCAACCAAGAAAATTCTTGCGGCTCGTAAACGTGTTTCGTTGGGGTCATTGGTGGATCAAAGTAATATTAGTGAGCCAACCCGTAAATCATGCCGATATTGGCCCTGGGATTACGTACCACGACACCGTAAGTCTGGAAGGATAGGAGCCAGCGCTGATATCTTCCCTGAGTTGAGACCTCCTTTCTGTCCATTCGGTCATTCGCGTAATACCCATATGTAGCGGCGTCGAAGTTGACTATCATCAATGTGTCAGGTCTCATGTAGCGATCTGGGAGGATAGGGAAATTCTTGCCTATTTTGGAATCGAAATGGTCCACATAAAATCCCACACCTGTGTCTGTACGCTCCGTCCTACGGTAACTGATGTCAAAATCATGAATGTATCGGCTGATCAAAGGATGGCAGACAATCCACCAGTTTCCCTTGTTGAGATCAGCTTGTTCGTCCAACCACAGGCTAAGCGCCAGATCGTCCAAGTCATCCTTCGTGAGGACTTGTGACGCCTTGTTTACATAAACCTTGGGGTTTGGAGTTTCGGCCTGAGTTATCAAAGGCCATGAGCAAAGGCCACACATTGTGGATTCTTCTGTTTTGTTACCGTAGACAAACCCCGCTCCATCATGAAAAGGCCTGGATCTGAGGACCGCGTACGCGAGTTGACGCCTCAGCTTGTCCAGTAAAGCGCTGATCTGATGCTCGACTTCGTCACCCACTATTTCATATTTCGTGTTTTTTCTTGTTTTGGGAATTTCGAATGTCTCTGCGTGGATTTGGGTCCCTACTTCACGAAAAATCCTGTCCAGAGACCTTGGATCTGCCGCGTCACGATAATCGGACCATGCCTCAGCTATTATGTCCCAAACAGTTTCCCCAATATCATCATTCAGGATACCTCCTCCGTAGCTCGAAATATTTGCGGTCATCCCGCTTAGGGTGTTTACCTTCACTTGCGCGCCGTCAAAAGGCCTCTCGAGTATTGTCCCCTGTCTGATCACCTTTCGGACCGCTTCCGCGTCGATGGCCTTTCCGAAGAGCCTACCGGAAAAGGTCAAAACAGACTGATCGAGGGTTGCTGTTATTTGCGTTGGGTAACCCCATTCTTCCATCCAGCGGACCACAGGACCGGAGGCTGATGGCCCGACCGCAAGCTTTGACAGCACGTCGCTTTGTTCCTGAACTATTTTGTCCAACCCCATCAAAAGAAATTTCTGCAACCTGCGTTCTGAAGTCTGGTCGCTTTGTGTCCATAGCTTCAGAAAATCACTCACATTTGTAGGCATTTCTACGTTTCCTTTCATTTTTTATGATGTGTTGAGAAAATGTGAACACCAAGGGATGGCAATTCGCGCAAGCAGACGAAGTTACATATATTTTCCGGCCTGATTACATTATCTTCCACCAAATCATGTCAGACAAGCGCTCATCGGAAAATGGAAATATACATAACGATGTTAATGTGTTATTGATATTTGAACGAGCCTGGAGCGGGCTGTGGCCTAAAGAGCGGCTCAGGATGGTGAATTAATCTTGAAAAACAGTATTTATGTGAACATGATAGTGTGATAGCATATGATTTTCTTATGGAACGTTCAAGAGGAGTCATGACCGATAATACATTGAAACGAATCACTTTCTTAGCAATATCCGTAGTCATTACGTTAAGTTTTGTGGCGGTCGCAGCGGCTGAAGATTACCTGGATTATTACGAGCAGGGCGAATTTGCGCTTCGTGTAGAAAAGTGGGACAGGGCGATTGAGTCTTTCTCACAATCAATCAAGGACAATCCCAAGTTCTTTGTGGCATATCACAATCGCGCTATAGCATATTCAAAAAAGGGAGAATATGACAAAAGTATCGCCGACCTCAAGAAGGCTGTGCAGTTAAACCCGGATTATCCTGATGCTTACGGGCTCATGGGGTTGCTATACGAGATAAAAAAGGATTACGCGTCCGCTCTTCAGGCTTATAAGGACGCAGCGAAGCTGGAAAAACGGCCCGCAGCTAAAAAAGTCCTTCAAAAATACATTCAGGACACAGAAGCCAAGATTAAAAAACCCGCTGGAAACTGATAAGAATTGTAGTTGATTTTCTTAATTGACTAGTGTACTTGTTTGCGAGAGGTGTGGCAAAGATATTCGATCTTGTTTTTTCTCTTTGCGGATGCTAACATTAAAAAGATTAGATATTTTGTCCGGTGTTGTCCCGGCTAACTTGCATAAAGGAGGGCTCTAAAATATGCCTACACTTGAAATTGAAGGAAGGACTTTTGACGTTGACGAAGACGGTTTCCTTCAAGATCCCGATCTGTGGAACGAAGAAGTGGCGTCTCTTTTCGCCAAAACTGAAGGTATCGACGAAATGACTGAGGAGCACTGGAAAGTCGTTCATTACCTCAGAAATTACTACCTGGAATTCAACATTGCTCCTATGATTCGTAAGGTTTGCAAGGATACCGGCTTCAAGCTGAAAAAAATCTACGAGCTGTTTCCATCCGGACCAGCCAAAGGCGCCTGTAAAGTGGCCGGCCTGCCGAAGCCTACCGGGTGCGTTTAACACCATTTTATTTCACCCCCACGGAGTTCGGCGCTACCTGCCTGTTTTGCGCCCTGCGCCGACTCCTGGTTACTATGTACGTGCCGATTTACCCTGCTGATTGTCGGAAGCGCGGACTGTGTTGTAGTGTGCTGGAATAATATGCGAGCTTTTTACAGCCGGATATCCGGTTGTCGTATGGCGGCAAATTTTAGATATGACATCGGTCTAACTACAATCAAGTTGATTTAGTTTTCTGGATCCTGCGCTTTTCTTCATCCCGAATTTCTCGCCGTAACAATTTCCCAACTTTAGATTTTGGCAACATATCCCGAAACTCTATGTATGAGGGGACCTTATAAGGCGCGAGTTTTTCCTTGCAGAAATTGATGAGATCTGTGGCGCTTACACCTTTTGCGTCATCTTTGAGAACAACTATAGCCTTGACTCTTTCACCCACTTTCGGGTCCGGGACTCCTACTACACAAGCTCCTACAACCACCGGATGGTCCTGTAGGACCGCTTCCACTTCAGATGCCGACACACGATAGCCCTTGTGTTTGAGTATATCCGCGGACCTTTCTACATACACTACAAGCCCATCCGAAAGACTTGTTACAAAATCGCTAGTACGATAGTAAACCTCCCCACCGATCCTTACAAATGACCGCTCTGTTTCCTCCGGTTTGTTCAGATATTCCTTCATCGAATGATCGGATGTGACTAGCAACTCTCCTACTTCTCCAACCTGGACCGTTTCCAGTGTATCCGGGTTAACTATTTTGACGCGCCTCGATGGAAGCGGTTTGCCTATGGACATTGGATCAGGTTCACCATCCTCCAGGCGACTGTAACATACATGCCCGGCTTCCGTGGAGCCATAGACTTGATATATCGGCCAGCCCACCCTCTCCTTCCAGCGATGGAGCACTTCACGGGGGAGCACATCACCACCACAATAGCAATAGAGAAGTGAACTCAAATCATATGTGTCCTGACGGTCATTCTCAAGAATCATACGATAGAGCGCAGGGACACCTAACATCCACCGGACATGATAGCGTTCGATAGCCTCAAGGATCGCGTCAACCTGCGGTATGGGCATTAACACAGTCGCGTTGCCGCAATTCAGCCCCACAGCCATTAAAAGTCCTAGGGCCATTATGTGAAACAGTGGATTTATAGCTATGTAAACATCGGCCCCGAATTTTAGATGTCCAGCGAAAACAACATCGGTAATATCATTAACATACGAGGTATGGCCCCAGTGGTTACCAGCCACACCCTTGGGGAAACCGGTTGTTCCGCCTGTGTAGAGTATGTAGGAAAGGTCCTTTATAGGGTCTATTTCAACTTGCGGTGGGTTTGGATCGGCTTTCAGCAAATTCCTGAACGGGATGGTCTCAACCCCACCTTTAACCTTTCCGTGCGGGCTTTTGTCAAAAAGTCCGGCAATTATTCTTTTCGGAAAAGAAATTAAATCCAGGAGATTGGTGTAAATTATGTGTTGGAGTCCCGTGGCGGCCACGGTTTCTGCAACATAGCCGTAATTTGTGTCATGGCATATTACGATCCGGGCCTGAGAGTCCTTGATCATATATTCAAGTTCATGCGATGTGTAAATTGGAGAAACGAGCACAACAACGGCCCCAATTTTCTGTACGGCCAGGTAAGCGATGATCATTTGAATAGAGTTCGAGAGGTAAAGCAGGACCCGGTCTCCTTTTTTTACCCCAAGCCCACTCAGGCCTGTCGCAAAACGGTAAACCTTATCTTTCAATTTGCGGTATGTGAAATTGTCGCCCAAAAAGATCACGGCGGTATTGTCAGGATATTTTTCACAGGCCTGTTCAAATCTGGTAAAAGTGTGTTCGGGTTTCATACAGGGAATTCCTTATTGGTTCCCAAAGTATGCGGACTTAACATCCGGATTATCCAACAGTTCCTGCTTCGACCCTTCGACAACCGCTGCGCCGTTCTCAAGTATGTAACCATGATCTATTATGGGGATAATCGGACGGGCGTATTGTTCAGAGACGATTATGGACATGCCTCTTTGGTCTCGTATTTCTTTGATCGCTTTAGCAAGAAGATATTGTATGGCGGGGCTCAGACCTAAAAGCGGTTCGTCGAGCAGCAAGAGTTTTGGTTGCGCCATCAACGCCCTGCCAATAGCGAGCATCTGCTGTTCTCCGCCGCTCAAAAACCCGCCAAGACGCTTTAGAATTCTTTTCAGAGCAGGGAATGTTTCCAGAACATAATCGAGGGTCTCCGCCGCTTGAGACGATGTAGCCAGATATGAGCCGATCCTCAGGTTTTCGAGTACTGTACTTTCAGGGAAAATCCTCCGGCGTTCCGGACACAGGATGATCCCGTTCCTGGCTCGAAGGGAGGGCTTATCGGACATAATGTTCTTGCCCTGGAAAACAATCTGGCCACGGATCGTTATCCTTTCACCTCCAGCCATCTCCTCCTTCTTACGTATATCCAGAATAATACCAGACAGAGTATACATCAAGGTCGACTTCCCTGCGCTGTTGGCTCCAAAAACCCCTACAATTTTATTTTCATCGCAGCGGAGACTAACATTGTTCAAGGCCAGCATGTTTTCATAGAAAACCATTAGGCCGGCGGCTTCAAACATAGTCGTAGACCTCCTCGGAACCGAAGTAAGCTTCCTTAACCTCTGGATACTCCATCACTTCCTCGGAAGTGCCCTCCGCAATTTTGCACCCAAAGTTCAGGACAACTACCCGACCAGCTAGCCGGAATAATTCCCGGAGGCG
>JAJYDQ010000003.1 GCA_021777225.1 Deltaproteobacteria bacterium
ACGTAAAACCTGGTCCCTCCAATGATCCAGAAGCACCATGTGGTTGGCTTGCATAAACTCCTTCGATTCCACGCACTGCTTTTCCTTAGTTCCAACCTCAAGCTTAGGAGCCTGCGAACTCTTGCCAAAATCATACCAAAACGGTGAGGTAATCAGGGCGAGAAATATAACGATTAATACTATAATTTTTCCAGCGTTATACATTCTACTCGTCCTCCTCTTCATCGCCTAAAGGTTCGCCACGTAAATCAACGGTCCGGTCCTTTTCACCATTCATGATTAGAGCATTGGCCACGAGTTCATGAATCCCACCGACCATAACATCCGGGGCCCAATAGTGAGTCAGCGCCGTGAGGGTAGCGCGGTCAATGGCGCACATGCACAGAAGGCGATTAACATCGTGTTTCGCCACCACATGATTTAGGGCGCTAGCGCGTGGGAACGCGCCTCGCATACGCATCTCGATGTTCTCGTCATTTCCAAGACCCGCTCCGCCGCCGCAACAGAATGTCTGTTCACGGATGGTATTTTCCGGCATTTCGTAGAAGTTGTTCACCACATTCTTAATGACGTACCGAGGCTCTTCCAATAGTCCTGCCGCACGAGCCGGGTTACAGGAATCATGATAAGTGGCGATGACCTTATCGTTACGGCTCGGGTCCAGCTTTAGCTTGCCATTCTTGATGAGGTCCGAAGTAAACTCGGTTATGTGGACCATCTTCGTCTGCTTAGCGTTTTCAAACTTAGTGCCAGTGATCGGGGAAACCGGCTCTTCCAAAAAGTCCGCCGGACCATTCATTGTCTCCATATACTGATGAACAACCCGCCACATATGGCCGCATTCGCCCCCAAGAATCCACTTCACCCCAAGTCTTTTAGCTTCAGCGTAGATCTTCGCGTTTAGACGTTTAATCATTTCGTGCGAGGTGAAAAGCCCGAAATTGCCGCCTTCGGAAGCATAAGTACTCCATGTGTAGTCGAGACCCAACTCGTGGAACAGCATCATGTATCCCATGCAGGTGTAGGTCCCGGGATCTGCGAAATAGTCGCCTGACGGAGTAACGAAAAGAATCTCGGCTCCTTTTTTGTTAATGGGCAGATTTACTTTGATTCCTGTTATGTCCTCAATGTCATCCGCCATGAATTCCCACATATCTATCAGGCCGTGGGGCGGAATACCGAGATGGTTTCCAAATCGATAGCAGTTCGCGACAGGTTCCATAACCCAGTTAATGTTCAGGCCGACCAAATTAAGTAATTCCCTGCCTATCATCGTGACTTCGGCAGTGTCTATCCCGTACGGACAGAAAACTGAGCAGCGTCTGCATTCAGTACACTGGAAGAAGTAATAAAACCATTCTTTCAGCACATCTATGGTCAATTCACGACCACCACCAAAACGGCCAAGCATCTTTCCAAGTAGAGTAAAGTCGTTTCGATAAACGCTCCGGATCAGTTCGGCCCTTAGAACCGGCATGTTTTTGGGATCACCGGACCCGATGAAGAAATGGCATTTGTCCGCACATGCGCCACATCGGACACAAATATCCATAAATAGTCGGAATGACCGGTATTTTTCGAGTCGTTCTTTCATCCCCTTCAGTATGATTTCTTGCCAATTGTCCGGTAACTTCCAGTCTTGGTCAGTAGGCGCCCATTCACGCGGATTGGGCATACCGAGTCTCTTGAGATTCTTGCCTGCCGCGGGGTAACTGTATGTGCCATCCCTGAAAACAGCGGGATTATCCATCCATCCTGTTTCCGGAGGCTTGTTCAGGTTTATATTCATCAAATCCTGAGGTTTCGGTAAATCGTGTAGATCCATGGTTACTCCTTGTCCACAGGGATGCCGACTTCTTTCATCTTCTCCCTGAAATCATCTTCATATTCTTCATAAGTATGAACCTTCACCGGATAATTCCACGGATTCACATAACGCTCACTTCTGTTAACGTTGGCCATGTTGCGTGTGGGGCTCAAGAATACTCCACCAGCATGCATCAGTTTTGAGAAAGGGAAATAAGCGATCAGCACGCTTACCAAAAACAAATGCACGTAGAAAATCGGATGAATCCCTGGAGGCGCTACCGGATGCAAAGTAAACAAACCCATAGCAAGACTTTTGACACCCAACAAATCCACCTTGAAAAAATTCCTCATCAAGACTCCGGAAATTCCTATACCCAATATGAGAAACAAGGCGAAATAATCTGCGGGTAGAGAAATATAGCGTAGTTGAGGTAAAGTGACCCTTCTTAGGAAGAGAAGTGTCACTGCGGCTAGAAAAAGGATGTCTGTAATGAAAAAGGTTGGAACCATGATCTGGAAAAACCCGTCCACAGATGTGATCGTTTGCACAAATGAGGGAATCGGTTCCATAAAAAGTCTCAAATGACGTACGATAATTATTAGAAATGAATAGTGAAACAGGATGCCGAAAAGCCATAGCCACTTTGCGGACGCATAGGTGACCCGCGGCCCCTCTCTTAACTCAGCCTTGGAGTTTCTGAAAAGAGATCGAAACAAGAACACTTCCAGAAACATTCTGCCGATTACACCCCATGTGTTGTAAGGACAATCCAGGTTGTCGGCTTTTATCCATGGCAGAGATTTGCCCTGACCACAAGTTGTTGGAATACGAAAAGGGACTGGGACCCTAGCCCAATCCACAATTCGGTAAACAACCCCGATAACAAATATGGCTAACGCTATGTAAGGGATGATAACTCCAAACACAGAGTCAAGGCCTATCGCCTCGACCCCGAACCAGGAGACCACCACCAAAGCTACCACAGCTATCAGGGCCGAAACTAAAGAAAACAATGCGTTCATTCGACCACCTCAATTAACTTAACACTGTTTTATCGCCAACTAAGGGACGCTACCAATCGTGAGGCGCCCCGTATTTCATGCACGCTCTTTCCAGAATTCGCGATGTCCTGTTCCTGATTTCCATAGCCCTCATTTCGAAGAGCTTCTCACGACATTTCATATAAATGTCAAAAGACGTGAGAGCAAGAGAATCTATTCTGGATTCCAGTTTTAAAAGTTCACTAAACAGATGCCGATCATTCATCATGTTTTCCGGAATCGATTCCCTAAGACTCCTTTTTAACAAAAAGAGGAAACTCAACGAATCCGAAGCCGAGAACTGCTGAACTGCACGAATCCTGACTATGTCATCCAAACGCCTGATTAAATCCGGAGAATAGTCCTTACTACCACCAACAACCCAGTCAAAAAGCGCCTCCGCCCCATTAACGATGGCTGCCCCAACGGGATTGGCAAACGGATCCTTCTGTTTTCTCATGAAGGAGCCACCTTCCGGAGGATACGTGTCAAAAGTAAGATCAGTCCAGTTTTTAATGATTGTTCTTTTATTTTCCAAGATAAAGTCTACTAACATTATCGTTTGTATTCTCCATTTTTCAAATCCCGATCAATGACTCTGATGTCGGCGACATAACGCTGCCGGACATCTCACAGAAGTGGCGTACCCAATCGACTCCTTGTTATTAACTGAAGGGTCCTGCCAAGTGACCTATTCAAATCTTTCAGCCGCTCCGAACTCTAGCTTGTAGCCCAACCATTCAGCTAAATGAATCCTTATCACTTCTGATTTCGGATATCGGTGGCTACGGATTTTAGTGTTCTATTAAACACTTGGCTTACAGCCCCGGTCGGGTTTAGCCATGTCAAGGTAAGAATTTTAAGGTTATACGCGTACACTTTTCAGGCTGAATTGTCAAGTTTTTTGCCGTTTTTTTAGAACTGTCCTTGACTTTACGTTCTCGAGGAATTAAGGGCTCACACTGTTTTTGGAAGTTTTAAACACATGATGTAATTTATTGCTAGGCGCCACTAACGATTTTTTTTAGCCTCAGGCGCTTCGTTGACATTAAAATTACAAGGAGCCGCTTTATGATCAAGTTCAATGGAATAAATCATCTCGCCATGGTTACTTCGGACATGGACAAAACTATCCGTTACTGGCGAGACCTTCTCGGATTACGATTAGTGGCCGGTTTAGGCGCGCCCGGATACAGGCATTATTTCTTTGAAATATCGCCCACTGATCTCATTGCTTTCTTTGAATGGACCGGAGCCGAACCAGTCATCGAGAAAGACCATGGAGCGCCCGTCAAAGGTCCGATCATATTCGATCATGTGTCTTTTGGTGTTGAAAACCTTGATGATCTCTGGGAATTACGTGACAAACTTGCAGCCGCCGGGTTCTGGGTATCGGAAATGGTGGACCACGGCTTTATTTATTCCATTTATTCCTTTGACCCTAACAACATCCCTGTAGAATTCAGCTTTTCGGTTAGGGGAGAAGAGATAAGACTGAACCCTAAAGTCATTGACAAGAGACCATCCGGCGTCACGCTGGAGGGATCGGAGCCCCAGCCTGCCAAATGGCCAGAACCAACTCCGTCAAGTGATGAAAACAAGCAAATCTATCCAGGCGCAGGAAGTGAGTTGTTTCATGGAATTAGAAAAACCTCTAGCGGCTGATCCGCGACAGGACACGTCCCATGAAGGGTTCCAGGACCCGAACGGCGTCATTCTCGCAAAGTTCCTGACAACAGAAGCATGAAATACACTTTTTGCGGTCTATCTGAAATAACCCATCTTTTTCAGAAATGGCTGACGCCGGACAGTGACTCATACAGATACCGCATTTCTTGCAACACGTATGATCGATTAACGGTCGAGTAATCATGTGGTTTTCGAGAAATCTTCTGACCGGGTTCCAATATGAGAGATTCCAGGCCATGGTAACTGACTTGGCTTGTCTGAAATCAGTTATCGGAAATTCATCGAATTCATCTCCCACTGTCATTATCCGAGACAAATCAGACACGCCAATTCCCAATTCTTGCCCTATGACGCAAGTACGCATCAAATTCGGGGGAAAATTCACAAGCGACGCCAATACGGCGTCCAGAGCCACTGCGTCCACGCTTGCGGCCACAAGACCTATGAATCGAGGCGCGCCATTATTGGGGCCGTTTCCCTCCATGCCTAGTATGCCATCGACAATTGAAACCGCCGGTCTCACCTGTTCAAGAATCTGTACTAGGACTGTAGCGAAATGGTCAATGTTTTTGCCTGCTCGCAAATGCCACGACGCCTTGTCAGTTCCCACAACCGCGCCAAAAAGGTTTTTCACGGCTATAGTTAATCCCATCTGTGTGTGAGTTTTTAGCTTGGGCAGATTTACGATCCGGTCAAATTCGAATATTTCTTCAGCCAGTTCAAGGCGCCGAAAGACTCGTCCTTCAGAACAATCCAGACTTCTCTTCCGAGTAAACGGACAGGACTGGATGTTCATTTTTCGCATGAAATTTTCGTAACCAGACTTGGAAAGCACTCTATTAAGGTTTCCCAATGGAGGACTATCTCCAATAAAAACACTGGCGCCATGATCAATGATCAGTGACGCTACCGCTTCCACAAATGCCGGATGCGTCACAACCGCCCTTTCCGGGACTGCCGACATTAAAAGATTGGGTTTTATCAGGACTTTATCAGACCTACCTACGACCGTCGCAAATCCTCCGATGTCCTCAATACGCTTATGGATGTTTTCTTTGAGTCTCGCGACGTCGTAATCCTGGGCTTTCCCCACACTAACTAGAGGTTTCATTACATATCCTGAAGCGAATATTCTAGGCCGTTTAAGGCGCTATGCGGATCAGCCGGAACAATAGCTGAATATTGGACCGTTTTCAATCGTGAGAATTTGTCGTAACAGCGATTTCTGCCGCAATTTGCGCTTGACCTGATCAGGAATCTCGTTATACTAAATTTAATGGGTCTAGAGTACCTCTATGAGGGACCTGGAACACATTGATTAAAACAATAAGAATCCGCTTGGATCGTATTGACCGGGACGGAAGGAAATAAGTAGTAGCGCTGTACGCCTTCCCTTGTTCGGGAAGGCTTTTTTTATGGTTGGATCAATGGACACCATTACTTCAGTTCGCGAAATGATTGAGTGGTCAAGATTTCAAATTTCCTGTCGCAAAGACACGGGCTTTGTTCCAACCATGGGATACTTGCATGATGGTCATTTGAGCTTGGTAAACAGGGCGCGCTCTGAAAATGATTCTGTCGTAGTAAGCGTGTTTGTAAATCCCACCCAATTCGGTCCCAACGAAGACCTCAGCGTTTATCCCCGTGATCCTGATGGAGACTCTGCAAAACTTGAAGCGGCCGGCATAGACGTGCTGTTCGTGCCTGAGGCTGGAGAGCTATACAGTCCAAGCCATGAAACCTTCGTGGAATTGGAAAGATTGTCCCGTCATCTTTGCGGCAAATCCCGACCGCTTCATTTTCGCGGGGTCGCAACGATTGTCCTGAAATTGTTTAATATTGTTCTTCCCACTAATGCTTACTTTGGCAGCAAGGATTATCAGCAATTACAGGTGATCAAGAATATGGTCAGGGACCTTAACGTGAACACCATGGTTATCGGTTGTCCTACCATCAGGGAACATGACGGGCTCGCTATGAGTTCTAGGAACTCTTATCTATCCCCAGATCAAAGGAAACAGGCGATCTGTCTTTACGATGCCCTTATGATTGCCAGGAGATTGTTTGCGGCACGGGAACCCGACCCCAACGCCTACCTTCAGGCCATGAAGAGCAGAGTTCTGTCTGAACCTGACGCCTTGCCGGACTACATAAGTCTAGTCCATCCGGAAACTCTGGAGAACCTTACAACTGTAAACTACAACGCTTTGGCTGTAATGGCCGTAAGAATTGGGAAGACCAGATTGATCGACAATATGCTGCTGGCCGAACCGGCCTCAAGAAATCAATAGATCGAACCTAAGGAAATCGAGAAGTAATAATTTACGAAGACGAAATCCTCGAGATCTTACAAATCCGGGAGAATTCACATGCAAAGGACAATGCTGAAATCGAAAATACATCGGGCGACAGTGACAGGCGCTTGTGTTGATTATGAAGGAAGCGTCACAATTGATTCCCGTCTACTTGACGCGTCGGACATTCTTGAGTACGAACAAGTCCAAATTTACAATGTATCAAACGGTGAGCGTTTCGCGACGTACGTGATCAAAGGGGAACCTGATTCCGGCGTGATTTGCCTGAACGGAGCCGCGGCGCGCAAGGTTTCCGTGCGTGACCTCGTCATAATATGCTCCTACGTAAGCGTTGATGACGCTGAATGCAAGAACCACAAGGCCACAAATATCTTTGTGGATAAAGATAACAAAATAGAAAGGATGCATTGATTAACTGCCATATTTTATATATTTATCATTACAATATGTTAATTACATAGGCTTTTGTACACTAAAATACAAATAAGTAATGTTCACATGTTAGTGTGAACTTTTTTAGCTTAGTCGTAGCTCATCTCGATTCCCCAGCATAAAATATCATTATTCGACGCCGCTGTTTTGTCGGACATGTGAACAAGAATGGGGCGCTACTCGTCCTAATTGGCTCCAAGAGATTCTAAGGCCAATTCCATTAACGATTTTGGCCATCATGAAATCACAAGTAGTCTCAGGATTCCAGAGTGTTGTTAATCCTCAACAGTTTGCTCCCAATATTTGCCATCATAGCCCTTGGGACCGCCCTAAAACGAATTGGGTGGACCGATGATTTCTTCATTAGATCATCTGACAAGTTAATTTACTACATATTCTTTCCGTGCTTGCTTTTTTGGAAAATCGGAAAACCCTCACCAGCGGCAGGCATCGAGTGGGCTTTTATCTTAGGGGTATTGTGTGCGGTCTTTCTCGTTTTCTTGATGAGTCTACTTTTTGTGAAGCTATTTCGAGTTCCTGATTATGAAGTGGGTTCGTTTTCCCAGAGTTGCTATCGTTTCAGTTCCTATATTGGAATAGCGATAATACTTTCAGCGGTTGGAGAAGATGGGGTCCGGCAGTTCGGGATCCTTATAGGGTTTGTGATTCCCTTTATTAACGTTCTGGCCGTCTCAAGCATGATTTGGTATTCACGCGAGAGTCGTTCAAAAAAACACCGAACGACCATCATGGCAAAAGCCATTGTCTCAAATCCCTTGATTTTGGCATGTCTGGCAGGGATTTTTTACTCGAAACTCGGGATACCGTTTCCTACTTTCGTCGCAAAAACTTTCGAATTGACCTCGTTACTCTCCTTACCCCTAGCTCTGATTTCAATCGGTGGAAGCCTGACCTTTTCGAGGTCTAAGGATCATTTAAGCAATGCATTAATGGCAGCCCTGTTCAAGTTGATCGTCCTGCCGATGGTCGGTTATGTGTTGCTTAAAGTATTTCAAGCGCCGCCTACGCCTTTTAAGGTAGCGATGATATACTTCGCTTTGCCAACTTCGCCCCAAAATTACATTCTTTCATCTCAACTAAACAGCGACGTAGACCTTGCCACCACGAGCATAGTAGTATCAACATTGCTGTCCACAGTTTCTCTTTCCGTCATTCTGATGGCTTTTGCCCAGTGAAGGCTCTCCTGATTGTAAAGCGAGGGACCTTCATCCATTTTTCTGAGGGAGCGGCCATATTCTGAAATCGCAGGTCTTTGTTAAAGGCCAGGCGACAAAAAAAGCCCCCATTAGGAGGCTAATTGTTGAAACAAAAGTATTTTAAAACTTGAGAAAAAATAAGGCTAATCAGAAATCAGGCGTGAGGACCAATCTCTTCATGAGTCCGCCTGTGTGGGCTTCTTCAAAGGCCTGCTGAATTGTTGACATAGGACGAGTCTCAAGCAATGGGTCGATTTGTATCTTCCCCGATTGAACCATCTCCAAGACTTTCGGGTAGTATTTTGGCAGACAGCCCCATGTGCCTATAATCTCGGCGTCAAAAGCCATGAGCCTGGACATACTGTAGGTATTCTTCTGCATCCCGAAACCCACTATAATTAGTTTTCCTATGAATCCCAGAAGTCCCAGCGCTATGTCCTGAGCAGCTCCCACCCCAGTACATTCAAAGATTTTCCATCCCACGTTATGTTTTACTTTGGACTGTTTAGCTATGGCTTTGAATTCTTCCTGGATTGATTTGAAATCCTTGCCTTTGGTATCGATTACATGGTCCACACCAAGAGACAACGCCCTTTTTAGCTTTTCTTCACTACGGGCCATTCCAACAATCGGACTGGCGCCCATCGCTTTAGCGACTTGCGCCATGTACACGCCTACACCGCCAGTGACTCCAGTAATCAATACAGGATCCCCGGCTTTCAGGTCAGCCCGAATCGCCGCCTGATAAGGAGTCGTAGCCGCGTCGGCGATAACCGCAAAATTCTCCAGCGGTCTGCCTTTTAAATCTTGTATCACGCACAGATCCGCTGCTGGAACAGGAATATGGCTTGAGAAACCGCCATAAATACCCAGGGAGTTACCGGGCATTTTTTGAGCAAGGCAACGATTCCCTCGGTTTTTGGAGCAAATATCACAGGAGTTGCATGGCATTACCGCAGGGACTATCACGTTTTTGCCAATCCAGGATTCAGACCCAGAGCCGGCCGCAACAACAACTCCTGAAATTTCGTGTCCTAATGTCAACGGTGGTTTCGTAACGGTAGGCACACCATCATAGAAATAAGACATGTCCGTGTGACAGACCCCGCAACCGGCTATTTGAACCAGGACATCACCAGCAGCAAGTTCCGGAACCGGAATCTCTGTTTTTTTCAATTCTCCTGGAGCGGTGACTTTACGAGCCTCAGCGTCGTAGGTCGGCCCCTTAACCATTTGCCAAGTTAGTATTTTGTCCGGCACGCTCACGCAAATACCTCCTGATTCCGTCTCTGGAATATTGGCCACCCATCTTGGGAAAGATGACCAGTGTTTTGGATAAGTAATAGAACTAAAATGTAAGATATTGCGATGCAGTGACTTCTGTCAAGCGAAATTCTGCAGGAAAGCATAAAGTTGCTTTATTATGATAACTACTTATTAATGTTTATTTATTATTCTTTAATCAATAAATTTATGACGACTATACTGTTCACAATAAGGAACTTTATAGTCGTTCATGCCCAAGGCTCAATATGTGCGAACATATTCATTCAGGATATTCATCACCTTCCTGGTCACAGGACCAGGCTTGCCCGATCCAATTACCCTGTCGTCAAGCTTGACGAGGGGGAGAACGTTACGGGTTGTAGAAGCCAGAAAAGCTTCTTCAAAATCATGAAATTGATCTAGGGTAACTGGTGTTTCGGTCATGATGATGTCTCTGTTGTGGGAAAGCAATTCCAGTATTACGCGTCGAGTTACACTGTCGAGTATTCGGCCATCCATAGGTGGAGTAACTATTTCACCACCTTTTAGAATAAAGAAGACGCTAAAAGTGGAACCCTCGAGGATGGTTTTGTTATCCTGAGGGCAAATAAACAAGGCATCGTAGGCGTTATACTTCGGAACAACCGTCTGATTGGCAATGACGGCTCCGATGTAATTGAGCAGTTTGACCCCCGGCAACATCCGTTGATGGGAAAATGTGGCCAAAGCTACACCGTTGTCATAAAATTCCTGTGGCGGAGAGACCATGGGTTGCGCTACGATATATAAGTGGGCTCCTTTACCCGACTGTTTCATGGTCTCTCCCTGGAGTCCTCCACTGAAAATTATGTCAATTACTTGTTCTTTTTTGGTTTCCCGTCGATTGCGTTCCACGAGGTCCGAGAGTATTTGCGTAAGTTCATCCCTGGAACACGGTGGTTGCATATAGATTTGCTTGGCTGAGCTGTATAGACGGTTCAGGTGATCTTCGAGCCTGAATATCCTGCCATTTACTGTCCCGCATGCGGTAAATATGCGATATCCACGCAAGGTACCGCTTATATCGTCAAAATATGGAAACACCAGATCTTCAGAATCGACAAAGTGATCACGTTGAAAAGAGAGCATCATATTTCTCCAACTTATTGACTTTACAACAGTTTTATGCCGCAATCTAATGGATGCGGGTTCAGGCGGCTTTGCCACAGCATTTTTTGTATTTTTTCCCCGAACCACAGGGGCATGGCGCATTGCGACCCACTTTTTCCGCAGTCCTATGGGTCGGACCGGCTCCGGATTCAGGGCCTGTAAGATTTGAATGAACCGCCTGCAATTCCCTTTCCCTAGACTCGTTTAACTCTTCCAATTCATTCTGAATGGCCAACTTCACCAGCAACAGGTTACGAACCGTTTCTTCTTTTATTCTCGAACTCATATCCAGGAAGAGTTCATATCCTTCCTTTTGGTACTCCTTAAGCGGGTCCCTCTGACCATAGCCTCTCAGGCCGATACCTTCTTTTAAGTGGTCCATGCTCAGGAGGTGATCTTTCCATTGAGAATCCACGGCCTGCAGCATCATGAACTTTTCCAGTTCACGCATGATCTGTGGGGTGATTTCCTTTTCTTTCTCTTCATACTGGGCCTTGACCATCTCGACAACATGATCGACTATTCCAAGCTGGGTCTGCTCCAGCTCAGGAAGTCGTTCCAATTCAAAATTGATTCCAAACTGGGCGTACAATGCATCGGAGAGGGCCGTTATGTCCCAGTCTTCGAAATGTGTCTTCTCGTTGGTGAAACGTCTTACAATATCATCCCCAAGGTCCTCAATCATTTCAAAAACCGTGAGCTTCAAATCAGACCCGGAGAGGATGAATTTACGTTGTGAGTAAACAACTTCTCTCTGCTTGTTCATTACATCGTCGAAATCGATGAGATGTTTACGAATTTCAAAGTTGTGGGCTTCAACCTTCTTTTGCGCGTTTTCAATTGCCTTTGATGTGTATTTATGCTCGATGGGCTCGCCATCCTGCATACCGACCCGCTCCATGATCATCTTTACACGATCCCCGCCGAAAATTCGCATAAGATCATCTTCGAGGCTCACATAAAAACGGCTGGACCCTGGGTCACCCTGACGACCAGATCTGCCTCGCAACTGGTTGTCTATCCGCCGGGACTCGTGACGCTCAGTTCCAAGGATGTGCAGTCCTCCCGCTTCAATTACCTTTGCTTTCTCCCCTTCGCATTTCTCTTTGAACTCTTTCAGCAATTGATTGAATTCTTCGGAATCTTCACCTTTTCTGGATTTTGAGCGGGCAAGAAAGGTGGGGTTTCCGCCCAGGATTATGTCAGTTCCTCGACCAGCCATGTTCGTTGAAATCGTGACGCCCTTGAAACGCCCAGCCTGAGCCACTATCTCGGCTTCGAGAGCGTGGTTCTTAGCGTTTAAGATGTTATGAGGAATTCCCAGTTTTTTTAAACGCTTGGAAAGATACTCTGATTTCTCAATAGAGATAGTGCCAACCAACACTGGCTGTCCTTTTTCATACAACTCCCGGATTTCATTTATCGTAGCTGAGAATTTCTCCTCTTCGGTCTTGTAAATCAGGTCCGTAAAATCATTTCGTATCATGGGAAGATTCGTCGGAATGATTACAACTTCAAGCTTATATATTTTGTGAAATTCCGCCGCTTCCGTGTCGGCCGTTCCGGTCATCCCAGCTAGTTTGTCATACATACGGAAGTAATTCTGGAAGGTTATCGTTGCAAGAGTTTGATTTTCATTTTCAATTTTCACACTTTCTTTTGCCTCCAAAGCCTGGTGTAAACCGTCGGAATAACGACGACCCGGCATGAGCCTTCCAGTGAATTCGTCGACAATTATGACCTGCCCATCCTTTACGATGTAATCGACGTCTTTTTTGAAAAGAGTGTGAGCCTTAAGTCCCTGATTAACGTGATGCAGTATTTCCATCTGCGCCGGGTCATAAAGATTACCGACTCCAAGGGAGCGTTCAACCCTGGCAACGCCTTCTTCAGTCAGGACAACACTTCTGGCCTTTTCATCAAGCGTGTAATGAACATCCTTTTGCAGTCCAGGGATTACCCTGTTGATCTTATAATATCTATCAGTGTTCTCGTGGGTTGGACCTGATATGATTAATGGGGTTCTAGCCTCATCTATCAAGATACTGTCAACTTCGTCAACTATCGCATAATGAAGGTCACGCTGAACGTAGTCCTCCAGCGCAAATTTCATGTTATCCCTAAGATAATCAAAACCAAACTCATTATTTGTGCCGTATGTAACATCACAATTGTAGGCTTGGCGTCTCTCTTCGTCGCTGAGATCGTGAACAATCACCCCCACGGACAAGCCGAGAAATTTGTAGATCTCTCCCATCCATTCGGAGTCTCGTTTAGCAAGATAGTCATTCACCGTAACAACGTGGACTCCTTTATCCGTGAGTGAATTCAGATACACAGCCAGAGTCGCTGCCAAGGTCTTGCCTTCACCTGTCTTCATTTCGGCAATTTTACCCTGATGCAGAACCAGGCCACCAATTAACTGGACGTCAAAATGCCGCATGCCCAATGATCTTATGGAGGCTTCCCTAACTAGAGCAAAGGCCTCGGGAGCGAGATCATCCACTGTCTCTTGCCCGGATTTGAGCCGTTCCCTTAATTCATTTGTCCTGATCGGGAATTCCTCGTCGCCAAGGGCTTTCATTTTGGGTTCGAGTTCATTGATCGCCGTGACTATCGGATCAATCCTTTTTAATTCTCTATCGTTTTTACTGCCGAAAAGCTTTCGAGCTAGTGAAGAAAACATTTTAAAATCCTGACCTTTTAATCAATCGCCGGTACTGTAAATTGACGATCGACGGTTTGACAGTTCGTAGTTCTAGTAGTCAACCATTCGAGAACATCTGTTTCAATATTTGAGTATTTTTCCCATTTTCTATTACCCAGGAGGCAGGTAAGCCCCAGCCTCGTTTCAACCATTAGGCTAAAAATCAAAAGATGATCTATCACAGGGTAATAGGGGTGTCAATCAGCCGGATTTTGGGTCCTTGGGCACTTCCTATGGACAAACACCGGTTTCCGGCCACTTTCACAACCAGGTTCTAACGCCGGATCAACCCATCTGTCATACAGGCGTTTTTGCTTTAACATAGTGACTCATTAGCGCCTTTATCAATCCATCAATAGTATATTCCCGGGCTTCTATAGAAGCCTTTAAACCATGACGGCCAAGCGTGTTCGAAGTAATTGGACCAATAGACGCTATAAGTGTTCCTGAGAGCAATTCCTTGATGTCGGAGCCTTCAAACACTTCCATGAAATGGTTTACTGTAGACGAAGACGTAAATGTTACGGCGTCAATCGATTTACCAAGAAATGAATTTTTGATGGATTCGACGTCCGCTCTTGAGGGACGCAATGTTTGGTATGCTGGCGTAACCTCTACCAGGGCCCCTTTATTTTCAAGACCCTCGGGAAGAACATCGCGGGCTTTCTCTGCCCTGGGTATCAAAAAGCGTCGTCCAGTTAAGTCCTCACCCTCAAAAACTTTGAGAAGACCCTCAGCCAAAAATTCCTTTGCAAGCATCTCAACTTTTATGCCCGTGGAGGCAATAGCATTAGCGGTCACTGGGCCAATTGCGCCAAATTTTGGTCCAGCTAGTTCCCTGATGTCTCTGCCAAGATCAAAAAAACGTTTGAAAAAACGTTTAACTCCATTTTCGGAGGTAAACAGGATCCAATCAAATTCAGACGCTCGTGAGATGGCGTCATCCAGAGGACCGTAATCAGTCGGAGCCGCAATTTCTATAGTGGGAAACAGGATCGGTTCCCCGCCATTAGCAGAGATCTTTTCCGCCATTTTCCGCGATTGTTCTCTTGACCTGGTTACAATTATTCTCTTCCCAAACAGGGTCTTTTTCTCATACCACGAAAGAGCGCCTCTCAGACTGACTACCGAACCAACAATGAGCACGGCCGGGGCCGCTAGGCCTCTTAACTGACATTCCCCCGCTATGTTAGTCAAATCTGACGTAACGGAGATCTGACTCGGAGTAGTGCCCCATCTAACAAGAGCTGCGGGCGTGCTGGGATCCATGCCATTGGAAATCAGTTTCCTGGTTATAAACTCTATATTTTTGACGCCCATTAAGAAAACGAGCGTCCCTGTATTCTTTCCAAGGACAGACCAGTCGATCGCCGAGTCCTCCTTTGCGGGGTCTTCGTGACCTGTAACAAAAGTAACCGAAGAGGCGTGATCCCTATGAGTAACTGGGATTCCGGCATACGCCGGGGCCGCTATCGCGGAAGTTATTCCTGGGACCACCTCGAAAGGAATACCGGCGGCAGCCAATTCTTCCGCTTCTTCGCCACCTCTACCGAACACATAGGGATCGCCGCCTTTTAACCTAACAACAGTTTTGCCTTCACCGGCCTTTTTTACAAGTATCTGGTTAATGTCAATTTGTTCGACTGTGTGTCTTTTTCCGCTCTTGCCGACATATATTAGTTCAGCAGAGGGCTTTGCTTTATGAACAAAATTGTGTCCCGCTAAGTAGTCGTAAACGATAACATCAGCCTCAGCGATTTTCTCGGCGGCTTTCAGCGTTAGCAGACCTGGGTCCCCAGGACCTGAACCGACAAGGTAAACTATTCCCTCTTTTTGTTCGTCATCCGTGTATGACATGTTATGTCTTTTTACCTCTATTAATGTTGAAAACGGCTAATGTCCGTCCGCACTGAAGTGACGACCGCTGTTGAACATGAACAACAATTCCGCTAAATCATTCATGAGTGATTTTGGCGCCAGGAGGTCATATCATGTTCCCTACTGGAACAGGCTTCCAATCAGATGACAGCACCGACTTAAGAACCTGGTCCGCGCCTCTGTCGATAAGTTTGTCAGCCATCATGACTCCGAGTGAAAAGTCTTCAAGCGGACCGATATAACAATCCCTGTAAATCGGTTTTCCGTCGGGATGAGTCACAGCGGCTTCCAGCTTCACCCCTCCAGCATGTGGCTCACAATAAGCGGCCATCGGGACTTGGCAACCCCCGCCGAGCCTCATTAGAAAAGCCCGTTCAACCATTACGCACCTTCTGGTTTCCGAATCATCCAAGCTTGCCACGAGATCCGACAACCCACTGTCATTCTTGCGTATTTGAACCCCTATCGCCCCTTGCCCGATGGCGGGTATCATTTCATCCACAGTCATGAAGTGTTTGATTTTTCCTGCAAAACCCATCCTGATTATTCCGGCAGCGGCCAACAAGGCTCCGGCTAGATTCTCTGTTTCGATTTTCCTTACACGAGTGTCTACGTTTCCTCGGATTGACACGACTTCAATCCCAGGGAATTGGTGTAGCAAAAACGCTCTTCTTCTTAGACTCGAAGTCCCTATCTTCTGTCCATCGGCGAGTTCATGAATTGATCTGTCGTCGCGAGAGATAAAAACATCCCTGGGATCTTCCCGCTTCAAGATAGCGCCTAATATCAAATCCTTCGGCATTTCCGTAGGGACATCTTTCATTGAATGCACTGCAATATCAATAGTCCGGTCGAGCAGGGCGTCCTCAATCTCTTTTGTAAAGAGCCCTTTACCGCCAATTTTGGCGAGGGGAGCGTCCAGAATCCTGTCACCCTGAGTCTTTATGATTTTCAACTCAACGTCTATCCCGGAATCAAGTGTAGCCAGCAAACCCGCCACATGGCGGGCTTGCCACATGGCTAGAGCGCTTCCTCTAGTTCCTATGATCAATTTCATATTCTGAAGTCTTTGCTTCCTCCGGTTCGTTTCCTGAAACAAATTCATCCAGTCCGAAAACTCTTTGAACAAAATCGACATGCTGATTGATTTTCTTTGTCTTTATTGACTGCTTCATGAAAGCGATGGGACCATGGGCGATTTTATTTATTATGGCTTTGGTGAGTATCTCAACGGCGTCCTTTTCAGCTTCGTTCAGGGACCCAAGTTTCCCGTTCATTTTAGCCATCTCGTTAGTTCTTATCTCCTCGAATTTTTCTTTCAACGAGACTATTGTTGGGGCCCATTCAAGAGATCTGGTCCAGTTGATGAACTTGTTTACTTCCTGATCCACTATCCTACCTGCCTTTTCAGCCTCCAGGCGGCGTTCTCCCATATTTTCGTCCACAACAGACTGTAAATCATCTATGTTATACAGATAAACCCCGTCCAAATCATTAACTTCGGGTTCAATGTCCCTGGGCATGGCGATATCTATCATAAAGATCGGCTTGTGCCGTCTGCGACGCATGACCGTCTTCATTTGCTGGAATCGAATTATTGGTTCGCAACTCCCAGTTGAGCTTATGACCATATCCGCCATCGCCAGAGCATCATCAAGCTTTTCCATTGAATCCGCGGTCCCTTCGAATTGTGAGGCCAACTCGCAAGCATTCTCAAAAGTCCTGTTGATAATTTTTATTGGCTTTTTGACAAGGCTCGCAAGGTGCCGGGCTGTGAGTTCAGCCATTTCTCCCGCTCCAACCAATAGAGTCCGCCGCTGTTCTAATTCTCCCAAAATCTTTTTGGCAAGTTCTACGGCGACATACGCGATGGACACTGCCGAAAGGGCCACACCCGTCTCGGTGCGTACTCTCTTGGCCGTGAAAAAGGCCCTGTGCATAAGCCTGTTCAAAAGCGGTCCGGTTGTATTCGCCGAGGCGTCACGTCTGAATGCTTCTTTTACCTGCCCTACGATTTGGGGTTCCCCCAGAACCATTGAGTCCAGGCTCGACGTTACACGAAAAAGGTGCCGTACAGCTTCCTGACCCTTCTTAATATAGAAGTAGGGTCCTATTTGATCCTGGTTCAATCCATGAATTTCAGAAATCAGACGGATAAGATTCTCAACGGACGAATCAGGGTCTTTAGTAACGGCGATAATTTCAGACCTATTACAAGTCGAAAGAATTATACACTCCAGCAGATCTCCGGTTTGGGTGAGAAATCTGGTAATAGACCCATCATGATTTCCGGGAAAAGACACTTTCTCGCGAATTAACACCGGGGCGGTGTTGTGATTTATTCCCAAGACCAGAAAATCATGAGTCAGGCAGATCATGCTGGGACCACCCGGAGGGCTAAACTCACGAAGGAATGATGGCCGACAAATAACAAACTGACTCCAATGAATGTGAACATGACGAGCGCAAACCCGGCTAAAGCGAGCATCGCAGCTTTCTTGCCCCGCCAGCCAAGGGCCAATCTCTGATGAACCATCGCTGCATAGGCGAACCATGTGATTAGGCTCCACGTCTCTTTGGGGTCCCAGTTCCAATAAGAACCCCATGCGCTACTCGCCCAGAGCGCTCCGGAAATAATTCCCAGAGTAAGAAAAAAGAAGCCTATTGGGAGGGCTTGTCGGTTCAATTTATCTAGTGTTTCCAACGATGGTAGTATTCGGTGGAACCTTCCAATTTTCTTTCTTTTTATGAGGCGTTCCTGAAAAATGTACATGGCGCCGGCCATCGCCATGATTGTAAAAACAGCGTTGCCTGCCAGGGCAAAAGACACATGAATGGGTAACCACCAGCTTTTAAGAACAGGCACAATCGGTTGGGTGATCTGGTAGGAAAACGTAGAAGCGATCAACATCAGCACCGTGGCTATTGGGGCGGCCATTGCGCCAAGGACGGGGTTGGGGTCCCTAAACTGTATGGTTGTATGTATTGCCACGACCAGCCAGGCAAAAAGTGACAACGCGTCAAAACCGGTCGCCATGGGGAAAAATCCCTGAGCGACAAAAAGGTGTACAATCGAAACTGTATGTGCTACCAAGCCTGCTAAAATGAATGCGAAACCATACAAACACTTGGAATTCTCGGACCGCAGGAGAAACGTCACGTATACAATTGACGCAAGCAAATAGAAAATTGCCGCTATTTTGAAAAAAATTAGGTGCACCTATAAGTCCTGCAACTGTCGTTCATAGCCTATTTTCCGCTATTGCCCCGTCAATGTCGATATCCTTCGGCAATATTTCCTTTAAAATTTTCAGGGCCCTTTTGGTGTCACTCTCGCGCAGGGCCGCCAGAAGTTCTGAGTCGACCAATTCTGAAAAGAGTTTGCGATTCTTGTCTGAGTCGGTCCCAACATTCAGGACATGTTTCCTAAGTTCCCCCATTAATCTTGTCATTCTGCCGTATTCAGGCCCGAATTGTTTTTCAAGTTCCTCTCTGATGCGTCTTGCAAGCGCAGGAGATGATCCCCCAGTGCTCACAGATATGATTAAATCTCCCTGAGAAATTACCGCAGGTACAATAAACGAACAAAGATCTGGAACGTCAGCGATATTGCAAGGGACTTTTCTTTTGTTAGCAGCCTCATAAATCTCTAGGTTAGTCTCACGGTTATCAGTGGTTCCGAAAATTAAAACCGCATCCGGAAACTGATCCAATGCTTCATCGTGAAAGGGCGATTCCACCCAATCAACCCTGGATTCATCTTTTAGCTGAACCATCTCTCGTACAAGTTTCGGGGATATTACAGCGACCTTTGCGCCGCTTTCCAAAAGACCTAATGTCTTGCGCAAAGCCACTCGTCCCCCGCCAATGACTATCGCGCGTTTATTTTCGAGATTCAGCATTACCGGGTACGGTCTCATTGAAAACAACCACACTATCCCTTTAATGAAGTCACAAATTTAATAGAGTTTTTTATCACTTTTAGACAGATTCTTAAATAGTCAGTCAGCAAGTACTGAAGATCCAGACTTTTAGAATTGCCCCGATTAAGGCAGGATCGATACTGTTACATGAACTTGACCTTGCCTATTCTATTTTGTCCACAACTCCATAAGTAGATTGTCATCACAATGATCACCATTGGGAAGGCATATCCTAAATATAGAGCCTTTTCCAGGGATTGAATCAAATTGTATTCTGCCTCCATGTTCATGGACGATCCTCTCTGTAACGACCAGCCCCATACCTGAACCGTGGACCTTTGTTGAGAAAAAAGGGTCAAACACGAATTCACGATCCGCATCCTGAATTCCTACTCCATAATCTTTCACCCCAATTATGGTCTCGTGCTCACTTTCATGTACAAAGACTTCAACTACCGACCCGTTAGATGAAAAGTCCACAGCGTTGCGCAAAAGGTTGTTAACAGCAATTTTTATTAACCTAGGATCAAATCTCGATTTACCATACGTTGTTTCCAATTTTTGGAACAAGATGTGGATACTGCGTTCTGCCGCATGGGGTCCCAACTCCTGGATGCTTTCAAGTATGACTTCCATTATGGATCCAGTAACCAATTTTATATCCGGTAAATTGGCGCAATTTTGGACCTCTTCGACAATGAGTTCCAATCTCTGTGTCCCTTCCAGAATATTTTTTACGTATGACTTGGCTTCCTCGGAGATATTGGAGCCCTTCATAAGTCGAGTCGCAAATCCACCTATCATCACAACCGGATTTCTGATTTCGTGGGCAACCCCCATGGCCAGCCGACTTAGGCTTCTCACTTTGCCACAAGCAATCCTGTCCCTATCTTCCAGCAATTTCTTTTCTTTCTGACGCAACATAAAAACTTCGGTTATATCTCTAAAAATCATAATAAAGCCAATGAACCGGTTATTTTCTTCATCCAGTTCACGCATATACGAGGTGGTAACTACGAGGCGCTTCTTTAAACCTTCCGGGTGATAATAGTCGACTTCGCTATAATCTTTGACGGTCTTGTTCCATACTGCATTAATAAGTATCTGATTAAATTCATAGTTTTCATCTCTGACAAAGAACACTAGTCCCAATCCCTTTCCCTTTAAATCTTCAAAGGAATAGCCCAGGATTTCCTTAGTGTTTTTATTTGCGTACAATACATCGCCATCACCATCGATAACGACGAGACAATCACTCATGCTGTCCAGAATATTTGTGACAATTGTCGGGTCCATTAGCCGGCTCCAAAGTCATGACTTGAAGACATTAGGACCGATAAGCGCCCTCAGGGTCATCTATGAAGTTTTTATATAAATTGTAGACATCTGTGTTGCAAAAACTAGTTGAGTTTATACCGGTCTCGCTGAAGCTGAATATTTGAGCTTCAGGGCAGGCCAATATTATAGGCGATAACGTAGCTATAAAGTACTGCTTGTTTGAAGATTCCACGTTGCGCCTCAATATCTTTACAAATTCAACTTGACTACGTGGCGACAAAGCTGACTCTGGCTCATCTACAAGGTACAACCCATCAATATTGAAGGAGTAGCTTTGAAAAAAAGTCAAGAATGATTCTCCGTGAGATTTCGCGTTCAAAGAACCTCCGCCGAAATATTGCTTCCTTTCAGGATCGTCCAGCAAGATGTCGTCAAGTGAAGACGCAAAGTTAAAGAATACTTCAGCCCTGAAATGGAACCCATACTTTGGCCGCGCCTTGAAATCGAGTTTGATAAAGTGGGCAAGTTGTGTTTCGTAGGGATTTGAATGGGACCTGTGAGTTTTACTTCCGCCCCAGGGCATAAAGCCGCATTTTCTGGCTATGGCGTCAAGCAGCGCAGATTTGCCAACGCCGTTTTCTCCGGAAAAGAATACTATTTTTGATCTAATTTCGAGATCTTGGTTTGTCTGGAACGCCTTTATGTTGAAAGGAAACGTGTTGTAAACTGGAAACTTTTCACTGTTGATTTTGATTCGTTGCAGATACATTTGATCGCCGCGTTTCACGGCTAACTCCCTTAGCAGTTAAAAATAATTAGTCCTTTATTGTAAATCGCCACTGACAAAATCTTTCAGGCGGGTGTGGATCAAGAGGAGCGTGGACGCAATCTACCAGTATTTTCGGATCAATAACTTCGGCAAATGCTTCAAACTCTCCCCGGTGCATTTCCTTGCATGCGTACTCACCCAGATTTCTTTTCAACCTCGAGGATTGGGTTGGGCAGTTGGGAACAGAAATTAAGACTTCTCTTTCTTTAATCTCTATCTCATACCCAACAATTATCCTCCATGGGAAATACTCGAGAGCTTTGACAAATCCTTCCAGGCCCTTTTCCTTTACATCGAATCTATTAACTATGTCTTTGGCCGCCATTCCGGCCACGCGCCTCCAGACCTTCTCATTTATCCGGTTCGCTTCATCTGTCCCGTGATCTTGTTCTATAAATATGTACCAAAAAGAATCTACTACGCGGTAATGCCAAAAAAGAAAATCCAGATACTTTTCTGACTTCTCACCTTTTATACATTCCAGCGTCATTCCAGGATTCTCCTTTCCAGGACTGATGGTAACATGAGATTGTGTATCATGGTCAATAATAAGTCAACGTCGCTACTAAACTTGCAGCGCTTTACAATCAGCTGCGGCATGGTAAGATTATACGAGTTCCGACATAGAGGTGGTCACTAATGCTAAAAAAAATCCCTGTATTGGTAGCTTTCCTTATCCTTTTCTCCCAATGGCCTGCTCACACTCAACAAAGTTTCACGCTTCCCGACGTATCCAAAATGAAACTGCTCACGACTCAGTGGTCAAGCCACGCTTCCGATATTCCCGGCAAACAGACAAGGATGGATTTCTATTCTACACCTGAAGGCCAAATAATTACGGTTTATTCGTACAAAGGCAGATCGATTGCGTTTAGTGTTCACTCGAACAGCGACGTTCAAAAAAGTTACAGGCTATTTATTGACCCAACAGGCAACCGTCTGTTTCAGGAGATAAACCCCGGGCTGCATTGGGAGATCCCCAATTGGGCTCGATAGATTTTTCCCCATTACTGTGCTGTTTGCGTTTCCAAGATTGATCAATTGGCTTAGGACTGATTTTAAATGCATGAGTTAGGAATAGTTCAAAATATTATTGATATAATTGAAGAGCAGATGAAAATCCATTCTGCCAAGCGCCTTGTTGGAGTTGAACTCGAATTCGGCGCCATGACAGCAGTCATGCCTGACGCGATTGAATTCGCTTTCACCGCTCTCACCAAGGATAGTCCTCTTGAAGGCGCTGGACTTTCAATTACCATTATACCGATTAAAGCTGTCTGTTTGGATTGCGGACACGAGCCTGTGCTGGATACTTTTATTCCATTTTGTCCCATCTGTTCTTCCGGTGTCCTGAGTATTGTTGAAGGCAAAGACGAAATGAAAATAGTTTCCATTGAAATTGAATAGTCTGTGGTAATAACTGTCACGTTGAGTAACAGGACGCTGAAATAGGATTAACAAACAAAAAGACTTCCCTACCGGTTGATGACATGTACACTGAAAATCCCTGTTGAAAAGTTCAATGAGTGAAAAATCATTTTCATATTTGTCTGTTTTTCCCGATGGAATAAGGCCGACTCGAGTTGTCGTCGACTTACATTCGGGGAACATTGAATCACTGCTTCCGGAGTCCGGCCCCGTGGAGCAATCGTGTTTGCTTTTCCCTGGTTTCGTGGACATCCATGTCCACGCTAGAGAGTTTCCTAAACCTGCGACTAAGGATAACGAACTGATCAAAAAATGGGAGTCGACATGCGACAAAGAGATGTTCGCCTCCGCAGGAGACGCTGCCCTAAATGGTGGAGTTACATGCTTTGCTGCTATGCCCAACGATCCAATTCCCCCAGATAACAAGACCACATATGATCGGAAACGATTGCTAGTAGGGCAATCTAGATGTCCCGTAATCCTCTTCGCCGCCGTCACTGAGCGTTCCGAGCCTTGGGCTGATTTGCCCTACAAGTTGTATTTGGACTCGAATCCAAATCAAGTGACCTTCTCAGACTGGCGAAAAGTCCAAGACGCTTTGAGTCGCTATAAAGGAAACAGACTGTTTTTTCACGCTGAAGACCCTGAGATATTAAGAAAAAACGAAGGTCAGACAGAACATTGGGAAAAACGTCCTCCGGAAGCCGAGGTTCGAGCTGTAGCGAAAATTCTGGAGTTCACTCACAGATATCATCTTGTCACCCACATATGTCACGTTTCTACGGAAGGAGCCGTAAACCTCATACGGGAATACAACGCAACAGCATCAACAAAAGTTACTTGCGAAGTCACTCCTCATCACCTCTTTTTCAGTGTTGATCAGGCTGGATATCGGGCTGATGGGAGAAAAACCGATATTCCAGGTTATATCCTCAATTGCAATCCACCGCTAAGATCGGAACACCACAGGCAGGCAATGATAGAAGCTCTACGATCGGGCTTGATTCAAACACTGGCGTCTGATCACGCGCCTCATTCTCTTGCAGAGAAGAAGCTTGGGGTTTCAGGCATGCCACATCTCGACACTCTTGGTCCATTCGTTGGATGGCTTATTAAAAGTTGTGGTTTTGATCCCATGCTGGTAGCTAAAATACTTTCCGAAGAGCCGTTCAGAATCATTACGTCGAATCTGAATCAGAAATTTGGTCGTTTACAGAAAGGGGACGGGGCTTCGTTCACTGTAATTGATTTTGGCCAAAAAACAGAAGTAGGACATGCGGACGGCCGTGCGCCAAACCGAAGACTGTTTACCCGCTGCGGTTGGTCGCCTTTTGAGTATACATCTTTACCGGCCTACGTCAGGTCCACCGTTATTAACGGCGTCGAGTTTAATTGTGGTCAAGCGCGTTGCCGTCGGGAATCGGACTAATTTTGCGAATTGGGGAATAAAGGTGAGCACTATGAACTTTCAAGGTCGCGACATCATTTCCATGAATGATCTGACCCGCGAAGAAATCAATTACATTCTGTCAAAGGTCCCGGAGGTTCAGAATTATCCTAACAAAGCCTCATTATGCAATGACAAAGTTTCAGCGATGCTTTTTTTTGAACCTTCCACAAGGACCCGTACGTCGTTTGAAGTCGCAATGCGCAATCTCGGAGGTAAAATAGGCGGGTTTTATGACGCGAACATTACTTCGTCAGTCAAGGAAGAATCTTTGTGGGACACTGTCAAAATGCACGATGGGTACGGATTTGACGTGATAGTCATCCGACACCCTCTAAAAGGGGCTGCAAGGGTTGCGGCCGAAGCGGCCGACATTCCCGTAATCAATGCCGGGGACGGTCCAAACCAACATCCGACGCAAACTTTGCTGGACCTGTATTCGATACGGGAAACTCAAGGGCGTCTGGACGGTATCTCGATCGCAATGGTTGGCGACCTCGTTAATGGAAGGACAGTTCATTCTTTGACGGAAGCGCTTTTGAAGTACGAAAATTGTCGTCTCATATTTATATCCCCAAGGGACCTTGCCATGCCGCGTTCAATAATTGACAAATGCGCCAGGGCCTCCATTGACAGAGGAGTTACGTTTGTTGAGGCAGGGCGAATCGAAGACCACATAGGGCAAGTTGATGTACTTTACATGACAAGGATTCAGATGGAGAGACTTCAAGAACGCGCCCTGGCTGAGAAATTTCGAAGCATATACCGGTTGGAAGCCGGTATGTTAAGCGAGGCCAAACCCAATATGAAAATAATGCATCCTTTGCCGCGCGTTACGGAAATTGCGCAGGATGTCGATGAAACACCATTCGCCTATTATTTCCAACAGGCCAAAAATGGTCTACTGGTTCGTGAAACATTACTTGCCCTGATACTTGGAGCTATAACATGAAAGATAGGCCAATCACGATCGCAAAAATCGACTCCGGAATTGTCATAGACCATATTCCGGCGGGTAAGGCTTTCCTTATTTCTCAAGTGCTGGGACTGAACGCGCTAGCAAGAAAAACGGGTGACATTATAGCGATTGGTATAAATTTCGAATCTCAATCTCTGAAAAAAAAGGACATCATCAAGGTCGAAAACTTGAGTTTGACTCGAAACATGCTCAACGTTGTGGCGTTGATAGCTCCGATGGCTACTGTAACACGAATTGAAAATGGGAAGGTTACGGAAAAACACAAAGTAGATGTCCCGGATTCTGTGGGTGACATTGTAATGTGTCCTGACCGTTTCTGTATAACCAACCACGAACAGGTGCCATGTAAATTTGTGATCGTAGGGAAAAGCCCTTTGACAATGCGGTGTCACTATTGCGAAACCGAATTCTTTGGGCCGCTAATAAAGTATAAAGAAAAGAACTAGCAAGATTGTTTCGAAAAAACAAAAAGGCGACCGGACAATCCGATCGCCTTTTTTAGTTTCCGCTGAGACGGAAATTGACTAGTACATGCCACCCGGAGGCATACCGCCACCCGGCATAGCAGGCGCTTCTTTTTCCTTCGGCTTCTCTGCGATCATTACTTCCGTGGTCAGCATCAAGCCGGCTACGGAGGCCGCATTTTGCAGGGCTAGTCTTGTAACCTTCGTCGGATCAATAATACCATTTTCAAGAAGATCTTCGTAGGTTTCTTTATAGGCGTTGAATCCGAATGCGCCTTCTTTGTTCTTGATCTTGTCCACAACTATGGAGCCGTCATGTCCGGCATTCACAGCTATCTGCCTGATCGGCTCTTCAAGGGACCTCAACACTATCTTGGCGCCAACTTTTTCATCACCTTCCAGCTTCAGATCGGTAATTGACTGGAGGCATCTCAGATAAGCTACACCGCCACCAGGAACTATGCCCTCTTCCACTGCTGCCCTAGTAGCGTTCAGGGCGTCTTCAACGCGGGCCTTCTTTTCTTTCATTTCAGTCTCAGTCGCAGCGCCTACATTAATAACCGCCACGCCTCCGACCAATTTGGCCAGACGTTCCTGGAGTTTTTCACGGTCATAATCTGAAGTTGTTTCGTCGATCTGGGTACGAATCTGTCGGACTCTACCTTCGATCTTTTCTTTCGCTCCAGCTCCGTCAACTATGGTGGTGTTATCCTTGTCTATGGTAACTCTCTTGCAACGCCCAAGGTCATTCAGACTGACGTTTTCAAGTTTAAGACCGAGGTCTTCGGATATAACCTGTCCACCTGTAAGAATCGCTATATCTTCAAGCATGGCTTTTCTGCGATCACCGAAACCTGGGGCTTTAACCGCGCAAGCGGTCAATGTGCCACGCAGTTTGTTGACAACGAGAGTAGCCAAAGCCTCTCCTTCAACATCTTCAGCAACTATAAGGAGAGGACGACCCATCTTGGCGACCTGCTCCAGCAACGGGAGCATGTCACGCATGTTGGAAATCTTTTTCTCATTGATTAAAATATAAGGCTCATCGAGGACAACTTCCATTCTCTCTGGATCACTAACGAAGTACGGGGACAGGTAACCACGATCAAACTGCATACCTTCCACGACATCCAAAGAGGTCTCCATCGCCTTGGCTTCTTCTACCGTGATGACACCCTCTTTGCCGACTTTTTCCATAGCCTCGGCTATGATATTTCCTATGGTCGAGTCATTATTAGCTGATATTGTCCCTACTTGAGCTATCTCTTTCTTATCCTTGGTTGGTTTGGAGAGTTTCTTAAGATTAGCTATAACGGCCTCAACGGCAAAGTCGATCCCTCTCTTGAGGTCCATTGGGGAGGCGCCAGCCGCAACCATCTTGATGCCTTCGCGATAAATAGCCTGAGCCAATACTGTAGCTGTAGTAGTTCCATCACCAGCGACATCGGAAGTCTTTGACGCGACTTCTTTCAGCATTTGAGCCCCGAGGTTTTCGAACTTGTCTTCAAGCTCGATTTCCTTGGCGACTGTCACACCGTCTTTTGTTACATTTGGAGAACCCCATGATTTCTCCAGAATAGCGTTTCTTCCCTTGGGGCCAAGAGTTGATTTCACGGCGTCCGCCATGATGTTAACACCCTTGAGGATTTTGTCTCTAGCTTGCTGCTCGAAAAGAATTATCTTCGCGGCCATATAATCACTCCTTAGAATTCGTTAAATTGTTAATAAATTGCAGATGATTGACAGGATCTTGGGCCAAACGATTAAGATTCGACCAGCCCAAGGATGTCGTCTTCACGCATAATAAGTAATTCTATGCCTTCGACTTTGATCTCAGACCCGGAATACTTATTGAATATAACGGTATCGCCTTCCTTGAGTTCAAGAGGAATAACCTTACCATCTTCGGTTTTTTTACCTTTACCCACGGCGATGATTTTGCCTTGCTGGGGTTTTTCCTTGGCAGAGTCGGGCAGAATTATACCGCCCTTGGTCACTTCCTCTGATTCGACCCTCTCGACGAGGATTCGATCATAAAGAGGACGAAATTTCATGATATAACCTCCAAATGCTTTCTTTTTAGTATAAAACTATGTAGAGCGCTAGACGCTTGTTAGCACTCTCTACATATGAGTGCCAATCATCGATCAGTTTGTCAACCCCTTCACCTACAAAATTTAAAGGAAGGCAAAAATGAAAACCGAATTGATTTGCCCCAGATGCGGTTTCGTAATGTCAATCTACAAAAATCCACTACCAACAGTAGACATCGTGATAAGCAATCAAGGCGGGATAGTCCTCATAAGCAGAAAAAACGCTCCATTTGGTTGGGCATTACCCGGAGGGTTCGTCGATTATGGCGAATCCGTGGAAGAGGCGGCCCTCAGAGAAGCTAAGGAAGAAACATCTCTCGATATACATAATCTGAAATTACTGGGAGTTTATTCCTCAAAGGACAGAGACCCAAGACATCACAGCATTTCTACAGTATTTTCAGCACAAAGCGATGGTATTCCCTGTGCAGGAGACGATGCGGCGAGAGTTCAGGTCTTTCAAAAAGACAATCTCCCCCAAAAACTGGCTTTCGATCATGCGGAGATTATCGTGGACTATTTTCGATCATGCTCGGATTTTCTATCATGATAGCGTTTTTGAGCCAATTTGGATCAAGCCTTTGCGCTTCGGAGTTGCAAGATTGTTAATCACTGTCTAATATCTCCAGTATTGTATCCATTAGGAGTCACTTAATGATCGGAGTATCAAAGCTTTACTGTGGCGCTGTGGAGGCGTCGGACCCTTTACGCTATGGACGAATGTCCAAGGACCTGCCTTCACACCTGCTTCAGTTTTCCAAGGATAAGAAGCCGGTAGTAGTCTGGAATGTCACTCAACGGTGTAATTTGAAATGTGTTCACTGTTATTCGCGTTCTGAGGACAAGAAATATTTGAATGAACTTTCTACCGATGAAGGTATTCAACTGCTTGACGATTTAGCTCGATTTGGTTCTCCTGTAGTTCTCTTTTCCGGGGGTGAACCGCTGATTCGGCCAGACATTCTGAAGTTGATTCAGCACGCTACGGTTTCCGGCATGAGAGCGGTTCTCTCAACCAACGGGACATTGATCGATGAGCGTATGGCCACCAAACTCAAAGATATTGGATTATCATACGTGGGAATAAGTCTGGACGGCCTGCAAGAGGTTCACGACTCATTCAGGGGTGTAGCAGGGACGTTTGAACGCGTCTTGAGGGCCATAAACAACTGCAAGGCTGCTGGGCTTAAAGTAGGGCTTAGGTTCACAATCAACAAAAGAAATTTTCAGGAAATCGACGGGATATTCAATCTTGTGGATGACCTTCAGATCCCCAGAATCTGTTTTTATCATCTAGTTTATGCGGGTAGAGGCGCAGATCTCATGAAGGAGGACTTGGACCACGAGCAAACCAGAAAAGTGGTCGATCTGATAATTGATAGGACTATGGCTCTTCACGGGAAAGGTATGAACGTTGAAGTTCTGACAGTGGATAACCACGCTGATGGACCTTATATTTACCTTAGACTCTTAAAAGAGAACCCTGATCGCGCCGGGCAAGTCCTTGAGTTACTCCAGATGAATGAGGGAAACAGTTCTGGCCGAGGGATTGGCTGCGTGTCTTGGGATGGAACCGTCCACGCTGACCAGTTCTGGAGACATCACAGTTTTGGCAATATTCGGCATAGCCCGTTTAGCAAGATTTGGACAAACCCAAACGATGAACTCATGCAGAGGCTCAAACAGAAAAAAAATTTTGTTCGTGGGCGTTGCGCGTCATGTAAATGGCTGGATATTTGTGGTGGAAATTTCAGGGTTCGGGCAGAAGCCGCTCTAGGGGATCTCTGGGCGCCGGACCCGGCATGTTACCTGACTGATAAAGAAATTGGAAATAATTAGCGCGTAATTTGTCGTTGGTACGGTCCCAGACCGAGGCTATTACATTTTGTTCCTGAACATAAGGAAATATCTATGCTGCTGGGTGGTCACGTCCGAAAGTCAGATGACATAGTATTCCTCAAAGAAAATGGATTTGACTTCGGAGAAGTGGTCCTGAAAGACATTGATGCCAGGCATTACTGGAGCGGCCTGGACGTTCATCAACTTACAGGGCCGGATTTCAGGCTTATCGCTCATGGGCCTCGCGAGGGAGACCCAACCAGTTTGACAAACCTTTGGGAAAATTACCATCCTGCTCTGAGAGCGACCATTGACACTACGGCCCTGATCAACGCGAATTTTTTAACGGTGCATCTTTGGATGGATCCGCGTTACGTTTCAGGACATCAAATCATAGAGAAAAAAAAAGCATTCAAGGATCTTTTTCTATACGCTGGGAGCAAGGGGATTACATTGAGTCTGGAAAATCTGTCTGAAACTGCCTCCAACCTCGCCTATGCGCTTGATGAAATTCTCAGCCCCTCGATTACACTGGACATTGGTCATGGACAATTGTTGACACTGTCGAACACATCATTTGAAATTATTGCTCAACTTTCCGGAAAAATTCAGCATGTTCATGCACACGACAATTCAGGCGGTAAAGGTGTAAAAGATGACCTGCATTTGCCGATTGGTGATGGTATCATCGATTTCGAAGCTGTTTTAAAGGCGCTTCTAGCTTCCGGCTATAACAATACAATAACCCTGGAACTGAAACGCCACGAATTGCTTGTCTCCAGACAGCGACTGGTAAGTATCATTGAACGAGTCGTGGCGAACTTGGCTACATGATATGGCTTTAGCTGATGTTACGGTTCTATCGATTCGGAAAGAGGGATCACATGAAATTGGAGAAAAGTTTCAAGGAAATGACGATATCGGGTCTGGCCTCGGATTCTAGAAATATGCAGCCTGTTGTTATCCTCCGTGAAAAGGGAGGGGATCGGGAATTATATATCTGGATTGGTCCTGTCGAAGCCATGGCGTTGCAAAGAGCCATTTCCAAAGAAGTTTTTCAACGGCCCTTAACCCATGAATTACTTCGAAATGTGATCGAAAAAACCGGATCGCACATCGAACACATAGAAATCGATGATTTGAAGGAACATACATATTATGCGACGATTTATATCAAGACCGCCGATTCAAAGTTGATTACTGTAGACGCCAGACCTTCTGATTCACTGGTTCTGGCGACCTGGGCCGGGGTTGCTATATTTGTCAACGAAGAAGTCATAGAAGGAATGTCCGATTCCGAACAGATTGATGAACCCAAAACTAAATTAGTACTCACTCAGGATGATGTTGAACGAACAGATGAAGAGCTTACCAAGATTTTGGAACGAATGAACCCTGATGACCTTGGCAACGCTTGAATATCGGGTTTTTTTAGTTTCTTTTTCGATCAGAGTGTTTTCCGCGCTTGACATGTTCCAGAAAACCAGTCCACATTTCTCGCCAATCATGACAACCTTGTCTGCAAAATCAAAGAAATTGAAACGCGTTGACAGACTAATGACCTTAGTAGAATCTGAAAGTCATGTTGGGCGTTAAACCCAAATCGACGGCCAAAAGATCAGCAGGCATAGGCGCTGGTCCGTTTAGGCTTCTGAAATATTTCATCCTTTCAGGTTTTACGGTCATTGCCGTCGTCACGCTATTATTGGGCGCGTTTTTGTACACCCGTAGCGTGGACACTCTTCTTAAAGGGGCGGAAAATTACGCTCGCCTCCTTGCAGAGAATCTCAATTACAATATTTTCGTAGGATTTTATGCCCCGCTAAAAGCTCGGGGATTGAGCATGGACCTCAGAAAATGGGACCAATTCGGCGCACTTGATTCATTGATTAAGGACTTCACTTACGGGCTTCGCATTGATCGGATAAAGATCATCGATAAAAACAAAAAAATCGTATACAGCACTGATTATGATTTGATTGGGAAATATGAGCCGGAAAATCAGGCTGTCGACGAAGCTCTGCTCAATGGAAAAGATCAGACCAGGATCAGGCGGGGAAAAAGATCGGCGACGAACTGGTACGGCGTCTGGCAGGCTGACACATATTACCCGTTAAGAGAAGGGACCGGAAACTATTGGATGTTGGGGGCCATATACGGAGTCATCCAGATAACTCAAGACGTAACCGACCAGTACGTAAATGTTCAGCGCTATGTCGTGATCATTCTCCTTGTCGCGAGCGGTCTTATGGCGTTTCTTTTTGTGACTCTCACCCTGATCGTCCGGCGTGGAGAGCGGATTCTCATAGAGAGAGCCGAAGAGCAGAAGTTTCTTGAGGACAAGTTACAGCAATCGGAAAAGCTAGCCTCTATTGGCCAAATGGTTGCGACTATCGCGCATGAGATACGTAATCCATTGGGAATTATAAGATCGTCTGCGGAAGTTCTAGCCAACAAGGCGAACCCGGATGTAACCAAAATCAGGAGATTCTCTAACATAATTCTGGAGGAAGCTACACGGCTTAGTTTAATCCTGACGGATTTCCTGGACTTCGCAAGGCCAAAATCTCCCGCGTCTAATCCAGTAGACGTAAGAGATATTGTGGCTCGTGTCAGGAATATTCTCGAACACGAAATCGTATCTCGAAAAGTTTCGTGGTCGGAAGCCTTTGAAGAATCGAAATATGAGCCTATAGTTATTGGTGACTCGGACCTCCTGTATCAAGCGTTTCTTAACATTATCATGAATGCTTTTGAGTTCATGGATGAGGGAGGCTCCTTTGAGATAACCATTAAAACGGACGAATCGACTGTTGAGATAACTTTTGCGGATGATGGGCAGGGAATAAAAAAGGAAAATTTGAACAAAATATTCACACCTTTTTTCACCACTAATCAGATGGGAACAGGTTTGGGTCTTGCCGTAACGCATAACATTGTTACAGCCCACAACGGTGAGATTAAAGTATCCAGCCAGGAAGGAGAAGGAGCGATCTTTACAATCGTTCTTCCCAGAGAAGTCAACAGCCGGGATTGAATCCAGTTTCCCCGAGGTTAGAATATGCCAAACGTCCTTATAGTGGATGATGAGAGAAATTATCTTTTCGTGTTGGAGGACCTGCTCACTGATGAAGGTTATAATGTTTTTACGGCGTCATCAGGAACTGAAGCGTTGGAACTTTTGAGGGACCAGCAGATAGACACCATACTTTCGGACATTAAAATGCCTGGTATGAACGGCATAGAACTCCTAGAAAGGGTTTTTGCCAGCGACCCCGGATTGCCTGTGATTCTAATGACCGCGTTCGCAGAAGTTGACCAAGCCGTCTCTGCAATGAAAAAGGGGGCCGTTGATCACATACAGAAACCATTTGATAACGACGACATTAAGCGTGCCGTAGCAAGGGCCATTCAAAAAAGGAGCTTGGACAAAAACCTTCGGCGAATTGACTCTACTCAATACGATCCCGTATGGGGAGCCATAATCGGCGAATCCGAGGCTATGGATCGTGTCTTCCAGATAGTGAAAAGGGTTGCCGACACATCAGCTACCGTGCTGATCTCCGGCGAGTCTGGGACTGGAAAGGAAGTCATAGCCAAGGCTTTGCACAAGGCGTCTTCAAGAGCTTCAAAGGCGTTTGTCTCGATTAATTGCGCAGCAATCCCTGAGACTCTGCTAGAATCAGAGTTGTTCGGTTATGAAAAAGGCGCGTTTACCGGGGCGGTGTCAACCAAACAGGGTAAGTTCGAAATTGCCGATAGTGGGGTCCTTTTTCTTGACGAAATAGGAGAAATGTCTCTCAACTTACAGGTAAAATTGTTGCGAGTCCTTCAGGAACAGGAATTTCAAAGAGTTGGGGGAAACCGCGATATCCGTGTTGATGTACGGCTGGTCGCCGCAACCAATAAGGACCTGCGCACACAGGTAGACGCTGGATTGTTCAGGTCCGACCTGTTTTTTCGTCTAAACGTTGTGCATGTGCCAATGCCTCCATTGAGGGAACGTATGACCGACATTCCACTCTTGATTACATACTTCCTAAAAAAATTCTGTACCCGTCTGGGAAGGCAAATGCTGGAAATTCAGCCGGAAACGATGAGAGTCCTTTGTTCTTATTCATGGCCGGGGAATGTTAGGGAATTGGAAAACGCGATAGAATACGCTATTCTAATGTCTCGAGGGCACTCGATCACAGTTGAGGACCTGCCAAATCAAATTAGATCACACAAGACGCCGGATTCGAATGTTGAACTCAACTTGGAAAAAAATACCGGGCTTATGGACGCGTTGGACGCCATGGAAGAAAAGATGATCAGAGACGCTCTAAGAAAAGCCGGCGCAATCCAGGCACAGGCGGCCAAGATTCTTGGGATCTCGAGAAGTAACTTGCAGTATAAGATGAAAAAATATGGGCTTCTTCAATAATTCACATGACACCAGGATTTATGTTGGTTGACACCATTTATGAATTACTTTATAGACAATGTGATTTCAAATTGATGCGTTAGTTTTCTCTGAAATCATGGAGAAGAGGATCTTAACCATGCGGAATCTTATCAAATACGGAGTATTTATTATTTTAAGCGTAGCTGGCGCCACGTTAGCTCAAGGGCAGTACTACGATGACGGTTACTATCAGGATGGTTCCAACGGTTACATGGAGGCGCAACAACCTTATTCTGGAAACCCGAGTCAGGGAGCTTCAAGATATCAGCAACAGCCCAATACATACCCTTCCCCAAACTTGCAATATGATTCCAGAGACGCAGAGCGTATATTGCGCGAACAGATGGCGCGCACCACGGAATCCGACAATTCCGGGAACAATTCCCAGCAACCGGAGATTTACGACAATTATTACGGGCACCGTATGCAGGATGAGGGACAAATTCAGGGAGTTCTGGCCGACGCTCGAAACATAGGCTCTTTTATAAGGAACAAAAACGGCAAAGCGTTCATCATTATAGATAAGAGGAATTTCCAATACTATCTTTATGATAGGGAAGGTCGATTATTACGCATAGGACCGGTTGCGATAGGCAAGGGGAAAACCAGAACAGGGGCATTTGAAACACCGGTCGGTATATTTCCTATCAAGAGCAAAGTTGCAGTGGCTGACTGGGTTAGGCCAGACTGGTACTTCCTTGAGGAAGGTGAACCTATACCATCCAGGTGGGAAGATCGAAGAGTACCTGGATTCTTTAGATATAAACTGGTGTTTGACGGTTCAAGATATATTCATTATGCCGAAGCTACCGGAGGTAGACTAACTCACGGCTGTCTAGGCCTCGATTGGCAGGATGCCGAAGCCGTGTTCCATACTCTTTCCGTGGGCTCCTATTGCATAATCGTTGACCAGGGACTCCTCACCAGACTTGCTCGCGGCGAGTTCCCACTCCCGAAACCGGCGGCGAAACCTCTTGGGCCTGAAGAAGAACCTACCTTTACAGCAAGGGCGGAGCCTCTGCAGCCCACATCAGTCGGGGTTTCACAAGCTGTTGACAATGCGCCGCAAAAGCCCATACCCAATCTCTGGTAGTAGTTCCACTTTTGGGGTCGCCTTGAATTTTGCCAGCTTGATCCACATTAAACGGGTGTTCCACAAATGACCCTTTCTTCAAAAATGTTTGGATTTGCTATTTTACTCTGTCTTGCAGCGGTTTGCTCTTCCTGTCTTACCGCGTCTATGCCGAAGAGTGCTCGTATGGATGATGAGGCCCAGTCCGGTCCTGAAATATCCGGGCCTTCCGCAGGCAATTCAGACAATAGCGTCGTTGGCAAATGGGAACTACTGTATCAAATTAATGACAAGGGTGAACGTCAGAACCCCAAAGACCAGACGAAAACCCAAATTGAATTCACTAACAATAGACAGGTAATATTCAACCGATTTGATAATGAAAATTCGGACAGCATGAAAAGCAGGACAGGCAAATATTCGGTTGAAAAAAACCAGATCAGCATTACTGATGACGCCGGTAATACTGTGAAGTGGCCATTTCAGATATCCGGCGACTCATTGATTATCTCCATGCCTGAAGTAAACAAGAAGTTTCATTGGAGTAGAGTCCGTTGAAAAGGTCTTCCTCAGTTTGTTTGAGCCTGTTGTTGTCTGTGGGACTAATTCTGACGACGTATTCCGCTTGGGCAAAGGAGCGGAGCGAAATTCTGCGATATGAGGTTTCATGGAATGGAGCAAAGGCCGGGCATGGCGATATAACAATGAAATGTGACGCCAAAAAAATGTCCGTCACTGCTCAGGCCGTATCCGACGGCGCTCTTAAAACCATACTGGAACTTTGGAGTCGAGTTCAAGCCACTTTTTCCGCAAATACATTCCAACCGGAATCATACCGCTTTCATCTCAAGTCGAATCTGTTACGATCCGAGGTTGTAGATCTTTCATTTGACAAGAAAACTCAAACTGTTCAAGTGAACAAACAAAGGGGAGACGAAATAGAAATTCACTCCGAGAACGCCTTGGGGCTCCGTGACCCAATAAGCGCTATTTATCTGTTGCGAAACCGCAAGGATCTCGGTAAACCTTTGTCGGTGGATATCTACGATGGAAAAGACAAAGCCAGGCTTTTTGTTTATCCAGTGGGGCCTGAAATGATCAATATCAGAGCCGGATCATTGTCGGCCATGCGCATGGATTTACGTCTGGATAAACTCGGGCGCGAACCCATGGAAATTGCCAAGGGTAAGCTGTGGATTTCTAATGACGAGAGGAGGATTCCTCTGCTCTTAACTTCCTCACCAATTGTCGGGACTGTCCGGTTTGAACTTGTTCAGGCTCAGATGTAGCCAACCACTCTTGAATCTCTCACTTCAAATATCCAATACCCTTTATTAGACAAATGCATCCGGCACATTTCTTTGACGAACCACTGGCGCAGCAGATTCTTCAGATTTCGCTTAGTCTATGCAACGAAAGTTATTTGGTTGGTGGTAGCATTCGCGACATCCTTCTCGGCGGGCGCCAAATTTCGGACCTCGACATCGCAGTGGAAGGCAACGGTTTTGAAATAGCCCGTGAAGTCGCTAACAGACTTACGGTAAAATCATCATTTGTAGCATTGGACAAAGACCGGCGCACCGGCAGAATCGTTGTGTCTGAACCTACCAACATGACTGTGGATATCTCCTCTTTCAAAGGTCCAGGCATAACCCAAGATCTTTACCACAGGGATTTCACGATTAACTCAATCGCTGTGCATCTGTGGGACATAATCGGTGGAAGAGTCTCCGAGGCCATAATTGATCCACTAGGTGGTCGAGAGGACCTTAAACGAAAAATAATTCGTATGTCCTCTTCAAACTCTTTTACTGAAGATCCGCTTAGGATGCTCCGAGCGTTTAGGTTTTCTTCGCAATTGGGCTTTGATATTTGTCCGGAAGCGCGGCTTGGGATTGAAAAATCTGCGACACTCATCCAAAATGTTTCTGGTGAGCGTATTAGGGATGAACTCGAGATCGTATTTCGTTCAAACCGATCAGCCAAAATTGTAGAACAAATGGCCGACACTTCACTGCTCTGGGAAATTTTCCCCGAATTGAGGCCGTCGCGAGGATTCGAGCAGAATGCGTTTCACCATTTGGACGTTTGGGGCCACACTGTTGATGCCCTGGAAAACCTTGAAACCATAATTGACAATTTGCCGGTTTTTTTGGGTCTTTTCTCTGAAAAGGCGTCTAACTATATTTGTGAACAACCCGTTACAGGTAGATCCCGGCAGTGGCTGTTAAAGTTAGCTGTTTTGTTTCACGATTCAGGGAAACCATTTTCCCTACATGTGGACGAAAACGGCAGACGCAGATTCATTGGCCATGAAAAGGTCTCCAAAACCTTATTTCTTGTGGCCGGAACCCGACTGAAACTGGGTTCCAGGGAATTGTCGGAAGTGTCGTCGTGGATAGAGGGTCACATGAGACCTTCAATACTCACATTGGGAAATCCCTCACAAAGGGCCATAGTGAGGCTCGTTCATCGATTCGGGACACACATCATGGGCTTGGTCATCTTGTATCTGGCGGACTTGCTTGCGGCTAAAGGACCGGCAAGAGACCTGTCTGACCTTCAAAGAGCCAAACATGGAGTCAGAAGAGTCATAGAACTTTTCCTTAAAGAGGAAGAAACACCCATCATTCCGTTATTGGATGGGTTTGATATGATGTCAGAGTTCGGCCTTGAGCAGGGTCCTCATTTGGGATCTATCATAAGATGGTTGGTTACCGAACAGTCTTTAGGCTTGACGCGGAACCGCGAGCAGGCCAAAGAGGCCATCCGGCGATATCTCAAGCAAAATCCAGTCACGCAAAAAAAAGAGAGGACCTAATCTTGTAATTAGGTCCTCTTGTGTCGTTTCATATATTTGGTCTACTATACCGAAAACAAGTTCAAATTTATTCGGCTATCGACAACCTGTTCCCTGGAAGCCAGGAGCAGACGAGGCTGGCAATTTGAGCGAAAACAAACGCTCAAAAAACTTACTCTTTACCCAATGACGCCCCCAGATTTTCTTTGAGTAGATCACCCAGGTTCGAGGCTACCACATCCTGACTCCCGCCATAACTCTTTTGTTCGTAATCAGGGACCCTCTCAAGGCTCTTTATCGAAAGGGCAATTTTCTTGTCCTTTTTGTTGACCTTTAACACTACGGCGGTAAGTTCGGCTCCCTCTTTGGTGAAGTCATGAGGAGAACTTACTCTTTCTTTGGACAATTCGGAAACGTGAATCATCCCCTCGATACCTTCCTCGATTTCAAGAAATACACCGAAATCTGTGATGGAGGAAACCTTACCGACAACTTTGGAGCCAGGAGGATATCGATCGGGAACAGTTTCCCAGGGATCTTCCATCATCTGTTTGATACCCAGAGAGAACCGTTCATTCTCTTTGTCGATGTTTAATACAACAGCTTGAACAGTTTGTCCTTTTTTGTAGAACTCTCCAGGATGCTTGATCCGCTGAGTCCAGGATATATCAGATATGTGAACCAAACCGTCTATACCCTCGTCAATTCCAACGAATATTCCAAAGTCGGTGACATTCCTGATTTTTCCCTCAATCTTCGTACCTTCAGGATAACGCTCGGCAATTACGTCCCACGGATTGGACCGCAATTGCTTGATCCCCAACGAAACCCTTTTCTGTTCTTTGTCCACGTTCAGAACTATGACATCAATTTCTTCACCGATGTGGACCATCTTGGATGGATGCCTCGGTTTCTTGGTCCATGCCATTTCTGACACATGGACAAGACCCTCGACCCCAGTCTCAAGTTCCACGAAGACGCCATAATCAGTAATGCTGACGACTTTACCAGACCATTTCGACCCAATGGGGTAAGTTTGGTCAACGGTTTCCCAAGGATCAGGTGTAAGTTGCTTCATGCCTAGCGACACCCGTTCCTTGTCGTTGTCAAACTTTAGGACCTTAACTTTAATCTCGTCCCCGACCTTGATCATATCAGCGGGGTGATTGATCCGACCCCAGGACATGTCTGTTATATGAAGCAGGCCATCAATGCCGCCAAGGTCTACAAATGCGCCATAGTCGGTAATATTTTTAACGACACCGTTAAACACTTCTCCACTTTCCAGGGCATTGGAAATAAAGTCCTTGCGTAAATCACGAGTCTTGTCGAGAAGTGGCCGACGGGAAAGCACTATGTTACCGCGTTTACGATTATATTTTAGTACATTGAATTCGAATGTCTCGCCAATATATTTGTCAAAATTCCGGACGGGTTTTAGATCGATCTGAGAACCTGGAAGGAACGCTGGGACTCCAATATCTACCTGCATACCGCCTTTAACGCGCGCGACGATCTTGCCTTGAATCGTTTTTTCAGTTTCACAAATCTGTGCGACCTCATCCCATATCTTAATTTTGTCAGCTTTGGTTTTCGATATCCTGACGCCGCCACTATCGCCCATGTCTTCCAAAAAGACTTCGACTTCGTCACCAACTGCGACAGTCAGTTTACCTTCACTGTTCATGAACTGATCAATGGGGATTTGCCCTTCAGATTTCGACCCGACATCAACCATTACGTGTTCGGGAGTAATCTGAACGACTACACCTTTTACGATCTGGCCTTCCTGGGCTTTGTGAAAACTGCTTTCGACGAGTTCCGCGAAATTTTCCTCTTTGGTGGTATCCTGCCCCTCTTCTTCGTTGGTTAAATTGTCATTAGATTGGGTTTCCAAATTTTCCATCCAGTAAGCACCCCCAGACTCTTTTGTCCGCCATCGGTATTTCAACTAAACTGCGTAATCTAGTACGTATATATGTTTCTCCAAATCATTACAAGAAAAACTTGGATGGACGATCTAGTTTTTTTGCGGCAGTCTCCTGTTTCAACAGATCCAGCCTTGATTTTATCAACTTTAACATTGTTCCGAGGATTTGATCCGGGGTCAAATTTGTCGTGTCCACGATCGTGGCGTCCTTTGCTGGTACCATAGGGGCAAGGGCACGGGTTTCATCACGATGGTCCCGGGCGCGCATTTCCAAAAAAACCTCGGAATATGAAGGTTGGGCACCTTTTTGTAATAGTTCCTCGTATCTACGTTTGGCCCGCTCCTCGGCGCTTGCGGTCAAAAAAAACTTCATCTGAGCAAAAGGAAACACCACCTCGCCCATGTCACGACCCTCAGCGACAAGATCACACTGTAGCGCTACTGATCGCTGGATGCCGAGCAGCTTGCGCCTGACCTCCGCCTTTGCAGAAAAAACTGAAGCCGCTACACCAACGTATTCCGACCTGATTTCCGAGCTTACGTCTTCTCCGTCAAGCGAGATTTGCATACTCCCGACCGCTGGCTCAATATCGATGTTGATGGATTTGAGCAGATCATCCGGAATGATTTCGTCGTTGGGAATTATGCCTGCTCTGAGCAAAGCTAATGCCACTGTCCTATATAGAGCCCCACTGTCGAGCATACAGAATCCCAGTTGTTTGGCAAGTTTTCGCGCAATTGTCGTCTTTCCGGCCCCAGCAGGACCATCCACTGTAACAACAACGAACATCGGCTCCTTGAAATTGTTCGGTTTATGAGTCACGTTTCTCCAGATTTACTATTAACAAATTCATTGCAGATTGATCATTCATTTGATTTTTAACTCGATAGGCCCTCAACAGTCTTTTTCAAGGCGTCTACAAACTTCCTGTTCTGGTCTTCCAAACCTATGGTAACCCGTATATAATCAGGAAGTCCGAAACTCTTCAGATGCCTTACAATTACTCCTTCCTTTAATAACGCCAGATACAGGGCTTCGGCGTCACAACCAGCCCTGAAAGTAATAAAATTGGCCTGAGTGGGCACTGGGTCTAAACCGAGGGAACTCAGGCTATCGAAAAGTAGTTTCTTCCCCAGAGAATTTGTCTCCCGGGACCTTGTGATGTGATCGTTGTCCAGTAGAGCGGCGGCAGCGGCCTCTTGGGCCAAGAGGTTGACGTTGAATGGGGGCCTCACTCTGTTGAGTAATTGAATCAGCCAAGGCTGCGCAATTCCATACCCAATTCTCAGTCCGGCCAGGCCATATATTTTGGAGAAAGTACGCAAGAAAATCAGATTCTCCGATCGATCGACGTGGTCAACACCCGTTGGACAATCATCCCTATCAACATACTCACGATAGGCTTCGTCCAAGACAAGTATGACACCTCGCTCTCTTGTAACATCGAGCAACTCCTTAAACTCCGAATTTCGGATGGTTGTCCCTGTTGGGCTGTGTGGATTTGACAGAAACAACATTCTAGTCTTATCAGTTATCGCTCTTGCCATTGCATCCAGGTCGAGATGAAAAGCCTTTAGTGGGATCTTCACGGAGCGGCCGCCGAAAAGCCGTGTGACGATTTTATACATGGAAAACGCGTTTTGCGGCATTATGACTTCATCATCCATCCCTACAAAAACGTGAGTGAGCATCTGCATGATTTCATCCGAGCCATTTCCCAGGATGACTTGATTGAAAGAAACACCGTAGTGTTCAGCAAGCGCTTTCCGCAATTCCGGACCGCTGGATTCGGGATAGATGTTAGTCATCCCGATGTTTTTCATTATTGCTTCCATCGCCTTTGGAGATGGTCCCAAGGGGTTCTCGTTTGACGCCAGTTTTATGGCGCTGGAGATTTTAAACTCCCGCTCAAGTTCCGCAACAGGTTTTCCTGGAACATATTCGGGGATAGATAACACGTACGGCATCACGTGTATGCCGGCCCAATCCGGAATTTCTGCGCCCATTGTTAAATTGACCTCTCATTTTCAGGACCGCTCTTGTCATTCTTTGACAAAAGCTAGAAGAATCATGGAAGGATTTTTATAACTTTCTCCTCAACATAGGTCAACTCCACGTTCAACAGTCATAGTTTTCTGTTATCGTTTTCTTGTATTTTTCGAACAGTCGGTCTAAATTTTAAATAACTAATTCATTTTATGAAGGAACATCATAAGTAATCCATGCCGTATAAAAATTTACGTCAATTTGTTGAAGCTCTTGAAGCAGCGGGTGAACTGCGTCGAATAAAGGCCGAAGTCGACCCTGTGCTGGAAATATCGGAGATTGCCGATCGGGTTTCAAAGACAAACGGTCCCGCTTTACTTTTTGAAAACGTAAAAGGATCTACATACCCTCTTCTGATAAATGCCTTAGGTAGCTACGGTCGAATGAGACTGGCCCTCTCGTGCGGATCGTTTGATGAAATTGCTGCCCGGCTAGAAGCCAGCATGAAAATTCGTCCTCCTGAGGGGTTCGTGCAAAAGATCAGGATGCTTTTCGCTTTAAAGGAAATGGCCAATATCATCCCCAAAAAGGTTAAGAATGGGCCCTGTCAGGAAAAAGTCCTTTTTAGCGGTCCCCTTCTGGATAGTTTACCAATCCTGACATGCTGGCCCAAAGACGGCGGGCCATTTATAACACTTCCGATAGCAATTTCAAAGGACCCTGACACAGGGATTCAGAATGCCGGTATGTATCGCATGCAAAAATATGACAACAACTCAACTGGTATGCATTGGCAATACAACAAGGACGGCACTCGCCATTTTGACAAGTACAAATCCCGGGGCCAACGTATGGAAGTGGCGGTTGCCCTCGGCGGGGCGCCTTCAGTTACATATGCCGCTACTGCCCCTCTTCCACCTGATATTGATGAACTTGTATTCGCGGGCTTTCTGGAATCCAGGCCAATAGAGATAGTCAAAGCCAAGACGGTCGATCTCTATGTGCCTGCCGAATCTGATTTCGTGCTTGAAGGCTATGTAGATCCGTGTGAAGAATTTCTTGAAGGTCCATTTGGAGACCACACCGGTTTTTATTCCGCCGCCGACTTATACCCGGTATTCCATGTGACAGCGTTGACGTGCAGAAATGACGCAATCTACCCGGCCACAGTCGTTGGAAAACCACCGATGGAAGACTGCTTTATGGCAAAAGCCACCGAAAGAATTTTTCTTCCGATGTTAAAATTTCTGATACCTGAGATCGTGGACATGGAACTTCCTATTGAAGGGGTGTTTCACAATTGCGCGCTGGTTTCAATAGACAAAAAATACCCCGGGCAGGCCAAGAAAGTCATAAACGCGCTCTGGGGACTCGGCCAGATGGCTTCGACAAAATTCATAGCTATATTTGACAAGGATATGGACCTGCGCGACACAAGCACTGTGGTGTGGAAGTTACTTAACAATGTAGATCCTAAAAGGGATCTGCTAATTTCTGAAGGTCCCCTTGACGCCCTTGATCATTCGGCGTCATATTTTAATTTCGGTGGCAAAATGGGGATCGACGCCACTAGGAAGACAAGAGAAGAAGGAATGGGCAGGGACTGGCCCGAGGAAATATCAATGTCCCAAAAAATCAAAGATAAAGTTGCAACACGATGGAAAGAATATGGACTTTAAGAAGTTCTCTTCTCTGATACTTTTTGAGCAAACTCTGTTTGCTCTACCTTTTGCATATCTAGGTGTGCTATTTGCGAATGGGAGACATTTCTCAACCTGGGTGCTTGTTACCGTAGCATTTGTGGCGGCTCGAACGGCGGGGATGAGTTTCAACAGGGTTATAGACGCTGAAATAGACAGCAGGAACCCTCGCACAAAACATCGTCTTGTTCCCAGCGGTGAGGTCAAAAGGATTGAAGTGTGGCTAATCGGGTTGATAGCTTGCCTGATGCTTGTTGGCGCGTCATTTCTGTTAAACACCCTTTGTTTCTACCTATCATTCCCGGCAATTGTTTTGTTGTTTACCTATTCGTACTTTAAGCGTTTCTCTTCATCGTCACATTTTTATTTGGGACTTGTTGAAGCGGTGGCCCCAATCGGTGGGTATATTGCCGTAACGGGTAAGTTTTCCCTCGTCTCCATTCTCCTGGGTGTCGCAATCTTGCTATGGATCGCCGGTCTTGACATAGTGTACGCTGTCCAGGACTTGGATTTCGACCGAAAAGAAGGACTCTATTCGTTTCCGTCAATATTCGGACAAAATGCGTCGCTCATAGTCTCTGAAGCCTGTTATGTCCTGTCTATGTGCGCAATGGTTACAGCCGGCGTAATTACTGGGAAGAGCATACCCTATTGGATGGCTTTGGCTTGCGTCGCGTTCATTTTCATTTATCAGCAAATGGTTGTAAAAAGTGGCGACATGTCACTGGCCCTAAAGAAATTTTTTTATGCCAATCTGTATGTGTCGCCCTTTCTATTGATCGGCACATTGATTGATGTGTTTTTAACATGACTACCCTTTTCTTTACTGATGAATGCTCTCTTCAATTGGTACAGTCAATGATCCAGCATCCACAGGACACCATTAGAGCTAGCGAAACATTGCCAGTTTTGAAGATGGGTCTTGATCCGAAATTTAAATAGTTTTATGGGCTTGCAATGAATTTTTCCGATTTTCCAGATTCAGTCACAAACAAGAGGCTTCGGACAATCGCGCAAAAGGTCTATGAAGGCATACCGGCTTCGAAGTCAGACGCCAATTACATGCTCACGACAAACGACATTTTAGACCTCGGGAAAATCAGCGACTTTGTCAGAACAAGACTTCACGGTGACATCGCCTATTACGGCGTAAACATGAACCTCAATTTCACCAATATATGCGAACTCCGATGCCCGCTCTGCGCATTCTCTCGTGACGAAGGCGACAAAGACGCTTTCGTACTCTCTCTCGACCAGATTGAAGCACGTGTTCAGGCGGCCGTCAAATCGGGCATAGATGAAGTTCATATAGTTGGAGGACTTAATCCAGAACTTTCAATCGACTATTTTGAACAGATGATAAGGCGAATCAAAAAAATTAAACCTGAAATCTTTGTCGTTGCCTTTACCGCTGTTGAGATAGACTACTTCGCAAAAAAGGCAAAGATATCAGCCAAGGAAACCTTGAAGCGATTAATGAAAGCCGGCGTTGGAGCAATGCCCGGTGGAGGCGCAGAAATATTTTCACCGCAAATAAGACACATCATAGCGCCTGCAAAAATCTCAGGCAAAAGATGGCTTCAAATAATGCGATCAGCCCATGAATTGGGTTTAAAGACAAATGTCACCATGTTGTACAATCATAAAGAGGGAGTTGAAGATATTACCGACCATCTCGCCAGAATACGGAAACTTCAGGACGAAACTCATGGGTTCAAGACATTTGTTCCACTATTGTTTCATGGAGAAAACACCAATATTGAAGCAAAACGCAGAACTTCGACCGGATATGACGATATTAGAATTTATGCTACGAGCCGGATATTTCTGCACAATGTTTTGCATCTCAAGGCCCTGTGGATGTATCTCAGCGACAAGATGGCCCAGATTCTGCTTAAGTTCGGAGTTGATGATTTCGCAGCTACATATCAAAATGAAAAGGTCGTTCACGCCGCAGGCGCAAAAACACCCGATTATGGATCGGAATCCTTCCTGAAAAGACTGATAGAGAACGCTGGACTCAAACCTGTCAGGACCACCGCGAATTACTGGATTCAATGAAATTGGAGATCCTCAAAATGGAAATTGGTTATATAGATTATTTAAACTGCTATCCTTTTTACTACAAAATGTTTGAAAAGGAACCTTTAGAACACGTAAAGGTCGTACCTGGGCTCCCCACACAATTAAACAGGATGATGACGGAAGAGGCTCTCGATTTGAGCCCGATATCGGCGGCCACTTACGCTGGCATCCAGGACGATGTTTTTCTTTTGCCACAATTCTGTTTGAGTTCGGTTGGTTACGTAGGGTCTGTACTTCTTTGTAGCAGATTTCCAATTAATGAGTTGCACACCAAGAAAGTGGGGATGTCAAGCGCTTCGCATACATCCCAAGTACTTCTTAAAATTCTCATGAAGAAATTTTTCCAGATTGAACCATCTTATTTGATATCAAGGCCTTATGAGGATTTGAGTAAATATGACGCAGCGCTAATAATTGGAAATGACGCTATGACAGAGGCCGTTGACGCAGCGCCTTATAAATATGACCTAGGTGAACTCTGGCTCCAGAAGACCGGGTTTCCGATTGTTTTTGCAGTATTTGCGGTCAGAAAAAATGCTGTCAAGAACAACCTCCCAGGGGTAAAAGCTGTAATCAATTCCTACGCTTCTTCCATAGAGCTTCTTGAGAAGGATAAAGAAACGGTAATTATCAAGGCCAAGCAGAAATATCCAAATATTTTATACGATGTGGATAGTTACTATCACACACTGCAATTTGAGTTTACCGACAACCTGAAGAACGCATTCAGGTACTATCTGTCAACAGCGGAAGACCTCGAGCTGCTGGAAGGTGTTAAGTCTCTAAATTTTATGCATGAATTCTAGGTCAATTTCATGATACGAGTACAAATGTGAGAAAATGGACCAACCATTGAGCAAAAAGGATCTCAAACGCAAGATTCATTCTGGAAGCAGAGTTTCCCCTGAAGAAGCCGTTAGCCTTTTTTCATGGGACTTGATAGAACTCGCTGAAGCGGGCGACTCCAGAAGACTGATTGCTTCACCCGTCAATGAAGTCGGGTTTATAATAGACCGTATAATAAATTACACCAACATCTGCGAAGCAGCATGCGATTTTTGCGCATATCACGCCAGGGCAAACCTTATAGATCCCTACGAACTTTCCAACAGTGAAATCCTGGAGAAAGTCGAAGAGCTTGTATCTATCGGGGGAACACAGGTCATGCTTCAGGGAGGGCTCCATCCGGATTACACTCTCAACAAATATGTTGACATGGTGACAAACATAAAAAGGCATTTCCCCCAAATATATCTTCACTCGTTTTCGCCTTCGGAAATCGTCCACATATCCAGAAAGAGTTCTATACCTCTAGGCAAAGTCGTATCAGCGCTAAAAGACTCCGGCCTCGATTCCGTGCCCGGCGCATCCGATTTGCTAGTAGACGGTATACGTTCAAAAGTGAGTCCGAGGAAAATCAACAGAGACACTTGGGCGGATGCTATATTTGCGTTGCATCAGCATGGAATGAAGTCCTCGGCGACCATGACCTATGGAATGGGAGAAACCAATGAGGATAGAATCGAGCATTTGAATTTCGTGCGTGGAATCCAGGACAAAACCGAAATTTTCAGGGCCTTCATACCATGGTCTTTTTCTCCCACCAATACTGGCCTCAAAGACATAGAACCCGCCACGGGGCTTGATTATCTGAAGATAGTAGCAATCTCACGCATCTTCCTTGACAACATCACTTTTATTCAGGCTGGATGGCTCACAGAGGGACTTAAACTGGCGCAAATCGCCCTTACCATGGGAGCGAATGATATGGGCGGAGTCTTGATGGAGGAGAAAGTTGTGAAAGCTACGGGCATTGAGACCAGGTCGGGTGTAGACGAATTTATTGATATCATCAAGAACGCCGGCAAGACCCCTTACCTTAGAAACTCTGAGTATAAAAAAATAGCAACATATTAAGATGACTGAACTATCATTAGCCTTTTCACCATGTCCCAACGACACTTTTATATTTGACGCTTTGCTTCACCGTCGTATAGACACGTGTGATTACAGTTTCACCTCGCATATTGATGATGTAGAAAATCTCAATCGAAAGGCCTTCAAACAAATATTTCAGATCACGAAACTTTCTTATTACGCATACCTGCTCTTGAAAGAACGATACGAACTGTTAGATTCCGGTTCGGCTCTAGGTTTTGGATGCGGACCTCTACTGGTATCGCGAGAGGGAAGTTCCTTTTCTCCAAGCGCCAGAATTGCTATTCCTGGGACATACACCACCGCTTTTCTTCTTCTGCGTCTTTGGAACCCAGAAATCACGAATGTAGAGGTAACCAGATTTGATAGAATCCTCCCTGGAGTGTGTTCCGGCGAGTATGACGCAGGCCTTATTATTCATGAAGGAAGATTTGTTTATCAGGATCATGATTGCCAGAAGATTATAGATCTTGGCGAATGGTGGGAAAAGGAAACAAACTCTCCTATCCCACTTGGTTGCATAGCAATCAGGAAAGACGCGAATACAATCATCCACAAAAAAAAGGTGGAACAGATTATCCGGAATTCCATACACTTCGCAACTGAGAACAGGGGTGTTTCCCGTGATTTTATTTTGGAACATGCTCAGGAATTGGACAAAAAGGTCATAGACGGACATATCAACTTGTATGTCAATAATTTCACATTATCGTTGGGTGAAACAGGTGAAAAGGCGATCCAAACCCTAGACGAAATGGCCAGATGGAAAAAAATCCTTTAAAATGTCTGATCATGGCTACCCTGCTTGAGGCGCAGCCATTCATTGAGGGCCTTTCATTAATAAGGAAGACCAAAGAACATGTACCTATTTACGGAAATGATAACTATATCCTGGCCATTTCTGGAATCGGTAAAACAAACTCAGCTATAGCCTGCGCTTATTCCTGCCTTCAATTCAGCCCTTCCTGCATTTTAAATTTGGGGGCGGCGGGCGCTACGGACACTACTCTTGCACTTGGCATGAATCTTCATATCGTAAGAGCGATCGAATATGACAGGCCTCGATTTAAATCAAAGAGTCCCCATGTTCACACTCCGAATTTCTTTGAAGGATTTCTCTCTGCCAGAGTTGCGACATTAGATAGGCCCGTGCTTGATCCCTCCGAAAGACAGAGACTTTCGTTAATAGCGGACCTAGTTGATATGGAAAGCGCTTCTGTGATTCAAACATGTAAGAAATTCAAAACAAAGTGCTTTCTTTTTAAGTATGTCAGTGATACCGCAAACCATACCAAAGATAGTGATATAGTAGAAAACATAAAGATTTATAGAGATTCTTTTTTTAGATTCTTCCTTGAATCCGTGGCGCCTCTGCTCTAAAAACTTCGCGTACATTGTTGTACTTATTGATTCACTCTGTTAGAACCAAAAAGCGGCCATTAAGACCGCTTTTTGGTTTCAAAAGTGTCTAGACTACGACACTTTAAACTCGTAAACTTCATTTGTCTTCGGATCAATAACGTGAACAGCGCAAGCGATACAGGGATCGAAAGAATGCACTGTTCGAAGTACTTCAAGAGGCTTTTTTGGATCAGCGACAGGTGTGCCGATCAAAGCGTTCTCAACCGCGCTCTTTTGACCCTGCGCATCCCTGGGGCCGAGATTCCAGGTAGAAGGAACAACTTGCTGATAATTTTTGATCTTGCCTTTTTCAATGTTGACCCAATGTCCTAGAGAGCCTCTAGCGACATCGTTAAGCCCCATGCCTTGACCGTTAACCGTTTCATCAAGTTTGTATTCGGTGAACGTGCGTGTATCACCCTTCTTAATGTTTTCCACAAGCTCCATGGTCCACTTCTCTGCCGCCTTTGCGTTTACGAGACACTTTATGGCTCTTGCTCCGATTCGGCCAAGCGTTGACATCAAAGCTTCGGGACCTATTCCGAGTTTCTTCATGACCATGTCGGTAGTTTCCTTAATCTCTTTGTTGCCACCGACATAGGACACAAGACACTGAGCCAACGGGCCAACTTCCATAACTTTGCCCTCGTATCTGGGGGCTTTCATCCAGGAATATTTCCCATCTTTGGAGCTGGTATCCGGGACGGCGCCTTTGAGCGCGTCTCCAGAAAGAGGTTTGGTGACTCCAACCGCAGGATAAAGTGGCGCGCCGTTTTCATACCACGCCCTAGTCACGTCTTCAGTGATCTTTGTGGGGTCAACCGGAAGGGCCTTGAGCTTGCCATCAATTATCATGCCTCTTGGGAAGTAGAAGCTCTCAGGTTCTTTATCACTCTGCGGGAAATCACCATAGGCCAGGAAGTTCTTGTTTCCGCCGATTTTTGTCCAATCCTTATAGAAGGACGCTACCGCAAGCACATCAGGAATGTAGACGTCCTGTATGAATGCTATCTGTTCCTTCAACATATATAGATATTTGGCTAAACGATCGGCATCTAGCTGACCAACAACTGTGACACCACCCGGAAGATGGCCTTGAAGATGAGGGTTCTTGGCGCCCCAGATGGCGGTCATCTGAGCCGCGTGGACCTGCTGTCTGAGGTTGTCAAGATAGTGACCAACCGCCATCAGGTTCGCCTCAGCGGGGAGTTTGTATGCGGGATGACCCCAATATGCGTTCGCGAAAGGTCCCAACTGACCGGAATCGACAAACGCTTTAAGTTTGGCTTTAAGGCCTTCATAATACTTCTTCGACTGCGGCCTCCCACTCACAGCGTTTGATAGATCGGCGGTCTTGCCTGCATCCGCGGATAAGGCTGAAACAACATCAACCCAGTCCAGTGCACATAGTTGATAGAAATGAACCGGGTGATCGTGCATGTTTTGCGCCGCGTGCGTTAGATTACGAACTATTCTGGCGTTAGGTGGAATCTTGATTTTTAGAGCGTCTTCGACCGCTCTGACTGAGGCAAGGGAATGTACTAAAGTACAGACACCGCAGGACCTCTGGGTGAGCAAGTGGGCGTCACGCGGGTCGCGTCCCTGAAGAATGATTTCAAGTCCCCGGAAAAGCGTACCGCTGCTCCAGGCGTCCTTGACCTTGCCATTCTCTACTTCAACTTCTATGCGTAGGTGACCCTCAATTCGGGGAATTGGGTCAACGACGACTCGTGCCATTTTTCGCTCCTTCTTTTTGGGTTATCTAATTGATTTGTAACAGCTTGGATATTTTCTCTAAACTATTTCTGAACATAGAATGGGCTCATATCGTCCCAGAACTTGGGCTCACTGCAACCAATGCAAGGATGGCCAGCCCTGATCGGCCAATTGGTGCCTTGATTCCATTGTATTATTGGACAGTTGTTGTAGGTTTCAGGCCCAGCGCAACCGACTTGATACAGGCACCACCCTTTGGCTGCGCCTTCATCTCCAAACTGTTTTACGAATTCCTGGTTCTCAAAGTGGCCCCTTCTCGGGCAGTTGTCGTGGATTAGATAACCATAAGCGAACAGAGGGCGCCCCTTATCATCCAACGCTGGAAGTTTGCCGAGCAGTAAATAATGGACAATCGTAGCGACCATGTTGTTAGCGTTGGGAGGACAACCTGCGATATTTACAGTTTTCAGCCCTGTAGCAGCCGCGACGCTTTTTGCTTCTGTGGGATTAGGTTTGGCGGCCTGCACACCACCATCGCACGCACAAGCTCCCACGCAAATTGTAGCCGCAGCGTTCTTGCATACGTGATTCGCCAGTTCCAGGAAGGTTTTCCCGTGAACCTTTCCATAAACACCATTATCTTTAGTAGGAATCGCCCCTTCAGCGATACAGATGTATTTCCCCTTATGGTCCTTAACTGTTTTCTCAAGAATTTCCTCGGCCTGATCACCCGCAGCGGCCATAATGGTTTCATGATAGGCTAGGTCAATGACATCGAGGATGATGTCGGCGGCCCAAGGATAGGTTGTCCTAATAAAAGATTCCGTGCAGCCAGTGCATTCAGCAAAATGCATCCATACAACTGTGGGTCTCTTTTTCTCCATGGCCTCGGCGATTCGCGGAGCGAAGGACATGGGTAGACCCAGGACCGTCGCCATCAGACCGCAAAACTTCATGAAGTCGCGGCGCGAAACCCCCTTAAGGGCCAACCTTTCGTTCAAATCGACGTGATTGTCCATTATTATCCTCCTTGCATGGACTCTTTGATCTGACTCGATATGTCGTTCTCTCAAGAGTTTCTCGGTCTCCGTTAACGTCACCATTAACCTTGACTGAGATTTGGCAACTCCGAAGAGTTATAAAATAAACATCATTCCCAATGGGATTATCCCAAGGCAATAACCCTCAGAATACTATGAAGAAAAATCAAAATCAAGGCAGTAAAGTTAACAAAATTAGAGTGTTACCTAATTAAACTTTGTGCCACCAGCGCAGCCTCTTCTGGCTCACAAAACCACCAAAATGGCAATTAATTCTTAGTTAACTATCTTACAAACACTGGTCGACTCAAATACTTCTTTCCGCACACTCCAGTGTATAATCAATGTCCTCAACGGTATGCGCAATGCTTACAAACCACGATTCAAATGCTGATGGGGCCAAATAAACCCCCCGATCCAACATTTCACCGAAAAAGGAGTTGAAAATTGACCTATTAGCAGCCATGGCCTCCTCATAATTACGCACAGATTGCGAGTCAAAGAAAACTGATAACAACGAACCAACACGGTTAATGACAAAATTCAGGCCTTTTCTGGAAAATGTTTTCTCAAGGCCATCTGCTAATCGCTTTGATTTCTCTTCCAGCAGTGGATATGGGTTATCTCTCTTTAGGATTTTTAAAGTAGTCAGTCCGGCGGCCACTGCCAAAGGATTTCCTGAAAGCGTGCCGGCTTGGTACACGCCACCTACCGGGGCAAGGAATTCCATGATCCGACGTGGGCCCCCAAAAGCCCCCACAGGGAGGCCTCCTCCAATTATTTTCCCTAAACACGTTAAATCCGGCGTTACTTTATAAAGCTCTTGGGCTCCGCCAATAGAGACTCGAAAACCACTGATTACCTCATCAAAAATAAGAAGTGCTCCATATTTGGAACAGACGTCTCTCAGTCCTTCCAAAAAACCTGGAACAGGAGGAGCGACCCCCATGTTTCCTGCGATCGGTTCTACAATTATCGCCGCGATGTCATTTGGCAACGCGTCGAAACATTTTTTAACGGGTTCCAGATCATTATAGGGAACCACAATTGTCTCTTCCACCAAAGCTTTCGGAGCGCCCAGAGAATCAGGAATAGAGAATGTAGCGGCTCCAGATCCGGCCTTCGCAAGCAGGCCATCGCTATGCCCGTGATAGCACCCGGAAAACTTGACTATTTTATCCCGCCCCGTGTAGCCGCGGGCTAAACGGATCGCGCTCATAGTGGCTTCCGTCCCTGAACTTACCAATCTGACCATTTCAATGGAAGGCACTAGTTCGGCTATCAGTTCCGCCATCTCGATTTCACGCCTGGTCGGTGCGCCAAATGATGTTCCATTCTTCATGGTCGTGGCAAGCGCCTCCAGGACTTCCTGATGAGCATGGCCGAGGATCAATGGCCCCCACGAACACACGTAGTCAATAAATGAATTCCCATCCTCATCTACAACACGGCAACCATTTCCGGACTTTATAAAACGCGGATGAAGCCCTACAGAGCGAAAGGCTCTCACAGGTGAATTGACTCCACCCGGAATCAACTCCACGGCCCTAGCATAAAGTTCTTCTGAAACAACATTACTTCCCATTAAAAGAATCACTCCTTGACATCAGAAATCAGTCGACGCCCCAAACGGCAATCAATCGTCAAAATAGGTCATGCTAACCTTCTTGAGTTCGCGTTCGCTGAACAGGATTTCGTATTCGTGCACACCCACTAATTCGGCCATTTGGGTGATCGTTTTCATGCATTCTTCTTCCGAAGACGAATGTATCATCGTGAAAAGGGTCCCCCCCATTGCATCAAAGGGAGGTCGTTCATAGCAATGAGACACTTCGGGAAGATTGGCGAACAGAGTCCCCACTTCGTCCATCCGTTCAGGTTCGACCTTCCATACCACCATGCCGTTGAAATGAATTCCCGCCTCGATATGTCGAATCATCGCACCGATCCTGCGAATTACTCCTGCGTCAACTAAACGGCGGATCCGCTCTAAAACCCGTTGTTCTGAAACGCCAATGCGGCCGGCGATGGCGGCGTAAGGCTCTGGAGTTCCATCAAGATCACCCTGCAAGGCGGCCAAAATTGATTTATCAATCTGGTCAAGATTATTACAACTAGACATACAAACCTTTTACCTTTTATGATTTGATTGAATTATACTTTTACAAATCAAATGAAAAAAGAAAATTATACATTTTGTTTTGTCTTCCCTATGGGAATTGAAGCTCGCCCTTTCCTCAAACGTGCTGAAACTAAGCGCCGATGGAAAATAGGACATGCTACGCATCGGGAAGTATTCTTTGAAGGGAACATGATCTTGGTTGTCAGAAGCGGTATTGGTTTTGAAAAGGCCCTAGCAGCGACTAAAAATGTACAGGGACGGCCGACTTTCATGTTGAGCGCAGGGACATGTGGCGCCCTTGTTCCTGATCTCAGTCCCGGTGACATACTAATCGCCGACGAGACAGTCCTTGAAGACAACCCTAATGAGCGTCTCAAATGTGCCGAAGTCCTTATAAAAAGTCTTGAAAGGGCCTGTTCGAGGGCAGGCTTACGATATAAAATCGGTCCAATAGCTACGGCCGCGAAACCAGTTTTCCGCAGGGCCGAAAGGGAGAAGCTCAGTCACACCTCCGGCGCCTACGCTGTTGACATGGAGAGTCATGCCATAGCCGCAGGCGCTTCGTCAATCGGGTCATCATTCGGCGTAATTCGAGTTGTATCAGATGGAATCGAATCTCCGCCGTTGCCGGACCGAAACATCATAAAGAACTGGCGCAGTCAATTCCACAAAATCCCGAAAAATATTTTTTCTCTAATAAGATGGTGGAACTTTCTGAGGACCTTCAACTCCTCAGTTAAAAAATTGGACAAGCCCCTGGTGGAATTAACGCGCCTCGGTATCCATCCTGAATCTTACGAACCCCCTGAGGTTGAGTCCAGTCGGCAGTGACTGAAATTTCGGCCACGGTGTCAAGCTCCACGACTTGTGATATAATTAAGGAGGGACGGCTGGCGCCATTTGGTTTTGTGTTTTTAATACGATGACGGTACTTTTATTTGAACACTCTTCGTTAATTACAAGAGGGCCCTCCGTTTGCCGCCATTTCGGAAAGTTGCTTATTGATGAATAATTGCAATGAACCGCTCATCGGCCTCAGAAAGTCATTTGAGGTCATGGACGCGTTATGAAAAGAAGGAGGAAAATTGGTTAATCAGTCTCTGTTCCCTGCGAACGACCAACGGGAACGTTTTTTTGAATGTTCAGTTTATTATGAAGACACTGATTGCATGAGCGTAGTGTATCATGCCAATTACTTGAAATTCCTGGAACGAGCCCGTTCCGAGTTTGTTTCCGATCGCCTTGGAACGAGTATCGTCGATTACCACAACCGTGGATACCTGTTCATGGTTCACAAGATCGAAATCGCTTACCATTCTCCTGCCAGGTTGGGTGACACCTTAACAATTAAGACATGGATAGAAAAAACTACGACTTTTAGAATAGTAGTCAAACAGATTGTCATCAAAAAGGGACAGCCTAGAGACTACTTGGTTACCGCGACCGTTACACTGGTAGCCGTAGGCGAGGATGGACAGCTACGAGCGATTCCCAAGGAATTTCACGAACTCTAGATCACGCCTCAACTAAATATACCCGATTTCTAAAACTAGCTCTTAGTGGAGTCTTTCAGTTTCCATGATGCCAAGTAACGTTGCGTTCCGCTCGACATTAATCCTAATTATTTTCATACTTGCCCAATCCTTATCGATTGCTCAAGTCCCGGGATCTCCAATAACCAAACTAATACGAATATCCGGCCTGCGCGGTCAACTTGAACATTTAGCGGCGGCGCTTCTGATGACGGTCCCGGACGACCTGTTTCCAGATAATAGAAGCAGGTCTAATTTCAATTCCCATATGAAGGGCCAAATTAGTACAGAATCACTGGCCAAAGTGTTTGAAGAAACTTTTTCTGAGAATCTGGAGATGGAAAAACTTGATAAGGCAATTAAATTCTATGAGTCCAGCTTAGGCAGAAAGCTCGGGCGTATTCAGGGTGACTCGTTGTCATCATACAACATTAAGGCCATTCGTGAAGCAAGAAGAATGACAACTACCCTTACTGAAGATAGAACTCGCCTCCTCGAGCGGTTGATTCTAAACGGGAATATATACCAGAACAACGTGGCGTTCCGCAAATTGATAGTCCATCTACTAGGGGCCCCCAATTGGGATGAACATTCCGAGTCCCAAGACAACAGTGGAGCAAAATTGGGTTCTCCGAAAAATTACTCCGAGGAGGGGCCGGGTTCGCTTCATCAAGCATCCCTAACGTGCTTTGCGTATACCTACAAGTCGTTGACCGACCAGGAACTGGAATCATTAGCTAAATTTCAGGAAACGGAAGCGGGCGAATGGTTTGAGAATACAGCTTCAAAATGTTTTGAACAGGTAATCATAAAAACTGTAAAGGCCTTAAATAATGGACTGATAGACTCAAAAGACGGGTCTACAAAGAATTAGGATGGAAAGATCATATAATGTCACATGAAATTTTGATCATCGCGTTGGTTAACAAAAAAGTTAAAACCGATAACGGAAGACTTTACATCTCGTCTATGATTTTAGTCCTGTTTCTTGTGATTTCGATTTTACCATCTGGAAATCTATCAGACGCTTCTGAAACCAGTGCGTTTAAGACCTACACGGACCCGTCAAAACGATTTTCGATAAAATTTCCCTCTACAATGAAAGTTGAAGAACCAAACCCTGATGAAATTCGAATTTATCACCCAAATGCGACTTTCAGGATTAACATATCTATAGAAAATCGGCTCAAAAAGGGACCTCCAGACGCGACAGCTTTTATCAAGGCTTTTAAACAGAACCTTAAACTGGAGACAAAACAGGCTGAAATTTTGAAAGAAGGCAGTTCAAAGAACATTAAGGGAGCGCAGGCCTATTTGATTTACGCGTTCACCGATAAACGCGGAATCAGGCTCATGCAGATATGTCAGTATTATGCTACTGAAGATCGTTTCCTCCAGTTGATCATCACAGACAGAATTGAGGGTTTTCGGAATCTGGAAAAAATAATTTCTGAAATTCATGAATCCTTCAAAATTTTAAAGCCTAATCTTAAATAAAAAGAGCGAATTCAATTCCAGGGACCGAAGCGATGGGTGTCTTCGAATTAGTTTCAGATTTCAAGCCACAAGGTGACCAACCGCAAGCAATTGCTGAGCTGGTTTCCGGGCTTCAGTCAGGGACCAGATACCAGGTCCTGCTAGGGGTAACCGGTTCAGGGAAAACTTACACAATGGCTAACGTGATTGCCCAAACAGGTAAAACCGCACTGGTACTAGCCCCCAACAAAACACTCGCTGCCCAACTCTTCAACGAATTCAAGGCCCTTTTCCCACACAACGCCGTCGAATATTTTGTCTCATATTATGACTATTACCAACCAGAAGCTTATATTCCCCAATCCGACACGTTCATTGAGAAGGATTCGAGCATAAATGAAACTATAGACAAAATGAGACACTCGGCGACACGATCTCTTCTTGAACGAAACGACGTGATCATAGTAGCTTCCGTATCCTGTATATATGGCCTTGGTTCACCGGAAGCCTACCAGAACATGCTAGTCCATCTTATACGAACAGAAGAAACCGATCGTGATGAAATACTCAAGAAACTGGTCGAAATTCAATATAGCCGCAATGACATCGACTTCCATCGTGGGACTTTCAGGGTCCGTGGAGATGTGGTGGAAGTTTTTCCGGCCTATGAAGAAGACCGCGCTGTTCGCATTGAGTTTTTTGGCGATGTAGTAGATACCATTTCCGAAATTGATCCGCTACGAGGCAAGGTTTTACGGCGTTTGGAAAGAGTAGCGATCTATCCAGCGAGCCATTATGTTACCGAAAAGTCTCGCTTGATTGAATCTGCGGATCAGATCCTGGAAGAAATGAAAGAACGTGTGGATTTGTTTAGATCTCGAGGCAAATTTATCGAAGCGCAAAGGATTGAGGAGCGTACCCGCTTCGATGTGGAGATGCTCAAGGAAATGGGATATTGCAACGGGATCGAAAATTATTCACGTTATTTGACCGGTCGCTCCCCAGGTCAGCCACCCCCCACCCTGCTGGAATATTTCCCTAAAGATTCCCTCTTCATGATCGATGAATCCCACGTGAGCGTACCCCAGTTGCGGGGTATGTTTAGAGGGGACCGTTCCCGTAAACAGACCCTTGTCGAATACGGTTTCCGTTTACCGAGCGCGTTGGATAACAGGCCCTTGACATTCGATGAATTCGAAGTCCTGGTCAATCAGGCCATATTTGTTTCCGCGACACCCGGCCCGTACGAATTATCCAACGCCGAAGGACACGTAGTGGAACAGGTAATAAGGCCTACAGGTCTGACGGACCCTGCAATTGAAATCCGGCCGGCTTCGGACCAGGTAGATGATCTGCTTTTCGAAATCAGAAAACGAGTGGAAAAGAGTCAACGAGTCCTGGTTACAACCCTGACAAAAAAGATGGCGGAAGATCTCACCGAGTATTACTCAGGTCTGGGAATAAAGGTCACGTATTTACATTCTGAGATCCACACGATTGAGAGAATGGAAATCATTCGTGACCTGAGACTCGGCAAATTTGATGTCCTGGTTGGTATTAATCTGTTAAGGGAAGGACTTGATATTCCGGAAGTTTCTTTAGTGGCAATTCTCGACGCGGACAAAGAGGGATTCCTCAGATCTGAACGGTCTTTGATACAAACAGCAGGACGGGCGGCTAGAAATATAGATGGCCTGGTAATTTTGTACGCTGATTCGATTACGGATTCAATAAAGAAAACCGTTGATGAAACCAGTCGTAGGAGAACAGTTCAGATTCAGTTCAACCTGGATCACAATATTACCCCTGAAAGTGTTAGGAAAGACATAAACGACATACTATCATCAATATCGGAGCAGGATTATGTCACTGTTGAATCTGTTCCGATCGGAACCAGTTCACAGATCCATCCAAATGAGATCCCCAAACTGATCAAAAAATTGACCAAAGAAATGTTTGCCGCCGCTAAAAACCTTGAATTTGAAAGCGCCGCCGAAATTCGTGACAAGATTCGGGAATTAGAGAAAACAGCTATAAAATATGGCGCAGCCTGAGTTAATCACTCCAGTTTAAAGCTTTGTCCCGTTTATGGCAAAATATCTTCAACGCCTTCTACGTCCGGCAATTGTGGCAGGCCGCTCAAGTCATTGAGCCCAAATACTTGAAGAAATGTTTTGGTAGTAGCATATAGTAATGGTCTTCCCGGGATGTCATCACGACCAATAACGGCAATCAGCTCCCGTTCCACCAGGTTCTTTATAGGACTTGAACTCTCTACCCCCCTTATTTGTTCTATCTTGTTTCTGGTAACCGGCTGATTGTAGGCTACAATAGCCAGTGCTTCCAGCGCGGCTCGACTAAGCCTCCAGGGCTTTAAATCTTTAAGCGCCTGTATCCAGGGAGCTATCTCAGGGAGGGAACGAAACTGATATCCTCCCTCAACTCTTAACAGGTTAAAACCACGATCCCTCTCTGAATACTCACGTTCTAATTCATCAATAACGGTTTTAATCGAATCTTTTGGCGCTTCAGGGACGGCTTTTCTGATGGCCTCAATGTTTATGGGGTCTGAACTGACGAAAATCAAACCTTCAATTATTGATTTGAGTTTGCGGGCGGTCAACTTGTTTGGAGACCTCTTTGAAGAATACGAGCATAGACTATTATCACATCTCCACAAATTATAATATTGTGTGAATCCAACTTCATCGTTCAGCATTATTTTCTGGGTAGTCGTTTTGTGTTACAATTAATAAAAATATCAGGCGCAGCGAAAATCCATAGCAAAGGATTCAAAATGAAATTTGTAGAAGATAATCCCAATAGAATTACGAGCGCCGAAATCGTAGTGGGAATACCTTCGCTTAATGAAGCAGATCTAATATCCTTCCCTACACAGCAGGCTGATCGCGGCCTTGTGAAACATTATCCCGAAAAATCCGCTGTGATCATAAATGTTGATAATCATTCCCCGGACAATACACACAAGATGTTTATGGAAACTCGGACGCAAACACCCAAAATTTATATCTCAACAGAAGAGGGCGTCACAGGAAAGGGGAACAATTTAAGAAACCTTTTTGAAAAAGCGCTGGAGCTTGGCGCGAAAGTTGTCGTAGTAATTGACGCCGACCTCAAGAGCATTTCCCCAATGTGGATCAGAAACCTGGCAGAGCCCATTTTCGAGGGCTATGATTATGTCTCTCCGCTTTACATACGCCACAAATATGACTTTACGGTTACCAACAGCATTGCATACCCACTAACCAGGGCGCTTTACGGTAGGCGAGTCAGACAACCAATCGGTGGCGACGTGGCGTTCTCCGGCGCAGTTACGCGTTCTTTTGTCGAATCCAACATATGGAACGAAGCCATAGCCCATTTTGGAATTGACGCTTGGATGACAACAAACGCCGTAAAAACTCATGGCTCAATAATTCAGTCTTTCATGGGAAGGCCAAAAGTTCACAAAAACCGAGACATAGACGCCCAAGTTGGTCTGATATTTGAAGACGTAGTAGGGACCATTTTTGAACTTATGCTCCATTTTGACTCTTTTTGGAAAGATGTCAGGTGGAGCAGACCTACAGCGGTTTTTGGTTTTGGACTTGGTGATATCGAGGTGCCACCGCCAGTAGATATAGACACCCATGCGCTATGGGATAAATTTGTTTCAGGTGTTAGAGGGAAATGGAATGTTTATTCCTCTGCGCTGGAAAGAGAAAATCTTAACAAGCTTGAAGAGGTAATGGATATTCCGGCCATGGGATTTGAATTCCCCACCGGTCTATGGGCCAAACTTATATATGACTTCGCCGTCGCGTACAAAGGGGTCTCTTTGGATAGGACGGAACTCATAAGAGGTTTAATTCCGTTACATTATGGAAAAACCCTGTCGTTTGTGATCGAGACCGAGGCAATGAACAATCAACAGGTTGAAGAGTTTATTGAGGACCAGTGTCTTCAATTTGAAAAAACGAAGCCCTATCTGCTCGACCGTTGGGGTTAGCTCCGATTCTTGCAACTTGAAAACCTGTATCGAACATATAATTTTCCCTGATCCTTTAAAGGAGCCTTGCAGATGCCCAAGATTCTTATAGTAGACGATGAAGAAGGCATAAGAATGCTCTATTCAATGGAGCTTCAGGATGAAGGTTACGATGTCATCACTTTGCCTGATGGAAATGGACTGATAGAGGTCATCGAGAAAGAAGGTCCTGATTGTGTGATTATGGATATTAAAATGAAGGAATTTAATGGTCTCGATCTGCTCCAACAAATCAGGAAACGTTATTACGACTTGCCTGTGATCCTGAATTCAGCATATTCAAGCTTCAAAGTTGACCTAAAAAGTGTGGCTGCGGACTACTATGTGGTGAAGAGTTCAGACTTGACTGAACTCAAAGAGAAATTAAAATTAGCTTTGGAAACCAAGATTCCTTGATCAACCAGATAGCTATGTTCGATTAGTTACCAAGGATTTCACGTCTTTCTATGAGCATAATGCGAGTTAATTTTTAAATATCTCACTTGCCTTGGATACTGAGGTTCAGGCGCCAGTTTGGTTGACCGTAAATTTGTCCAGGCCTCTAACATGTTTCTGTGCCTGCAATCACCAGCTTTTCTTTCTATCAATTGAAAAGCCTCCGAGAGGGGACTCATGATGGCAAATGGATTTGCGCCGGAGAAACCAATCGACTCGAATGATGAACATGCAGAACCGAATGTTCTTTATTCGACCGATCCAGCGGATTTTCGCTACATGGCCGTGAATGTACCGTGTCAATCGGCGTGCCCAGCGCTCACCAACATCCCCGCTTATATCCGAGCGCTTTATGAGAGCAAATTCGGGCTATCCTACGAAATCAATAGAATAGTTAACCTTTTCCCAGGGACTCTAGGTCGAATCTGCTCTAGACCATGTGAACTCAAATGCAGGCACGGTGAACCTGAATTGGGCAAACCGGTCAACATCTGTCACATCAAGCGGGCAGCAGCCGATTTCAGACCTCTCGGACACGCATACCTCAGTCCAAGATTCGCTCCGTCCGGGAAACGAGTTTGCATTGTCGGATCTGGCCCGGCCGGTCTAGCAGCGGCTCATGACCTTGCGATTCTGGGATTCGACGTCACCATTTATGAAGCGTGCTACGAACCGGGCGGTATGCTCAGATATGGCATACCCGATTTCCGATTACCACGGAACGTGCTTAGTGAAGAGATTCAGAATGTTTTACGTCTCGGGATTTCTCTTAAAGTCGGGGTAAATATTGGCGTCGACATATCTCTTGAAAACCTCATGGGGGACTTCGACGCCGTACTCGTGGCTTCAGGTTGTTACGAATCCATGAAACTTGGCGTTCCAGGCGAAAACCTACCCGGAGTATTACCCGGTCTCAATTACGTAATGGATATCGCGGCAGGCTACAAACAGTCAATAGGCAAGAAAGTCCTCGTAACCGGCGCAGGCTTCACAGCCTTTGACTGTTCCCGTCTCGCCCTCAGGCTGGGAGCTGAAGACGTAAGCATTTGCATACGAGGATTTGAGGAAGATCTTCGGGTGACACGCGAGGAAATTCTTGAGGCTAAACGAGAGGGAATCAAGATAAGATCTCTATCGCTTTCAAAGCAAATTGTTGGATCGAGTAAGGTTGAAGGAATTGAATTTCTGCGGACGCGGCCGCTTGAGAAGACATCTGGAGGTCGTCGTAAGGTTGAACCGATTGAGGGAAGTGAGTTCGTCATTGCAGCCGATACAGTGATAGTGGCTGTCGGACAGGCCCCCCGTCCGATCAAAGGTCCAGGGGAAAAGAATGATCGAGGCGTCCTGTTAGCGGACAGAAAGAATTTTCAGTCTTCAACACCAGGCCTTTACGTCACTGGTGACTATCTCACGGGCCCGACCACAGTAATTGAAGCTATAGCAAGTGGAAGAAAAGCCGCTGAGCGGATCGCTTATGATCTTACCGGAAGAAAATTTACAGAATGGGCTGTGCAAATTCAAAATTTCCGGATCACTGACAGGGATCGCTCCTGGGATGTGATCCCTCGAATTGAAATGCCTACAGTCATGCCTGTTAAGAACCGTTTTCGAAATAATGAAGTTGTGGAGGTTGAATCAGGTTACTCATCTGAGCTGGCCCACGAAGAGTCGAAAAGATGTTACTTGTGCTATCTGCATTACGAGATAGACGTCGCCAAGTGTATTTATTGCAGATATTGCATAGACAATGCTCCCAGAGATTGTATCAAGCTTGTCAAACAGGTCCTGCTGGATGAAACAGGCGCTGTTAAAGATCTGGTTGAGACAACCAGGTGGCTCGATGTTAACGCTGTAGTAATCGATAATTCCAGATGCATCCGTTGCGGAGAGTGTGTAAGAGTCTGCCCGGTCGATTGTATCTCTGTCTCAAGGGTTGAGCTGTTAGAGCGACCTCTAGTTCAGGAGAGTAAAGCATGAGCGTGAAGCGTTTTGTGATAATTGGAAACGGGCCGGCGGCCAATCATGCCGCTGAGGCTTTACGTGAGAAATCCTCCGAATCAAAAATTACTATGTTTAGCAAAGATCCCTTTCGAAGTTACCGCGCTCATCTACTACCGGATTTTATCGCTGGGCTTATTGAAGAAGAAGATTTGTACAACAGGCCATATGCCCACTATAACGAAATGGATATCACACTGCGTCTCGGACAACGTGTTGTCAACGTCGATTTCTCAAAGCGCAATGTGATTCTGGACCACAAGGAAGTCGTACCTTTCGATGGTCTTATAATAGCTACTGGCGGAAAGCCTAGAATTCCTGAACTGTTTCAGTTGTTTGGGGATATAATGATGACTCTTAAAACTCCGTCTGACGCAAGACTGTGGATCCAGAAACTCAGCTATGTGGATTCAGTGCTAATTATAGGCGGAGATTTGACCTCATTGAGCCTCACAAAGGCGCTGCTCAAACTTGGAAAACGCGTAAAATTCATTCTCAACGAGGACGCATTTTGGCCTGTTCCTCTTAATGAAGAAATCTATCGAGCTGTAACTGGCCGTTTGGAGCAGCGAGGGATTGAAATAGTCCATTGCCGGAGGATTAGAAGGATTACACAATTGGAAGAAAATCTTCTAGAAGTGGAAACTGATAGTGAATTAATAGAGGTTGGGGCGCTGGGAGCTTTTTTCGGATTGGTCCCTGACGTAGGTTTTCTTGCCCGAACCGGTCTGGATATTGATCGTGGGGTGCTCGTTAACGAATTTTTGAAAACACGGTTCTCAAACGTTTACGCCGCAGGTGACTGCGCCCAGGTCTATCATCCGGTGTTAAGAGACTATTGGATCTCAATTGGCCATGAAAACGCCATTGCTCTAGGCAGAATCGCCGCCTCAAACCTCGCGGGTTCACACTTGGAAGTTCAGGTAGAACCCGAAAACATTCTTGAAGTCGGTGGCGTTAAGGTAAACACATCATGGTGGACGGAGTTTTAAGATGCCCGAAGTGGATTTTACGGTTGAGGTCTGCGGAATGGCGGGTGACGGAACTATAGCCGCAGGCGGCCTGATTAATGAAGCAATGTCTCTTGGAGGCTTTTCGGTCCTGGGGTTTGACTCCTATCCGGCGGAAATTAGGGGTTTCGGTCGTTGCGTGACCAATTCACGGATCGGATCAAATGACATCGTGGCGCTAGGTGAAAAGACTCATGCTCTAATTTCCTTAAATGATGAACAATCAAGATCTCGCGCCCCTTTTTTGGCTGAACACTCGCTGGTATTTTTTGACAGCAACCCCCCAGCTTATGTGTCGGAAGATAATTCACTATTGTCCGTACTGCCTCCAGGTGAGGAAGTCTTTGGGATGCCGTTTGGCGAACTCGCTGTGGGGGCAAGCGGATCCTCCCGGGGCCGTAATCTGACGGCCCTGGGAGGATTTGCAGCGGTTACCGGTACCGACCCGAATCTTTTCCGTAAAGTAATTAGGGATAAGTTTAAATCCAAGGGAGAAAAGGTTGTAAATATTAATGTCAAAAGTTTTGACGCTGGCTATCAATACGCGTTGGAGAAATTTTCCGACCGCCTCAAAAGCGTCTTTCCAAAAATTGAAACAGGTCATGATCCGCAAAAAGTAACTCTTTCCGGAAATCAGGCCATAGGGATGGCAGCCATTGACGCTGGGCTGAAATTGTACTTTGGATACCCAATTACACCGGCGACCCCCATTATGGAGTACTTGGCCAAATATCTGCCGGAGCATGGAGGGCGGGTCGTTCAAATGGAAGACGAAATATCATCAATAGGGGCGGTCTTGGGTAGTTTCTACGCTGGAGCGAGATCCATGACTGCCACGAGCGGGCCTGGCTTTGCTTTAATGACTGAATTGATCACACATGGAGTTATGGCCGAGATCCCAGCAGTCATTCTTGACGCTCAGCGAGGCGGCCCGGCGACCGGGCTTCCGACAAAGACAGAACAATCCGACCTTCACGCTGCGGTATTCGGCGGGCCTGGAGATTCAGCCCGAATAGTAATAGCGCCAACTAATGTTGAGGAATGTTACCATTTTGTGATCAGGTCCTTCCAGTTGGCAGAAAAATATCAAACCCCTGTCATTGTGTTGACCGATTTCTTCCTAGATAACAGGGTCGAAAATCGTCCCTTCATTAGGGCCTCGGAAGGCCAGGCCGCTAGTTGGAACGTTTTTCCAGATGACGCTTTTAAAGATCGTTACCAGCGCTATGCCGACACCCCTTCCGGAATTTCACCCAGGGCTCTGCCTGGCATGCAAGGATTCAATTTCACCGCTACTGGTCTCGAGCATACAGAAAAGGGTTCCCCGGATTACTCATCCGAAAATCACGCGAAGATGTCCGAAAAGCGTCACCGGAAGATCCGGTACGCTTTGAAAGACCTGGAAAAACCGGCGGAATTTTTCGTAAGCGACAACCTCGATGTTGGAGTTATCGGCTGGGGATCTACTTTTGGCTCAGTTCTGGAGGCTGTAGAGAAATCGAGAAAAAACGGCTTTAAAGTGGGGGCTTTAAAAATCACTTCCTTATTTCCGTACCATTCAGAAACTATCAAGGCGTTTATGGCCAAATCAAGAAGAGTCCTGGTCCCAGAACTCAATTACGAGGGCCAATTGGCGAATCTGATAGCTCATCTAGATTCCAAACCGGTGGAACGGTTAAACTTCGTTACTGGAGCGCCAATCCCACCATCTGCGATTCAAAATAGGATCGAAGAATTGCTGGAGGTAGTGGCATAATGAAAACACCGGCCAGGATATTGGCGGACCAAGTGAATCGTATCCAAAAGTCCGGGAGGTTTTCGCCCAGATCGGCTTCACTCCCTACTTGGTGCCCAGGTTGTGGATATTTTGGTATTCATCAAGGATTGAACGATTGCATATCGAGATTGGGATTGCCGCTAGCCGAAATAGTGACTGTATCCGGTATAGGATGCGCAGGGCGATACCCTTTTTTTTCGAATACTTATGGTCTCCATACTGTCCACGGAAGAGCCCTGCCCGCAGCCACTGGAGTCAAACTGGCTAACCCGAACCTCACGGTGTTCGCCGTTGGCGGTGATGGGGACGGTCTGGCCATCGGTGGAGGGCATTTGCCACATATAGCTCGAAGAAATATTGACGTAAATTATTTGCTTTTCGACAATTCAATTTATGGACTGACCAAAGGACAACCATCTCCTTCGTCCCCCATTGGGACCAAAACCAAGGCCAGCCCCTATGGTACCGTAGACAAGCCACTGAATGCGACACTCATGGCGTTGTCCTACGGAGCTTCGTTTGTAGCAAGGCTATTTGCCGGAGATCCCAAAGGTATCACGGAGGCCCTCATAGAGGGGGTCCGCAACCCCGGCTTTTCCTTTTTTCATATCTACACGACCTGTGTCACTTTTGATAAAAACTTTAAGACATGGACACACCTCAAAGAATGGACGCATGCTCTTTCGCAAGATTACAATCCTAATGATTTAAGACGCGCGTTCAATGAAGTTCTGAATGACGATTTTAGTCTTGGGGTTATTTTCAAACGGGACATATAAGGCGATGTGTTCGCCGTTCCAATTCATTCTGCCATTGTGAAGCGCTATATTATATTCAACTTTTTCTCTTCGCAAATTACGGATGTTGAGTCACCGCGAAGCGCACTTCGCGCTTATAACGCGTTTATGAGACATATGTCCAATCAATCGCGCTTAAAACCCCCTTTTCTTCCCCGAATCAAATAGTTGACGCGAAATAAGATCGAATAAACCAAAAATATTTTAGTGTTGGATCGAATAATTTCTTGACTAGCCGCGAATGGGGTGATAGGAGCCCTCAACAAGGGAATGAACGCTTCACGGACTGATCGCCGAGCGCTGTTGAGCCTTGAATAGTGGTGTAGTCTGGATAGTGATGGTTTGGTTTCCTTTTTCTCTGGATTTCTAAAAAAACAAAGTTTTTCGAACTTTTCGGGTTAAGTTAAAGGAGTTAGACATGCCTCAATGCTCGTCCCGCGCCCTCGCCGAGAATTTGCCGGAGACATCCGATTTCAATGGGAATTACAACTACTTGAAGAAACTGATTCAGGACCTTAGAGTTGAAAACAGTGATTCTCTTAAGAAAGAACTATTTGGCGACACGGAACCGGTCAAGCCTTTCAGTAAAAAGGATATGAAGCAACTATTTAAGTTTCTCCGAAAAATCGAGCATCATTATGAAGAACTGTCGACCCCGCCAATTCCAAGCGAGTTGGAGAAATCTATCAGAAGCAGGGCAAAAAAGGATTGGTTACCCTGGGAACTTGAAGCGATTCAGAAAATAGAGGTTTGGCGGGAAGAGTTTGAGGCAAAAAAGGACAAGGCCAGAAATCTTCTTGAATCGACTCTCGAGAAAGTTCGCCGCGGTGAAAAATTAGGCTAGAGGTTTAGATCGTTTATTAAGGCCGATGATTCAATAGAAGAACCCAAACGACCTTTCGGACAAGCAAACCAAGCTTGTATTCGTCTTTCTAGTTGGTCTTGTTGGTGTGTTCCCGGACAGAAGGCGCCTGATCAGTAATTGAACACGCAATTAATGTTCTTGATAAAACAATACGAATAAATCGATGAATCAGCCGGACCAGATGTCCGGCTTTTTTGGTAGTACCCAATTTATCGATATGAACCTATGATCAGGAATTCCACATTCCGTCAGTTTTATAGAACTCGTGATTGCATCGGCTTTGCTTGACTCAAAATTGGTTTATAGTTACCCTTTTGAATAATAGCTAGTTTACCCTGGACCAGATTATATTTATAGATTTTACATTATTTGGCGGAAAACAAAATGGAACTCGATTCAATTAACATTTTGATTGGAGGAGAAGCGGGTCAGGGTCTGGTTACTCTGTCACAGATTCTTACAAGAGGTCTGGTTCGCGCCGGTTACTATATTGTGGTAACCCAGAGTTATCAGTCGCGCATAAGGGGTGGCCATAATTCATACGCCATTAGGGTTTCCGATCGGGAAATCATGGCTCCCAAAGAACCTGTTGATCTTTTAATAGCTCTAGACCAAAATTCTGTAGTCCTCCACATGAGTGAGCTTTCTCAACATGGTCTGGTCGTTGTGGATGAGGCGATCTCGTCGGATCAACACCCACAAATTGTCTACGCTCCTTTTTCAAGGATAGCTGGCGCGATGTTCAGCAACAGCGTGGCGCTGGGGACAATATCCGCCCTTCTTGGCTTGAATGAAAATACTATAGGCGAAACCTTGAGAGGGTTCTTCGACAAACATGGAGCGGAATCCACAAAGGAAAATCTCGTTTCGTTCTCGGCCGGTTATGAATGGATGATCCAGCAAAAGTCCGAATTTCCTAAACTGGGACCGCCTGCTTTATCAGAAGGAAGGCTTGCTCTCAACGGAAATGAGGCCATAGCGCTCGGAGCAATCGCCGCAGGGATGAAATTTTTCTCTTTTTATCCTATGACACCAGCCACATCAATAGCGACAACTCTTGCGGATCATGCAACTGAAATGGAGTTCGTGCTTGAACAGGCGGAGGATGAAATAGCAGCTATCAATATGGCTGTGGGAGCGTCCTTTTCCGGGGCGCCCAGCATGGTAGCCACATCAGGCGGAGGGTTTGCTCTCATGACTGAAACGGTTAGCCTGGCCGGCATGACGGAGACCCCGGTGGTTATTGTTGTGGCCCAGAGACCTGGCCCGTCGACCGGTTTACCTACCCGCACCGAACAGGGTGATCTGGAATTTGTTTTGCACGCTGGTCATGGGGAATTTCCACGCGCCATATTTACGCCCGGCGATGTTGAAGAGGCTTTCAACATTACCGGTAAAGCATTTCATATCGCCCAGAAATTTAATACGCCGGTTTTCATACTGACCGACCAATTCCTTGCGGATTCTTACCGCTCTGTGAAACCTTTTGACCTGGATACAATAGACCCTGTGGATCCTTGTTCTGTTTCGGATGTTGCGGTAAATCGTCATATTACTTATGTTCTGACGCACACCGGAGTTTCTCCAAGAACATTTCCAGGGATGTCTGGACAATGCGTAAAGGCTTCCAGCTCCCAGGACCTCGTAATTGCGGATAGCGATGAACATACTCCGGACGGCCACCTGACTGAAGATTTGTCCGTTAGAATCTCTATGGTGGAGAAACGACTCAGAAAGCTTGATGGGATCAAGTCCGAATTGGCGCGCCCCGAGTTTCTGGGTGATTCAGAGCCGGATCTTCTTTTAGTATGTTGGGGATCCACCAAAGGTTCAACCATTGAGGCTGCAAACCGGCTAAGAAAAACCGGTCGTCGGGTAGCAACACTACATTTCACTCAGATATGGCCTATAATTGGTGAAGAATTTGTTGAAAAGCTCAAATCCGCCGGCAAGACCATATCGGTGGAAAGTAACGCAACAGGTCAGTTTGCTCGCCTTATACGAAGAGAAACCGGCTTCCAAATAGAAAAGGCCATACTCCGATATGATGGATTGCCAATTACACCCGAATATATACTGGCTGGATTACAGACTTAGGGGGCTGGTTTAAAATGGTAAGTTTAGCTGATTACGGTGATTATGTGACCGCATGGTGCCCGGGCTGTGGAAACCATGCTATCCTGAAAGCAATGAAGCATGCGCTTGTTTCTTTGGAATTAGCGCCACAGCAGGTGCTATTTGTATCAGGAATCGGCCAGGCTGCAAAGGCTCCCCACTATTTGAACGCAAATGTTTTCAATGGTCTCCATGGTCGGTCCTTACCGGTCGCCACCGGCGCAAAGTTGTGCAACACTGATCTCAAAGTAATAGTTGAAAGCGGCGATGGCTGTGTTTACGGAGAAGGCGGGAATCATTTCCTGGCAGCGATCCGGAGGAACATTGATTTGACCTTGATCGTTCACAACAACCAGGTTTACGGCTTGACCAAGGGGCAGGCCAGCCCGACATCTGAACCTGGGTTTGTCACAAAGAATCAACCCGATGGAGTATTTTCCCTGCCCTTCAACCCGGTTGAAGTCGCAATAGCCATGAACGCCGGTTTTGTGGCTCGAGGGTTTTCCGGTAAAACGGAACATCTTTCCGGACTTATCCAGGCCGCTGTAGCGCACACTGGATTTTCTCTTGTTGACATCCTGCAACCCTGTGTAAGTTTCAACAAAGTTAATACCTTCGGATGGTATAATCAGCGTTGTTACATTTTGTCGGAGGATTATGACCCTACGGATCGGCAAGCGGCTTTTCTAAAAGCTTCAGAATGGGGAGACGGGATCCCTCTGGGTATCCTCTACAAAAATAAAAGACCCGCGTATGAAGATCATTTTCCCTTCGTACGACGAGGTCCTGCCGCCACTAGAGCGCTTAACGTACCCAGACTGGCAAAGGTCCTGGATTCCTACCGCTGACACTGAGGCAAAACGTTATGAATTGACTGATCTCATGAATAAAAGAGACAGGTTTCTTGACCTGTCTCTAGGTATCACGTTTTAAAAATCCCGGTTAAACCCGATAGATTAACGTTTGGAGAACTGGAAGCTGGCCCTGGCCGCTCGCTTTCCATATTTCTTGCGTTCCTTAACCCTTGAATCCCTAGTTAGAAAACCTGCGCTCTTTAACATGGACCTGAAAGTCGAATCCACCTCTAAAAGAGCCTTGCTAATTCCATGTTTAATGGCGCCGGCCTGACCAGATAACCCGCCTCCCTGAACAGAAACGGTAACATCAAAACGACCGGACGTCTGGGTTAATTCAAAAGGTTGCATAATGACCATTCTTGAGGTCGGTCTACCGAAATAGCTGTCTATCGGTCGGTCATTAATCACAAGCTTTCCGGAACCAGGTTTTAATAAAACTCTTGCGATAGCGTTTTTTCTTTTTCCGGTAGCATAAAAGGATTCTTGAGACATCTACGACTCCATATCAAAAGTTGTAGGTTTGCGGTTGCTGGGCCTGATGGGGGTGTGAATCGGCGGCATAAATTTTGAGTTTCCCCAGTTGAGCGCGACCGAGAGTATTCTTGGGAAGCATACCACGAACCGCCAGACGAAACATCTTTTCAGGTTTTTGCTTGAGCAAGGTTTCAGCTTTGATACTTTTTATTCCGCCAGGATAATTGCTATGGCTGTAATAAGTCTTTTGTTGGAGTTTCCGCCCAGTAAGCTTAACCTTGTCCGCATTAATAACTATTACAAAATCACCAGTATCCATATGAGACGCAAACTGAGGTTTGGTCTTTCCACGTAGTATTCTGGCGCATTCTACGGCCACTCGCCCAAGGACTTTATCCTTGGCGTCAATGACAAACCATTTACGTTCTACTTCCCCTTTTTTTGGGGTCCACGTTTTCATGCGGCACCTCTCCGGAACTATAAACATTGATTTGTACTATCAGAGTATTGCTTTGTCAAGAAATTTGAAATTTCATTTTGAGGGGACAGTGATATTTTTGTATTCTATCCTTACGGTAATGATCCATTGCCATAACATTCATTTAGCCAAATCAATTACCGCGCGATAGCCGGGAAACGGAGTATCGGTTGCCGAACGACGCTTCAGGTACGACATCAACCTTAAAGTTCAGGGATTCGGCGGCTTCAACTATCAAGTTCTTTAGAGCCGGATCCTTGTCATCAAGAAAAAGAAAAGCAGGTTTTCGCTTTTCAATCATTGCAGCGATCTGGTTCCGGGTCGAAGGCAATGCCGTTTCCTCAGGGCACCCTGAACGCAGGGTCTCCACAGTGGGCAGACCGGTGAGATAGCGAATTATCCTTGGATTCATCGTTAATACAGGTTCACCGTTAGCGTTTGACCGTAACCATCGCGCTGCCACAAAAAAAGGCTTGTCCCGGTAAGATTCCGCTCCGCCGGATTCCAGAGCGCAGCGCGCCTGGGAAATTGTAACAACGTTTTGTCCCATGTTTGTAGCAAACAAAAAAAGGGCTACTACAACAAGGGTCCCTCTCAGTCGAAATATTTTCCGCCATTTTATCGAAGTCCTTTTGTTAAGCTGCGTGATCGTGATCGTAAGCCCCTGAAACATGAACAACAGAATACCGGGAATCAACAGCAGAATGTATCTGGCTCCGGCTGGACTAAACAGCAATCCCCCAAATTGAACAGCGGTCAAATACGTGAAAAGCCTCTCGCCCCTTTTCCAGGACACCCAAAAACCAATCACAGCAAGCAGCGCAATTATGATCTCCACAAACCCCGTTTTTATGCTAACTCCCGCCAAGGCTGAGGCCGTTTCGGGTATGTAGTCCCAAGCGGCCTTCGAGATTATCGACAACTGTGTCCCGAGCGTCCGGCCTGTGACCGCTTTAACGTATTCTCCTTCTGTCATGGAGACCGGATATCCAATTTTATGGATTTCCCATAAACAAGGAACAATCAATGCTAGAAACACAAACAGGACGGCAAATAAGACCCTCTTGGGCAGCGCAATTTTTATCATCGATGAAAACAGGAACAATCCCGAAGAAACCGGCAAACCCCAACCGTTTATTCTAACAAGAGCAGGGACGCCGGACATCACACCCGCCAATGTTAAGCCGGGAAATCGCGGCGAACCTGGCCGAATTGCGCTTACACCCATAAGACTTAACAAACTGAATAATGTGAAAAGGGTGTCGGATGTGGTGTAGGTGGAATTCAATAAAAGAGTGTTGTTGATCGCGAACAATCCACCAATCACTAAAGCCAAATCTCTACCCAACAGTCTAAATATGAGTAAATAGCCACAAAAACCTGTCACGATTCCGACTGTCGACATCATCGCCCTAAAAGCCAGGAAACTATTTCCAAATAGCTTGACGGTCACAGACACCAGGAATGGATATCCAGGGGGGACATACGTGTGGCGCTCACCATTAAATTTGTAACCTGTTCCGTGCGCAATTGATTCTCCAAGTTCCAAATACAGCGCGCTGTCAGGAGAAGCTTTCCATGAGCTGTTGACTATAGAAATGAAGCAAAGCGCCATCATGACGAACAGAATAAGTTCCTTTTTTAGCGAACTTATACCGCGCGTTGCGTCTGAAAGCTCTTTAAAACAATCTTGATAGACAGACTTCAAATGCTATACCATGCTACGATTAAATAACCTTAATTAACAGTATGTTATATGATATATACGTTGTCATACTGAAACTAAACATGAAGTTTATGATGATTCATTAATAATATTATATCTCAAAAATGTTGTTAATATCTCAAAATTCAAATAAAAACTGTTGACAATTAAATTAAAATATTGTGTAAGACAACTGTGAATTGGAAGCGTAATGGTACGCGCCTAGGGCCGGCGAAATACACCTGGCCCTTAAAACACGAAAACGGCATCTAAATGGCCGTTCGCGTGTGTTCCACTGGGATGGAAATATAATGAAAAAGAAGCGCTCTTCTCTTATCACAAGAGAAAAGCGTGTCAACAAAAAAATGTCCGGATTCCAGCATGCGCTAAGACCGGCAACAGGGTGTTTTTGCGTTCTGGTGAAAAAATCACAGTTGTCCAGTTTTCCTCAACTAGTGTGTCCAAATTTCTAGGCGCTCAGTAACTCATTCAAGTTAATCCCGAATTTCCTTGTCAAATATACGTTCAGGAATTCCATTATCGTAGGCTTGAAAGGTTGTCTTATAAGACTCATACCCGCCTGCCTCGGGGTCCTTCCACCCTTTTTCACATTGCACACCCTACAGCATGCCACAACGTTGTTCCACCGGTTCTCGCCACCCTGAACTTTTGGTATTATATGATCTACCGTCAGCTCGTTGGACATGAAGTAATCCCCACAATACTGACACGTAAACGCGTCTCGAATCAGAACATTTTTCCTGGAAAAAGGAACTTCCCGTCTATATATTTGGCGGATAAACTTGAGAAGCCTTATGACAGCCGGGATACGAAAACTTTTAGAGACAGTCCTTACAACCTTATCGGATTCTTTGAGAACTTCCACTTTGCCGCTGAAAAGCAACGTCATTGCCCGACGCCACGAAATTAACCCCATAAATTCATAGCCGGCGTTAAGCACAATTACCGCCTCCATGGATGACATCTGTCACAAGCCTCTCACCGGTCGGAAATTGCAATTGGACAATTCTAAAATACGCGTACCTTTTACAAAGAGGCTCCCTGGCTGTCAAGAGCAAAACTTGCAACCACGTGTTCAGAGCCTGACCTCAAACCTTTGATTCTATAAATTAAATGGGGTTGATCCGGATTTTGTGACCAACCAGGTCTACTTCCAATATCGCGCCATCAATGGAGATTGTTTCGCCGAATATACTCTTCAGCTTGATCTTTCCATCAACGGGAACAATCGAGCCGACACTTTCCATGACCAGCTCTTCTTCTCCTTCGCGTAATATATAGGCGTTCGATTCACACATGTTTTACGTCCTCCATGCAGGAAACTAAAAGCGATCAGCCCCATATTTTTATGGCTTCGGTTGGACATTTGTCCCGGCAGTCCAGACAGGATATGCACTCTTCAGGCGCTCCATCGTAAACCCCAAATTTCGATTCTCCTTGTTTTGTCTCCATGGGGCACACTTTGTTACATACTCCGCAATTTGTACATTTGTCGTTTCGCTCTGGGAAAATCATGGCAAAACGGTTGAGTGGCGCCAGGATGGCTCCGAGAGGACAGATTACCTTGCAAAAGAAACGGCGGTGTCCCATCGACGCAACGACGATGGCAAAAAGTATTCCGAGCCTTAGTGTCAAAGACAATATGTCGGTGGTCCCGTTTATTAAAGCCCAAGGGACTGCTGATTCAATTGTGGCTACCGGACACAGTCTACAGAAATAGGCTGGAAACCCGGGTGTTAGAAAAAAAGGAACGGCGACAACCAATCCCACGAAAACCCCATATTTTATAAGACGAGTCCAGCGAGGGATGTCGAATTTTATATATGGGACTTTGTATAGAAGGTCCTGGAAGAATCCAAATGGACACACCCAGCCGCAAAGGAAACGCCCTACCGTTAGCCCGGCAATGGCCACTATTCCGATAACACTGAGGGGAATCAATCCCAAGCCTATGAACTGACCAATGATACCAACCGGACAGGAGAATATCGCAATAGGACAAGAATGACAGTTAAGTACCGGAAAACAAACGGTTTGCCATTGGAATAGACCAAGATTTAGTAATGCGACGCAGGCTATCTGAACCTTGAGCCTAATTTTTTCCACGTAATGTTCTCCTAACTCGCTTCTTATTAGTTACCAACTTGAAGGACGTTCCCGACGTCCATTTTTAGATTCAGGTCGGGCACGGGATACGGCCCTTCAACATTCGAAGATCAGGATAGTTTGAAATGAGTTTCCCATCCTTGTAACGTTTTACTCCTTCAAATGTCATAGCCCGAACCATTTCAGGCTCTGAAAACCACTGAGATTCCGGTGTAAAACTCTGGGAAGAGTTCTCATAACCCGGGACTTTTATTGTTATCCCAACGTTTTTCAACTTGTCGAATTTTTCTAGGTTGTCGTACACCAAAAATTTACGGAAAAAACCTCCGTATATTGTCATTACAAGACTCAGCGCCAACAACACCGTCACCAGGACTTTTCGGATCATAATCTGGACCTTCGCTTTCATCATCAAGCAAAAGATAGCTAATCATTCGGTACTCACTGTGTCAACAAAACGGATTTCCCGCTGGACAAAATTTTAGCAAAATGAATATACAGGTTCGGTGTCAATTTCAATATGAGGACATCCCACTCGAGCCTGAGCAAATTGAGGAGTTCGTTTTGATCAAACCAGTCCTATTTGTTCTTTCAGCTCCGTCCGGAGCCGGTAAATCCACTCTGATCCGTCGCGTCAGGACCATTCTGCCAGACCTTTTTTATTCAATCTCGTGCACAACCCGGTTGCCTAGAAAAGGTGAAGAAGAGGCCGTAGACTATTATTTCGTTGACAAGAGGCGTTTTGTCGAAATGATTGGAAATGACGGCTTTCTAGAATGGAAAGAAGTCCATGGCGCCATGTACGGGACACCTGTTGAACCGATCCGGAAAGAGTTACAAAATGGTCGACGATGCATCATGGATATTGATGTCAATGGGGCCCTGGATGTGTTCCAAAAAATCGGCGAAGCCATTGGCATATTCATAATGCCCCCTGACCTTGGAACGCTTGAACAACGTCTTCGACAACGCGGGTCTGACACAGAGGAATCAATAAGAATAAGGTTGCAGAACGCTCAAAAGGAACTGCAGTTCGAAGCTATTTTTCATTACAAAATTGTAAATGCTGATTTAGATAGCGCAACGACAGAATTGGTCGAGATCATCCGGAGAGAGTCTGAGGTTCCAGAAAATGTTTAATTACTCTGGTGGGCTACCCATTACTACATCAACATTTTGGGGGTTGTGCTCCCTCAGAACCACCATACGGATAACATCTCCTGGCTTTTTACCTGAAACAATCGAAGACAGATGTTTTCCGTTATGAATTAGTTTGCCGTCTACGCGCAAGATAAGATCCCCTTTACGAATGCCTGCAAGAAAAGCCGGGGTCGCTCCGAGAACATCATCCACCATGACCCCATCAGGAGTCGAAAGACCTAGGGATTTAGCCTTGATTTCATCGATGTCGTCAACGTAAACCCCTAACCATCCGCTGGCTTTGTTGACGCGGCCAGGCTTCTGTTCGAGCAACTCCCTCACATAATTGCAGGGGATTGAAAACCCGATTCCTTTCCCTGACGCTATTATCGCTGTGTTTATGCCTATGACCTCGCCGATCATATTAAATAGCGGCCCACCTGAATTTCCCGGGTTGATGGAGGCGTCGGTCTGAATAAAATTGTCATCCGGCCCCAGTCCCAGGAAACGTCCTTTCCCGCTAACAATCCCCACGGTGACGGTTCGCCCTAGTCCGAATGGGTTCCCTACCGCAAGTACCCACTGACCCACTTCAACTTTTGACGAATCGCCTATCTTCGCTTCCTGCGCCTCAAACTCAGGGTCAACCTTTATCAAGGCTAAGTCTACACGGGGATGTACGGCCACTACCCTGGCAGGAAGAACTTTTCCTGTAGACAAGGTCACCTGAATTTTTTCGGCTGCGTCAACAACGTGCGCGTTCGTGATTATGTGCCCTTCCCTGTCGCAAAAAAAGCCACTTCCAATACTGTCACTAAAAAGAGGGTCTTTATTCCTTCCCTTTTCGCCCGTGTTGGTGGCGTCTTCCCTCAAAGACGAAATGGAACCGGAGACACGGCCGGGAATTTCCTTTCTTTCAACTGCAATGCTGACAACACTTGGAGACAGCGTCTTTATAAGATCCACAAGGTCGGGACATCCACCTGCCGGCATCGTATGGTTGACAGAATGATCAGCGGAGTACCCTTCTATCGGCGCACAACAAATAGCAAGGATAGCGCAGAAAACCGAGCGGCCCAAAAATAGTCGGAAATTCACTCCCCAATACCCGGTTTTCCTGTCTACAATCTTCTTTGCCCGGCTGAACATTTGCTGATCGCTTTGACCTCACGACCATCGATTACTACATGACCCATAAAATTGATCATGGGCTGGACTCATATCACAATAGACAAATAATATTAACTAGCATATCAGCAACAATGAACGGATTATCTTCGCCGCTGTTATTGAACTCATCTCGGAATTGTCAACCGAAGGCATTAGCTCCACGACATCCAGACCGATAATATCAACGTGAGCGAGAAACTTGATAAATCGTTCCAGGAGATTGTAAGACCAACCTCCTGCTTCGGGGTTACCTACACCCGGGAAACATGCCGGATCCAGGATATCCAGATCCAGGGTAAGGTAGACGGGCCTGCCCGCAATTCTGTTAAGTAGTGTATTTTCCAGACCTGGTCTAAAACTTGCCAGAACGCCATGTTCCCTAATCCAGTGGAATTCTTCGCGTGTCCCTGATCTGACGCCAAATTGAATAAGATTTTCATGACCGATTATCTCAACTACGCGTCTCATTACTGTCGAATGATTTATCGTCTGCCCCTCGTATGAATCCCGTAAGTCAGAATGTGCGTCCAGATGCAATATGACGAACTTTCCGAAATGCTTATTAAACGCCTCCATTATAGGGAGAGTAACCGTGTGCTCCCCACCAATACATAGGGGAATACCACGCTGTTCGAGTATTTTTTCAACGTTGACTTGAATCTCGTTCAATTTATCTTCCAAAGACTTTCCAGCCAGACGAAGGTCTCCCAAATCGGAAAAAGGGTGATCTGCGAGTTCCCTATCCAGAAAAGGGCAATAAGACTCAATGGAATCAGAGGATATCCTGATAGCTGAAGGGGCTTCACTGGATCCGGTTCGGTACGTCGAAGTCACATCCAGAGGGCATCCCAGGATCGCGGGTCTGCCTCCTATAACCTTCGTCGAGTGGGAGTCAAGAAAATGCCGCTCTGACATAAGTCTAAATCCCGCTTTCTAAGATATCAACCTGCGTACGAAGTTCGGTAATACAAAGGCCGCTGTGTGAACTTGGGCATTGTAATAATCAAGAGATTTCAAGAGATCTTCAGAAAGACCAGGCTGAGGATTCAAAGCATTTTTAGGTTCGTTTGAGCACATGGTGAACGACCACAGAGCGCCGGGGTAACTGGGTATGACCGACAAATACGGCGTCGCACAATCATGACCGAATACTGACCTTAAGTTTTTCACCGTGTCCGCGAAAACATTCGCCATGAAGAATGGGCTTTCAGTCTGGAAAGTAGCCACCCCGCCTTTTTTGAGAGCGTTTTTGATGGACATGTAAAAGTCCAGTTCATACAAGGCCTTTCCTGGGCCCACAGGGTCTGTTGAATCAATAAGTATTATATCAAATTCGTCCTGGAACTGCTTAACGTAGGCTGCTCCATCCAGACAGACAACCTTCACCCGAGAATCGGACAATCCGCTTGATATCTCCGGTAAAAATCTCTTGCAGGTTGAAACCACCTCGCCATCAATCTCACAAAGAGTTATGGATCTTAAACTTGGATACTTGACGAGTTCCGTCACGGTCCCCCCGTCTCCGCCTCCTATTACAAGAGCTGATTCCGGTCTCGACGCCATTGCGCAGGCCGGATGAGTTATCATCTCATGATAGACAAAAGAGTCCTTTTCAGTAACCATGAAACATCCGTCCAGGCACAAGACCGTTCCCATGACCGGTGTTTCATAAAACTCGATTTTCTGAAATTCACTTTGAGCCTCATAAAGCTTTTTGGTATAATGAACAGCAAATGCTGTATTATTCTCGAAAGCCTCTGTAAACCATTCTTTCTCATTCAGGGACATAGCACCACCGCAGCAAATACTGCCCCCACTTTCGTGACTTTGAGGGTAGCTGAAATACTCTTAATTTCGAGTAGTTTTCGTTTACGAATTACTTCCATACCTTCTTTGACCATGCTCCTAGCAATATTTTCGCAACTTTCAGGATCACCTTCGTGCGAAAACTCCATTATCAGACCGGCTTCATTTGGATCTTCAGGGATCCCCACAGCAACTGCCGCTGAAATCTGAACCCCCGCGAAATCCGAAGACCTGTCTCCGTAAGCTAGAGGAACAAAAGATCCTTTTTTTAGAGGAATCCGTTCTATCTGCTTTACGCCGGGAGGAAGAATACTGCTCATTTTGATAAGATTGGTGTCACCTACCCCGGCATCAAGAAGAGCGGCATCAAAAGCATTAAGCTCCATTGAGGCCTCACCGCTGCCGGAGGTCAGAAAAAACGAAGTGGGCATAGGTCCAAACATTGTTAAGATCTCCCGGATAAAAAATGATCGCATAATTTAAATTATGAACGGTTCTTGCGCAACCCTAAAAAATGAGGAACAATCGAATGAGGAATTTTGGAAGGATTTTAACCCTGCTGAGATTCATTTGGAGGATTCTCAGTTTTGCACTCGTTCAATATTTCTTCTTTAGTTTTATCAAGTTCCTCTCTTATAGCTTCTCGTGCTCCATGCAAGAACATTTCGCTCTTGGACATCCTGGCCTCAAGGACCTGGACTTTGGGAAGAACAAAGAAGGCTCCGTAAAGAGCCAAGGCGATAAGGGCCACGAGGTTGAAAATCTGAAGTATCCAGATTCCCACTGCGGTCGTAGCACCCCTATTTTCCAGTTCCCTCGAAGGGCCGGCTTTCTCCATAGAAGCCGCAGGCGCAGGAACCTGCTGCGCTTCGGTCACTTGTGAGCTTGAAGGCGCTGTCGGCTTGGCTAACGGCTTGAGGTCCTGTTCATGAACCGAAGTCGAAGCGCCGTGTCCAGATCCAGCGGCAATAGACTCTGTGACAGTCTTTATAGGGACCCTAATGGATTCCCGAACCTTGTCTCCCTGATATATTCTTACCACGACCTCTTTCCCGTTCAGGTTTGCGAGTCGAGCCGGATCGGGGTCAGGAATGAGTACTACAAAAATACCCGAATCCGCCGTAACCTTGAACTTGCCCCAAATCTCTCTAGGCACTTTGGTTTGTTCGGGTTTTCTGACAATTTGTGTATAAAGCAGGTCTTTCTCCGGGATTTCCACCCCGAGAGTCTGGTCCAATCCCGATCTATTATCGATATTTATGATCTCGCCCTTTTTAATGTTATTTTCGTTGAAGGTTATCGATGTCTTGTCTACATTGATGGAGATGTCCCTGCCGGCTCCCAGCTTAACGGCGCCTTCGGACTCTGTTGCCCCCTCCTTGGCGACCAATGGTTGCTGGTCCAGGAACATGGAAAATAAATCTGAAAATTGCTTGCCGGTAAACAGATTTCGGGCGCTCTTGTCAACGAGTTTCATTCCGATGGATCTCGTAACCGATTCTTCGAACTTTAGCTTGTTAGGGTCATAAGTAGCGCCTGCAAACGGAACAGGTTTTGTCGGTCTGTTGTCCGACGCGATCCATTCAATGTTTACGGAGCCAATATTGCGGATCAAGGCAGGGCTTTTCCGATTGAGAATGAGAGCGAATGATTTGAACTTTTCGTGTGGATCAACTTTTGTTATAAGGATTTCCTTTTTTCCCATTTCAACGGAAACTTTAGGGACAAAAACTCCCTTCGAGTCCTTTATCCCATACAATGTCGCAAAACCAAGAGCAGGGATGAACGCGAAACAGGCTAGGACCAGAACCATAGCCGACAAACGTATTTTTACCTTCGAATACATATCGCGTTTTCCTAAAGCTTTTACTTAGTTAGGATCGTTGTCAATTCTACAAAAATAAAAGCTTTTCTAGTATTTGGCGATTTTATCAGGGGATGGTAGGAAAATCAATTAATAAGTTTGAAGCGTGGCGTCTCATTCTTTTATAATGGTTTTTACAGCCTAATAGGCATTGAATGCTTCGATCATTCTACAGAGGTTTTTGTTTATGAATAGATTTTGCGAATGCATTTCTCGAAAGGCCGCGGCCATACCCCCATTTCTGGTCATGGACGTTCTTGAAGAAGCCCTGCGGATATCAAAAACAGGCGAGGACGTCATTCATCTTGAAGTCGGAGAACCCGATTTTGATACTCCTTCAAATATTGTTGAGGCGGGAGTAAAGGCCCTGAGACAGGGTAGAACTCATTATACTTCGAGTGTTGGAATTCCTGAGTTGCGCCACGCGATATCGGCCTACCACAAACGCCTGTACGATGTTGACGTCAATCCGGACAATGTAATAATCACCTCCGGTTCGTCACCTGCCATATTTCTAACACTTGCTTCAATTCTAGACCCTGGTGATGAAGTCATTCTCGCTGATCCACATTACGCGTGTTATCCAAATTTTGTGAATTTTCTGGGGGCTATTCCTACATTTGTCCCTGTGCATCCCGAAGATGGATTTGAACTGAACCCCAGCGCCGTTAAGAAGGCAACTTCAAAACGGACAAAGGCCATCATAATAAACTCTCCGTCGAACCCTACCGGCACATTGATTTCGCCAGAGAGCATGAAAGCGATCTCGGATCTGGGCGCTCCGATTATTTCTGATGAAATTTACCATGGGCTTGTTTACGAAGGGCAGGAGCATTCTATTTTGGAATTTACCGACAATTCGTTTGTTTTGAACGGCTTTTCGAAGTTATACGCTATGACCGGTTGGCGACTTGGTTATGTTATCAGCCGTCCTGAATGCGTAAGACCGATTCAAAAAATGAGCCAGAATTTCTTCATCAGCGCCGCTGACTTCATTCAATACGCAGGAGTAGAAGCGCTCACTAACTCTTCATCTCAGACCCTTGAAATGAAACGAATCTTTAATGAGCGCAGGAAAATCATGCTGAAACGACTCCGTGAAATCGGATTTGAGATAAAGCATGATCCAGTTGGAGCTTTCTATATATTGTGTGACGCTCGGAAATTTTCACAGAATTCTTATGAATTTACTTTCGAAATTCTTCGTGAGGCCCGAGTTGGGGTGGCTCCAGGGATTGATTTTGGGGAAAACGCCGAGGGTTTCATACGTTTCTCCTATACAAACTCGATGGAGAATATCATCGAGGGTCTCAATCGCATTGAAAATTATTTGAAAAGGCGGTTCAGATTTTGAGAGGCCGTAGGATTTTTGTTACAGGCGATGAAATTAGGGATGAGAAGATTCTATTTTCTGAAGTGAACATAAGCTATCTGAAAAATGTTCTTCATTTTGGACCTGGTGATTGTTTAACTGCGCTCGATGGAACGCGCCGCTATGACGTGATCCTTGAACTGGACCATAGAAACGCATTAATTGGAAACATACGTAGTTCTACCGAAGATGCATTCGAATTCCCCGTGAAGGTTGACCTGGCTTTTGGGTGTATAAGACCAGGGCCGACGGAGGAAATCATTCGGCACTGCACGGAACTGGGCGTTCATTCATTTTACCCTTTGCTTTTTGAACGATCCAATAGACGTCCGGATTCAGTTCGGACTCGATGGATCAAGATCGCATCGTCGGCTTGCGCCCAATCGGGCAGATCGAAAATACCTACGTTTAATGATCCAATGTATTTGGAACAGTTCCTAAACGAAGTTAGCAGGGATTCGTGTCTTGTTTATTTCGCACTAAATCGGGAAATTCCTCCGCTTCGAATAATCCTAGACTCTTGTAAACCGGACCAGGTGGTCTTCGTGATAGGGCCTGAAGGAGGGCTTACTCATCAGGAAGAATCACAGCTCACAACGGCTGGGTTTGTTGCGACGTCACTTGGTTCGACCACCTTGAGAACTGAAACAGCAGCTATTGTGGCTGTTGGCATAGTAATGAACTGGGATCGCTCACAAAATTGAGTCGGAGCTTTTTTCTGGTTCCCTTTGTCTTCACCTAGAGATCCTGATAATTTTCAATTCGTTGACCACAGTGACACTTAGTGCTATTTTGTTTAAACGTGATATTTTTACTTTTTCGTATAGTCACTGAACGTTTTTAAAAAATGAACAACTGATAAAAAGAGTTTTTGATTTTGTGAACACAATGATTTATGAACTCCACACAGAGGTAATGGATGGCGACAAGGGATATCGACAAGACTATTGATTTTTTGGAGTTTTCGCCAAAACCACACCACACTTCACTTCCGTCTTTTCCGGATAATAAGACAATAGTTACGGCTATTCCTGAAATATCTTTAACAATAGAGAAATTTGGAAAGACAGGCTTTGGTCCCTGGATCGCCTTTACCCTTGAAAACCCTGATGAAATCTGGGACACCAACAAATTTTCTGACGATCTGGATGGTAAGGTATTACTTTATCTCAGTTTCTTTGGAGATTCCAGCAGAGTTCCCGCTTTTTGCGTTGAGGTTAATTGGTTGGAAGAAGGGCTGGAAGTCAATAACTTCGTTCTTTTGACAGAAACAAAGAAGCTGGAAAGTCTTAGAATCGGGACTATGGTATTTAGCGCCCATCGTGAGTGGGAGCGCGAAAAGCTTGTTCGAAGTCTCAACGACGCCGCTCTGATGAAGTACGATGAAGACCGCCTCCAGGAAGCCCACGAACTAATTGATCAAGCTATTCATTTGAGTAGCGTTGGACGGGCTTACCTGTTCAACAATCGCGGTCTGATATGCTGGAAACTTGGCTTGATTGATCAGGCAAAACGGGATTTCCTGGCGTCTATAAATCTCGATGGAGATAATGGGGACCCTTACTTCAATCTTGGCCTTATCTATTTGGATAATTCTGATTATGAAAAGGCGCTACATTACTTGGACAGAGCAGTAGAACTGGACCCAGAGGACAGTCAGTTCCTTGCGGAATTGGGACATCTTTATCTGGAACTGGATCGGGAAAAGGAGGCGCTTGGACTTTTTGAAAAGGCGTTTACTAACGATCCTGATGACGCTCAGGTTGATTTCCACCTTGGCCATTATTTTCTATACAAAAAGCGCGAGCCGCGAAACGCTGTCAAGTACTACAACCGAGGGTTGAAAAAGGACCCTTTAGATCAATTCGCTCTTGCTGATTACGCAGTGGCCCACCTGATCCTGGGCAATAAAAGAAAGTCTTTGCAGGTCCGGAAAATCATAGAAGGCTCCACAGATCTCGCTCCTTATACGGTTAGCCGGCTTGTTTATTTAAATCTGCAAATGGGATACTATGACGATGCGCTTGAGTATTATGAAAAGGCTTTGGTTGACAAGGAACCATTTGAACCTGAATGGCTACACTACAACGCTGCGCTGGTTTATGCCCGCACAGGAAGATATAAGCAGGCCCTTGCCGTGCTGGATCTCGCTGTACAGGTCGGAGGCGCGGAGGTAATTGAAAAGGCCCTTTCGGATGGCGCGCTGCAAGGGCTGAAAAAGACCCCCCTGTTTAGGAAACTCGTCAGGATGTCCAACAAGAGGCAAGACGGTTAAATCGCGAGAGGGGCATGCTTTGTTTCCCAGAGGACAATGTTCTCCGGAAAATGTCTTTCCCGTTATCCTTTGCGATCCGACACCCTTCCCCAGCAATTATTTCGTTTCTAAACGACAAGGAGACTTCCTTGAGTTGAGTTAGTAATTTAACTTGGCTTCTTTGTTGACAACCAATTTTCGGTTATGGCCCGCCATGTTTTAGGAGAGTTGATGGAAAGATTTCAGCACAGACAAGACCAGAACCCCATGAAAGAGCTGCAACGCAACTTTGAAGAATTTAGAAACTGGTTTAATAATTTCATGAAGGGATGGGGAATATGGGTCGTAGGTGTAATTGCTATCATCCTATATATTCTGTCCGGTTTTTACGTGGTAGGACCCGGAGAAAAGGGAGTGGAGCTGCTTTTTGGCAAGGAGTATTCGATTACCGAGCCTGGTTTACGTTACAGGCTTCCTAAACCTTTTATGAATCAAATCGTTGTGGACGTGAGCAAGGTGAGGCGCGCCGAGATAGGATTTAGAAGTGATGGATCCAGGACCCGTTCCGTCCCGGCTGAATCTCTTATGCTTACTGGTGACGAAAACATTGTAGATATTCAGTTTTTCGTTCAATACACGGTTCAAGATCCGGCTAAATTCCTTTTTGGAGTGGAATCTCCCGAAAACACTCTTAGAGTTTCAGCCGAAGTGGCGCTAAGAGGTATAGTGGGTGAAAACACTATTGATTACACCATGACCAAAGGCAGGATGGAGATACAGAAGAAAGCGGAAGTGTATCTCCAGAAATTGCTCGACAACTACAACACCGGATTGTTGGTGACTCAAGCTCGATTATTGGTTGTAGACCCGCCTCCGCAGGTGCAGGAGGCTTTTCATGATGTGGTGCGCGCATGGGAAGACAGAGAACGGCTCATAAAAGAAGCTGACGGCTATTCCGAAGATATTATTCCCAAGGCCAGAGGTAACGCCCAACAGGAAATCCGCCAGGCTGAAGCTTACAAGGTAGAACGGGTTATTAGAGCGCAGGGTGACGCTAAGCGTTTTTCCTTGGTGCTTGGTGAGTATATAAAGGCGCCTGCCGTTACCAGAGAAAGATTGTATTTGGAATCCGCCGAGAGATTCCTGTCCCCCGCTAGAAAATTCATCACTCAAGGTACTGATTCCAAGCTTATTCCTCTTCTTAATATTGCCGACCCGGATAAGGTTTTTCAAACACCTACTGCGTCTAATACCGAGCCAGGCCCAGACCATAAGGAGAAAGCCCAATAACAACAATGCTCAGGTCAATTGTCATATTAGTTGTGATTGCGTTAGTGGCCCTTCAGTCAATGTTTGTTGTCCAGGAATGGCAACAATGCGTTATGCTGGAATTTGGGAAACCTGTTCGAATAATCAAGGACCCAGGCCTTTATTTTAAAATTCCCCTAGTCCAGGATCTTATCATTTTGGAAAAGCGAATTTTGGCTGCTGAAGCCAGGCCCGCCGAATATATAACTCTGGACAAAAAGCGCCTTACGGTAGACACGGTGTCTAGATGGAAAATTGAAGAACCTTTGGTATTTTTTCAGACTGTCCGGAATTATTCGGGAGCTATAGCCAGATTGAACGACATTACCTTCGCTCGCCTCCGGCAGGAAATAGCAAACCGCAACTTCAAGGAATTTATTGGAGAAGAACGAGAAGGAATTATGAAACAGGTGACCAGTGGCGCCGAGGAACAGGCACGCCGTTTCGGAATCAGGGTCATCGACGTCCGAATTAAGCGTGTTGATCTGCCGGAAGAAGTTCAGAACAGCGTCTTTGCAAGAATGAAGGCGGAACGGGAAAGAATAGCCAAGAGATATAGAGCTGAAGGAGATGAACAGGCTCGCGAAATCAGGGCGGATGCAGACAAGAGAAGGGATATAATTCTTGCGGAAGCCTATAGGCAGGCTCAGACCCTCAAAGGAGAAGGCGAAGCGGATTCGGCTAAAATTTATGCTGAAGCATATGGTAAAGATGAGGATTTTTTTCGGTTTGTTCGAAGTATTGAAGCTTACAAGAACATATTTTCGAAAAATACTACTTTCATTTTGGGTCTCAATTCGTCCCTGCTTCGTTTTATAGAATCACCTTATGCGGGAAAAGCGACCATGCCGGCCACTCCGAGCCCCAACGTTCCAAATAGGTGATCGCTGTCATTTCATCAATTGGATTGACTTTGTGGATGATACGCATTAATTGTTTAATATACTTGGCGCTAGTTTTAAGACATGGCTTATCTTAATCCGGCGCATCAGATTTCATTGTCCAATTCTGCTCTCATTACTTAACCATTACATTGATTAAGGATCATTCAAAAATGAAGGCTTTACTTGTATACCCGTCTATTCCAGATACTTTCTGGAGTTTTAAACATATCCTTAAATTCATAAGGAAGCGCGCTGCTCACGTGCCACTCGGCCTCCTTACAATCGCTTCAATGATGCCCAAGGATTGGGACCTGAAGCTCATCGACATGAATGTGGAACCACTCACGGACACCGATTTAAAGTGGGCGGACACTGTGTTCATCGGCGCCATGGTGGTTCAGAAAGAATCTGTGAGGGAAGTCATAAGCCGCTCCAAGAAATTTGACAAGAATGTGGTAGCGGGCGGTCCGCTTTTTTCCAGTACGCCCGAAGAATTCCCTGAAATTGACACTCAAATTTTGAATGAAGCTGAAATAACACTTCCCTTGTACCTTGAAGACTTATCCAGAGGGTCAGTTCAGACAATCTATAGATCGGACGAAAAGCCTGATATTGCAAAGACTCCGTTGCCCAAATGGGATCTTATAAACATGAGTTATTACGCTTGCATGTCCATTCAATATTCGAGAGGGTGCCCGTTTGATTGCGAATTCTGTGACATAGTCCATCTTAATGGACGCAAACCCCGTGTTAAATCCAATGATCAAATGCTTCACGAATTTGAAACACTTTACCAAATGGGATGGCGAGGCCGCTGCTTTATTGTTGACGATAATTTCATCGGTAACAAAACAAAAGTAAAATCTTTGCTACGTGAACTCAGAAAATGGCAGGAGGAAAGGAAATACCCCTTCTCCCTGTTTACTGAGGCTTCAGTCAACCTGGCGGAAGATCAGGAACTTATGTCATTGATGACTGCGGCGGGATTTGATTCGGTTTTTCTTGGCCTGGAGACCCCTGACGAAGAATGCCTCGCAGAGTGCGGAAAAAGGCAGAATCAGTCCAAGGACCTTGTGGAAGCTGTAAAAATAATTCAAAGGAACGGCATGGAAGTCATGGGAGGGTTTATCATCGGATTCGACAATGATCCTCCAAATATTTTCGAACAACAGATAAAGTTTATTCAAAGTAGTGGCGTTGTTAAAGCAATGATTGGTCTGCTTAATGCAATACCCGGCACTAGGCTGTATCAGAGACTTCAGGAAGAGGGTCGGCTATTGGCGGATTGCACTGGGGACAACTGCGACGGGTCTTTAAACTTCATTCCAAAAAAGATGGACGCCGATACGATTCGCGCCGGATATCAGGCTGTGCTGGACCATATATATTCTCCTAAAGAGTATTATAAACGAGTACTTGAGTTCTTGAAGGAATATAAACCCACCCGTCCCAAAAGAATAGATAAGCTAGAAGTCAGAGCCTTCTTTTCATCCATTCTCTATTTGGGTATCCTGGATAAAGGAAAATTTTATTATTGGAAGCTATTGATGAACGCACTTGTCTTCCACAGGAAGTCTTTTGGGGAAGCGGTGTCAAGCGCGCTTTTTGGGTACCATTTTCGCAAATTGCTTAGCAAATAGGATATTCTTCAGGCCGTGGATAATCTTCTCTGAACTAATCTACGGCCTTCAAATCTATCTTCCTTTCAAACAAATAGATCATGTGACTTCTTGAGGAATATTTCACCGTCGAGGCGCATGCGCCAGAAGCCATCGTCACCAAGTCTGGGTGGTTCTTCGATTGTCATATTCTTTTCAAAACCGGGGAAATTGATCAATAATCTATTTCCTTCAATTTTCACTTTTGCATCCTGAACGTAGAAAAGATCGCTCCGGAAATCAGCTTTGCCGTCGTGTCTGATACTGATGACCGTCCCTGTAGCGCCCAACCAGTCACCAAGAAAAAACGCCTGATCAAGGTTCATTTTGCTGGATTTTATGGTCAAATAGGTGTGTTCCATCCAAAACAACGCATTGCCGCCCCAAATTAAAATCGCGCCGACCACAGTTAGAAGAATTATAGTCTTGCAGGTTCTCATTTTAGGGAGCGTCGTATTGGTTGGAAATATGCACCCTCATCCGAAACAGGTGAGTCTGTTGCAAAAAGAAGCCCGGCGGATTCACAAAAAGGGTATGGCTCCATAGAAGGAGGATACGAACGTCCGTCGGGCGATTACATGACTAGCTATTTAAGCTTAGCTTATCGATAAAAACCTGTCAAGCAATAAATGCTAAAATTCCGAATACCTATAGTTTCTCTATGATCTGTAAAAATTGGGAATTTTCATACAAAATGGCACCGTGGCATTATCACCTAGATTATAGTCATTATACAAATAGTTACTGGTAATTTATGAAACGATTTGATAAACGTTATGGATGATATTTTATTTCCTGAAGGCAGGCCAAAGTTGAAAGAAAACCCGATAATCCTCAAAACTGCCCGAGAAATTGAGACACTCCGGGAGGCAAATAGAATTGTCGCCAATATTTTGCAGAAACTCGGCGAAGTTGTGGCTCCAGGCATAACAACCGGCGAACTCGACAAGATAGCCTGCGCCATGATTAGAAACGCAGGGGCCAAACCAGCTTTCAAAGGATACCGCATGAGCAACAGAAGACCTTATCCAGCATGTATTTGCTCTTCGATTAACGAGCAGGTCGTTCACGGTATCCCAGGCCCTAGGGCCCTCCGTGAAGGCGACATTGTCGGCGTGGATGTGGGCGTTGTTTTTAAAGGGTTCGTTGGCGACGCCGCTCGAACATATCCGGTGGGGTCAATTTCTGAGGAGGCAAAACACCTTCTAAATGTTACTGAAGAGTCTCTTTACATGGGTATTGAACAGGCCAAGATCGGAAACCGTCTACAACAAATCTCGGCGGCGGTTCAAAAGCACGTGGAGTCAAATGGCTTTGCGGTAGTTCGGGATTTTGTAGGGCACGGAGTCGGCCGCAAAATGCATGAACCACCGCAGATACCCAATTACACAGGAGTGGGCGGAAATCCACGTTTAGAGGCGGGGATGACGCTAGCTCTCGAACCCATGGTCAACCAGGGATCGTGGAGGGTGAAGCTTCTGGATGATGAATGGACCGCAGTGACGGCGGATGGCAAGCTGTCGGCTCACTTTGAACACTCAATAGCGATAACTGAAGATGGCCCTTACATATTGTCGATGCTATAAACACCCGGATAAGTCATTACCTATGTTTTTTGGAATTAGAAATTATGACTATAGTTTCGCCCTTTTTGTATGAGAATACAGTGGGGCGAGTGAATAATAGTTGAAAAACAAGGCGTTCCGCGCGAACCCGTTTTTTGGAAACAAACAAGGGGGAAGGAGGAACGCCAAG